>JARYMK010000100.1 GCA_029907165.1 Anaerolineae bacterium
GGAATCCTTCGGGGTCCAGGATCACGTGGTCGGCATGGAGCGACGCCATCACGCCGTTGGGGTTCTTGCGCCGCATGTGCAGCGCTGCCAGCCCGATGCAGGGGGCCGTCCCCTTGCCCATCGGCTCCACGATGATGTTCTCCGACGGCAGTTCCGGCAGGTGCGCGCGGACCTGATCGGCGTGGGCCGCAGCCGTCGCCACATACACTTGATGCGGCTCCACCAGGGGAGCGATTCGGAGATACGTCTCCCTCAGGAGCGAATGTTCTCCGCCTATGGACAGAAGGTGCTTGGGCATGTGTTCGCGGCTGCTAGGCCACAGGCGTGTCCCGAAGCCCCCCGCGAGTATGAGGATGTTCAGTGCAGCGATGGTCAAGTCCCCCTTCCTCATCCAGATTGCGGCCGGTACACCTGCCGCCCCTCGCGCACGGCCACGTAGTTCATGCTGCCGACGTGCCGCACCAGGCCCTTGAGTTCCATCATCACGAGCGTGCTGTTCACGTCGGCGATGGACATGCCGGTGGCCCGCGCCAACTCGTCCACGTGAACCGGCTCCGCCGCCATGTGCCGCAGGAGTAACTCCTCCCCACTGGTCGCCGGCAAGGTCTCCCGCGCCTCCACGAACTCCTGCACCATGTTCAGGTTGAGTTCCTGCAGGATGTCCTCGGCGCAGACGACCGGCTTCGCCCCGTCGCGGATGAGTTCGTTCACACCACGGCTGCCTGCCGCCAGGATGTTGCCCGGCACGGCGAACACGTCGCGGCCCTGCTCCAGCGCATGCCGCGCCGTGAGCAACGCGCCGCTTTCGCGTCCTGCCTCCACCACCAGCGTCCCCAGGGCCAGCCCGCTGATGATGCGATTGCGCGCGGGGAAGTTCCCCGCCTCCGGCTTCGCGCCGATGGGACACTCACTCACCAGCGCGCCGCTCTTCACGATGCGCTCGGCCAGTTCGCGGTGCTCGGCTGGGTAAATCACGTCCACGCCCGACCCCAGCACGGCGATGGTGCGGCCGCCGACCGCCAGTGCCGCGCGGTGCGCCTCTCCGTCAATCCCACGGGCCAGCCCGCTGACAATCGTAACGCCGCACCGCGCGATCTCCGAGGTCAGCAGGTGGGCCACCTCGCGCCCATAGGTGCTGGCCTTGCGCGTGCCGACCACCGCCAGCGCCAGTTCGTCCCTGGGCAACATCTGGCCCCGGATGTACAGTACCGGCGGCGACGATGCGATATTACGCAGCAGGCGCGGGTAGTCGGCATCGCGCCAGGTGAGGACTCTTGCGCCTGCCCGTTCCACGCGGGCCATCTCCCGCTCCAGCGAGACCTTCGCGCGGGTCTCCTGGAGCGCCTGGATGCTCCTGCTGTCCAGTCCGGCGGCGGCCAGGTCCCAGGCATTCGCCTCCCACGCCCGCGACAGGTCGCCGAAATGATCCAGGAGCATGCGGACGCGCTTCGGACCGATGCCGGGCACGAGATTGAATCCTATCCAGAACGCGACCTCATCCAACCCTGCGACTCTCCTTTGGGCAAGGATATCCAAACCGCGCTTGCCTGTCAAGCGGCACAAGAACCCGATTCGGCTCTGCGCCATTGCGAGCGAAGCAGAGTTATCTCGGACGGAAACCGCAATCAGACGCGAATTCGCACGGATGAACCTCTATTCGGTGGACGACGTGGCGGGCAACGGCCACGGGGCATGGACCGGGGGAACGAATCGGCGGGCAGGCGCGCGTTACACCAAGCCCGGCAGCAGGTGCACCGTCATCCGACCCTGCGCGAGGTCTATGTCCAGGATGACGTCGGAAATGGCGGGTAGCCAGATTTCGCCCTGCGGCGTGTTCACGACGTACACGTCGTTCGCCGGCAGGGACAGCACTTCGGATACCGTGCCGAGTGGCTCCCCTGCGTCGGTCCAGACCCGCAGGCCCACAATCTGGTGGACGTAGAACGTGCCCTCTGGCAAGGGCATGGCCTCCTCCACCGGCACCGTAACCTCTGCGCCGCGAAAGCCCTCCACCGCGTTGCGGTCGTCCAGCCCCACGAGTTTGATAAGGACGTCGCCCTCGTGGAACCGCGCCGTCTGGATGGTATAACGGCGGTGTTCCGGGCCGATGCAAATCTCCGCGCCCCGGCGGAAGCGCTCGGGGAAATCGGTGAGGATTTGCACGCGCACCTCACCCCGGACGCCGTGCGGGGCGCGCACCTGGCCCACTATCAAAAAGCGAGGCTCAGCCGGCAGGTCTCGCCCGACTGAGCCGTTCTCATCGCGAAGCGGTTGGCCGTCCGCCACGCGCGACATCAGTCAATCTCCAGGACGTAGGGCTTCCCCTTATGGGCTGCTCCCACCCTCAACAGCGCGCGCATGGCATTGGCCACGCGGCCTTCCTTGCCGATGACCCGCCCCATGTCTTTGGAGGCCACCCGCAGATGGAGGATGATGCGCGCGGACGTTACGCGCTCGTCCACACGCACCGCCGAAGGGTCATCCACCAGGGACTTGCTGATGTACTCAATGAGTTCTTTCACAGAAGCGCCTCTCCGAGTTGCCGCGCTGCGGCACGCAGGGTCTCGCTACGCCGTGGGCTGGCTGGTGCTGCCCTGCTTGGCGGCGGCCCACTTGTCCATGATGCCGGTCTTCGTGAGCATCCGCAATACCGCATCGCTGGGCTTCGCGCCCTGGGACAGCCAGTGCAGCGCCCGCTCCTCGTTGATCTCCACGGTCTCTGGCTCCGTCCGAGGGTTGTAGAAGCCGATGACCTCAAGGAATGCGCCATCGCGGGGCGCTTCGCGCTCGGCGACCACGATACGGTAACTGGGTTGTTTCTTGGCACCAACTCGTCGCAAACGAATACGCAACATCTTTTCTCAACCTACTCCTGAAAGATTAGCAACGTAATATACCACAGGGTTCGCAAATCGGCAAACTCACGCCCCAGGGATTGCTTCGGGCGCTGCGCGCCCTCGTAATGACAACTCCTCCCTGTCATGGCGAGCGAAGCGAAGCAATCCCCGCCCGCGCGATGGCCATCACCGAAACAGATTCATCAGCCCGCCCCTCTTCCCGCCGGCCATGCTCTTCATCATCCGCTGCATCTGCCGGAACTGGGCCAGAAGTTGATTCACGTCCTGCACGGTGGTGCCGCTGCCTCGCGCGATGCGACGCTTGCGGCTGGCGTTGATAATCTCCGGCCGCCGCCGCTCCTCTGGTGTCATGGAGTTGATGATGGCCTCCACCTGCTTCATCTGCTTCTCGGTCAGGTCGGCGGGGATGTCTCGGCTCGCCTGGGCAAGGCCGGGGATCATCTCCAGCAGTTGGCTCACTGGGCCCATCTTGCGGACCTCGCGCAACTGCTTGCGGAAGTCCTCCAGGTCAAACGTCGCCGTTCGGAGTTTGCGGGCCATCGCCAGCGCCGATTCCTTGTCCAGCGACGCTTCCGCCTTCTCAATGAGCGTCAGCACGTCCCCCATGCCCAGGATGCGCGACGCCAGCCGGTCCGGGTGGAACGGCTCCAGAGCGTCCAGTTTCTCGCCGGTCGCCAGGAACTTGATGGGCACGCCGGTAACTTCGCGCATGGAGATGGCCGCACCGCCACGCGCGTCGCCGTCCACCTTGGTGAGAATCAGGCCGGTGAGGCCCACCTGCCCGTTGAACTCCGTGGCCATGCGCACGGCATCCTGCCCGGTCATGGCGTCGGCCACCAGGAGCACCTCGCTCGGCTTCACCGTGGCCTTGATGACCTTCAGTTCCGACATCATCTGGTCGTCAATGTGCAGGCGGCCCGCCGTATCCAGGATGACGACGGTGTACGCCGCCTTGCGCGCGCGGTCCAGGGCGTTGGCGCAGATCTTGGGCGGCGGCGTGCTGGTGCCCTCCGAATGCACCGGAATCTCCAGTTGCTTGCCCAGGACCTCCAGTTGGGTTACCGCGGCGGGGCGGTAGGTGTCGGCGGCTACCAGCATGGGACGTTGCCCGGCCTTCCGCAGGTGCAGCGCCAATTTGGCGGCCGTCGTCGTCTTGCCCGACCCTTGCAGCCCGACCAGCATGATGACGTTGGGTGGCGGTCCCGACAAATCCAACTTGGACGGCTGGCCCAGCGTGGCGATGAGTTCCTGGTGTACGATCTTGATGACCTGCTGGGCAGGCGTGAGGCTGCGCGCCACTTCCGCACCGATGGCACGCTCCTTGACCCGAGCCAGGAACGTCTTGACCACGGTGTAGTTGACATCGGCCTCAAGCAGGGCGAGCCGAACCTCGCGGAGCGCGGCATCTATGTCCTGCTCGGACAGTTTGCCCCGGCCCGAAAGACGGTCAAATATCCCTTGTAGCCTGGCGGTCAGCGTATCAAACACGGGCACACCTTTCGCGTAACTGGATGCGGATTGTAGCCCCGGAGACCCGCGCCGTCAAATCCACGTCGGCCCGCTCCCAACGAGTCTAATCGTGCTTCTCCTCGGTCTTGCGCCACACGAAATACATGCGCTGGAAGGCCGTGATGTTGGTGAGAATCGCCAGCACCCACAGCGCCAGCGGCACCACGTCCAGCAGCAAAGCGATCACCAGGATCGCGATGCGCTCAAACCGGGTCAGAATCCCCTCCTTACACTCTACGCCGATGCCCTCGGCCCGCGCCCGCGCATAACTGACCATGAGCGAACCGATGATGGCAGCGTAAATCAGAATGGTGTGCAACGTTGTCCCGTAGCGGATGTAGTACAGCAACAGGCCGAAGTACATCAGCGCTTCGGAGAACCGGTCCAGGTTGGAGTCCAGAAACGCGCCGAAGCGGCTCACGCGATTGGCGGCCCTGGCCACCGCGCCGTCCAGCGCATCAAAGATTCCCGCGAAGACGATGAGCAGCGCCCCCCAGAAGAACCATCCCTGCGCCAGCACGTAGGCGATGCCCACGTGCATCACGAAACCCGTCAGCGTCAGCGCGTTGGGCGAGATGCCCGTTCGCGCGATCGCCAGGGCCACAGGATTGATGATGCCATACGTCCATTTTCTCAAGCGTTCGCCGATCATAAAGCCCTACCTAGCCTCCCTCTTGCGCCGTTTGTCCAGCAGTTCGTAGTAGTAGTCCAGGACCTTATCCGTAACCGTGTCCCAACTGAATTCGCGGGCGCGCCGCAGCCCTGCCTCGCCCATGGCCCGCCCCATCTCCGGATTCAGGAGAATCCGCTCCAGCGCAGTCGCCAGCGCCTCCTCATTCTCCGGCGGGACCAGCAGCCCCTGCACACCGTTCTGCAGCACCGAGCGATAGCCTGGGATGTCCGTCGCCACGACAGGCCGCCCCGACGCCATCGCCTCCAGCAGCACGATGCCGAAACTCTCCGACCCTGTGGACGGCGCGCAGTACACCGTGCATGTCCGGTAGTAGCGCGGCAGCGCCCCCGACCGGACGTAGCCCACAAAGCGCACGTCTCGGATGCCGCGCTCGCGCACGTAGCGGACGTAGGGGTCTTTGTCCTCTTTGCTGAACGCGCCCGCCACGATGAGCCTGGCCTCGGGCACGCGCGGCTTCAGAATCTCAAACGCCTTCAGCAGATACCGAAAGCCTTTGCGCTTCTCCAGGCGACCCAGAAACAGGATGTTCGGCCTACCGTCATTGAACCGCTCAATCGGCTCCACATTCGGGTCGGAGAAGGCTTCCACGTCAATGCCGTTCGGGATCACCCGATACTCGCCCGGAAAGTACGACGCCACGTAGTCCCGCGCGGCCTCGGACACGGCAATCCGCCCGTCCAGCCGCTCCATGAGCCGCTCCAGAATCACCTTCCACGCGGAGTAGGTGAAACTCGTCTCGCGGTAGGCGTGGAACGTCCCCACGTTCACGGCGTTGGAGTGGTACAGCATGGCCCAGGGCAGCGTCGGCGTGAGTGGCTCCTGTAGGTGGACCACGTCAAACTGATGGCTCCCCAGGATGTCCTTCGCCCGGTTGTACACCCTGGGCGACAGGGAGATACGCGCCTGCGAGCCGGCAAACGGAAATGAGACGATGTGCTTGGTGGCCGCGATGACGTGCTCGGGCAGTTCGGCGTCTTCCGGGCATGGCGCGACGATATGCACCTCGTGCCCCTTCTTGCGCAGCGTCGCGCTCAGATGTCGGATGTGTTCCGTTACGCCGCCTGGGTACGGATACTCATACGGCGCAACCATCGCGATGGTCAGTCGTTCCATATCTTACGAAACACCACCCACTGGGAAGGATCTCGCCGCATCTCCCTTTCCGCAAGCGCTAGTACCTGGCGCATGGTCTGCTCTACCATCGCGTCGTCCGGCTGCTTCACGACGGGGAACGCCATCGGCGGGTACGCGCGCAGGATGTAGCGAGCGCCAGGGAGCCGCCAGTTGAGCACCAGCAGCACCGGCACGCCCGTCCGCAACGCCAGCAGCGCGAACCCGTCGGGCAGATGCGCCGGCGCGCCGAAGAACTCCACTACGCGCCCGCTGTTCGTGGCGTCGCGGTCCAGCGCCAGGCCCACCCCCTCGCCGCGCCGCAGCGCCCGCATGATCTCCGTCAGCGGCCCGTCCACCGGCAGCAGGCGCACCCCTTTGGCCGAACGCAGCCGGCATAGGTACTGAAACAATGCCTCGGGCTGCACATGCTCGGCCGGCGCCCAGCACGGCTTACCCACCAGCGGCACAATCTGGAGCGACAATTCGGGATTGCCGTAGTGCAGCGAGACCACGATGACCCCGCGCCCCTGGGCGAATGCCTGTTCCACGTGCTCCCACCCGTCGGTCTGCACCCGAGCGCGCACCTCCTCCACGGACCGCCGCGCCATCCAGAAAAGGTCAAAGTAGTTCTTCAGACTGCAACGATAGGTGTTGCGGGCCAGCCGCTCCAGTTCCTTGTCGCTCGGGTCGCTGCCCATGACCCGCCGGATGTTCGCCTTGACGATGGCCCGCTCGCGGGGTCGCAGCCACGCCACCACATCGGCGATGCGGTCCACCAGCCAGTGGCCGACCCGGATGGGAGTGAACGGCACCAAGAACCCTGCGATTCGGTACACATAGTACGTCAACATGGTCGGCTTCACTGAATCCTAACTCCTGGCTTCGTCGTGGGGATCGTTGTTGGGCGACAGCAGATGCGACACGTGCGCGATGTGCAAGCGGAGCGCGTCGGGGCTGAGGGAGCAGTACACCTCGCGCCCGACCCTGCGGACCTGCACCAGCCCGGCCCGCGTCAGAAGCCGCAGGTGCCACGACACCAGCGGCTGGCTCACCCGCAGCGTCTTCGCCAGGCCGGACACGTTCATCTCCCCCCCATCGGCCAGCAATGTCAAAATCCGTAGGCGCAGCCCATCCGCCAAGGCCCTGAAGTATTCGGCTAGCGCGTGGAAATCCGATTGGAGCACAGCGCACCTGCAGGGAAAGATTCATAAAGAAGCGTTTATACATTACACTCGTTTCCCGGATTTGTCAAAGCGGCGCGGGGGCGGCGAGGCCCTGCGGACAGTCCGTGCGCCACGGCCACCGCGGGCTGCGCGACCTGCCGGCCCGCGCAACTTGCAGCGCCTGCGGGTTTGTGGTACAGTTCGCGTGGAGGGCTGGTCATGCACGTTCCCGCGGTGGACTTTTCCGCGTACACCCCACAGCAAGCCGCGGAGGAGCAGCGGCAACTGGCATGCAGGGCGGTTCTGTGCCCACTGCCCCACCCGCCGGCGACGGTCGCCGGGCTGGACGTGGGCATCCGTAACGGCATTGCCTGCGCCGCCGTCGTTGTCCTGTCGTACCCCGACCTGCGGGCAGTGGCCTGGGGCGTGGCCCGCGCGCCGGTCTCGTTCCCCTACATCCCTGGTCTGCTAGCCTACCGCGAGATTCCCGTGGCATTGGCGGCGCTCCGCCAACTGGACATCGCCCCCGATGTGCTCATGTGCGACGGCCAGGGCATCGCCCACCCGCGCCGCATGGGCATCGCCACCCACCTGGGCATCCTGTTGGATCATCCCACCATCGGCTGCGCCAAGTCGCGCCTCTGGGGCACGCATGGCCCGGTGGGTCAGGCGCGTGGCGAGTGGCAGCCGCTGGACGACCACGGCGAGACCATCGGCGCGGCGCTGCGCACGCGCGCGGGCGTGAAGCCGGTGTACGTCTCGCCCGGGCATCGCGCCGACCTGGACAGTGCCATACGTCTCGTCCTGGCCTGCGCCCCGCGCTACCGCCTGCCTGAACCCACGCGACTTGCGCACCTGCTGGCCGCGGTGGGTGAGGCAGAGTTCATGGCCTGGGTCAAGCGAAAGGAGATGAAACGCGGATGATGGATTCCACCGACGCCATCCAGAAAGCCGCCGACATCTTGCGGGCGGCCAAACACGCCGTCGCGCTGACTGGCGCGGGCCACAGCACCCCGTCGGGCATTCCCGACTTCCGCAGCCCCGAAAGCGGCCTGTGGGAGAAGTACGACCCCATGGTGGTCGCGTCCATCCAGTCGTTCCGTGCCAACCCGCGCCTGTTCTACGACTGGATTCGCCCGCTGGCCCGCCAGACCGCCGAGGCCAAGCCGAACCCGGCCCACTACGCCCTGGCGCGGCTGGAGGCGAAGGGCATCCTGAAGGCAGTCATCACCCAGAACATTGACGACCTGCACACGAAGGCCGGCTCGCGGCGGGTATTGGAACTCCATGGCCACCTACGGACGGCGACGTGCGTCCGCTGCGGGCGCACGGTGGACGCCGCGCCCATCGTGCGCCGCTTCCTGGAGGAAGACTGGCTACCTACTTGCGAGTGCGGCGGGGCCATCAAGCCCGACGTGGTGCTGTTCGGCGAGATGCTGCCGGTGGACGTGTTCATGGAGGCCGACGCCGAGGCGCGCACCTGCGACGTGATGCTGGTGGCGGGCAGTTCGCTGGAGGTGTACCCCGCGGCGGATTTGCCGTTTGTCGCCCGGCGGCATGGCGCACGGCTCATCATCGTGAACCTCCAGCCCACACCCGCCGACCCGGTGGCCGATGTGGTCATCCACGACGATGTGGCAGTGGCGCTGCCGCGCATCGCCGACCTGTGCGCCTAGGCAGAAGGGAATACACCGCTGAGACACAGAAACCGCGGAGGAGAACCATGCCCGAATCTCTCTGCGTTCTCCGCGTTCTCGGCGGCAAATGAGCCATCACATTGAGGAGTTGCCAATGGAACTGCACGAATACCGGAGCCTTTTCCCGTCTGTGGCAAACCACGTATACCTGAACCACGCGGCCTGCTCGCCGCTGCCCACACCCACCATCCAGGCAACCCAAAGCCTGCTGGAGGAGCAGCACCTGTACGGCTGCCGCTACTCCCAGGGCTGGATGGGCCTGGTGGACAAGATACGAGACACAGCGGCGCGGTTCATCGGCGCGTCGCCCGAGGAAGTGGCCCTGACGCGCAACACCAGCCACGGCCTGCTCCTGGTGGCCAACGGGTTGCCGTGGCGGAGCGGCGACAACCTCATCGTGCCCCATGGGGAGTTCACGGCCAACGTTTACCCCTGGCTCACGCTGCGCGGCAGGGGCGTGGAAGTGCGATTCGCGCCCATGCGGGACAATCGCATCCTGCCCGAGGACATTGAGGCGCTCATGGACGCCCGCACGCGCCTGGTCGCCGTCAGCGCCGTGCAGTTCGGGAGCGGGTTCCGGTGCGACCTGCACGCCATCGCCTCTATCTGCCGAGCGCGGGGGGTGCTCCTGTGCGTGGACGGCATCCAGGCGCTGGGCCAGGTGCCGTTCAACGTCAACGACCCGCAGGTGGATTTCCTGTCGGCCGGCGGACCCAAGTGGCTGATGGCTCCCCTGGGGACGGGCATCTTCTACTGTCGCAAGGGGCTGATTGAGCAGTTAGCGCCCGTGTTCATGGGCTGGCGCAGCACGCTGGACTCGGAAAACTACTACGACTACAACATGCCCTGGCATCCGACCGCCAGGCGGTTTGAGGAGGCCACGCTGAACATCCCGGGCCTGTTGGGGTTGCAGGCGAGCATGAACCTGCTCATGGAGGTGGGACTGGGGCGGATTCGGGCGCACCTTCTCCGGCTGACGGATGCGCTGGCCGATGGGCTGCGGGCACACGGATACGTCATCACGACGCCGATGGAATCGGAGTCAGAACGGTCGGGGATTGTCTGCTTCAAGCATCCCTCGCGGAAGGCGGCGGAGATTCACGCGCAACTGACGACGGCGAACGTCATCGTCTCCCTGCGTGGGGAGGTCATCCGCGTCTCGCCGCACTTCTACAACACGCTGGAGGAGATTGAGGCGCTACTGCGGGCGCTGGACGGGCGGCTATAAAACCGCAGAGCGGAATTTGACAAGGCGCATGGGCTGTGGTATTATCCGCGCCGTTGTCGCGAAAGCCGAGCGACCTCGCAGAGGAAATTCAAAAAAGGTGCCACGACCTCTTGACAAAGTGCGGAGAGTTGTGGTAAAATAGAATTGCCGAACGTGAGGGAAGGTCGGCTGGCTGTTTTGACAATCGGATAGTGTTTAAGGAGGAACGCGGGAGGCGCAAACCAACACAACGTGAAGGCCGATTCGTAGCGGATAGGTGTGGTGCGTCTCCGCCGGCGCAGAAGCGTCGGCGGCGTTTTTCTCCGAGGGGCCGATTTGACAGCCCACAGGGACTATGTTATAATTACCCTCGCCCAAAAAATGAGAGCGGGCGGCACTTTAACAACTGAAGAGTGGTAGGAAAGTAGACGGGATTGGGTCCTGTCAGATTCCTGAAAAGAGAATCTACGGAGAGTTTGATCCTGGCTCAGGATGAACGCTGGCGGCGTGCCTAATACATGCAAGTCGTACGAACCACTTTTCTTCGGAGGAGTGGTTAGTGGCGTCCGGGTGAGTAACACGTAGGTGACCTACCCCGAAGTGGGGAATAACTACCCGAAAGGGTTGCTAATTCCGCATGTGCTCCGGCATTCGGTTGTCGGAGTAAAGCCGAAAGGCGCTTCGGGAGGGGCCTGCGGCCGATTAGCTAGTTGGTAGGGTAATGGCCTACCAAGGCGAAGATCGGTAGCTGGTCTGAGAGGATGATCAGCCACACTGGCACTGAAACACGGGCCAGACTCCTACGGGAGGCAGCAGTAAGGAATATTGCACAATGGGCGAAAGCCTGATGCAGCAACGCCGCGTGGGTGAAGAAGGCCTTCGGGTCGTAAAACCCTTTTCTGGGGGACGAGAAAGGACGGTACCCCAGGAATAAGCACCGGCTGACTACGTGCCAGCAGCCGCGGTAACACGTAGGGTGCGAGCGTTATCCGGATTTACTGGGCGTAAAGCGCGCGCAGGCGGTGTCGTAAGTTGGACGTGAAATCTTTCGGCTTAACCGGGAGGCGCCGTTCAATACTGCGGCACTAGAGGGCAGAAGAGGGGAGTGGAATTCCCGGTGTAGGGGTAAAATCCTTAGAGATCGGGAGGAACACCAGTGGCGAAGGCGGCTCCCTGGCCTGTTCCTGACGCTGAGGCGCGAAAGCGTGGGGAGCGAACGGGATTAGATACCCCGGTAGTCCACGCCGTAAACGATGGGTACTGGGTGTGGGGAGTATTGTATCTCTCCGTGCCGAAGCCAACGCGTTAAGT
>JARYMK010000101.1 GCA_029907165.1 Anaerolineae bacterium
GTCCCCGCTGAACACCACCACCTTCAGGTCGGGGTTCCCGAGTTTCAGTCCGGTGGCGAAGGGGATGGCCCGCCCGTGCGTCGTGTGGAATGAATCCAAGCGCACATAGCCGGCCACGCGCCCCGTGCAGCCAATGCCCGACACCACCACCACTTTGTCCAAATCCAGCCCGGACTTGAGCAGCGCGCTCACAAAGCAGGTGAGCGCTGTCCCAAGCCCGCACCCCGGACACCAGATGTGCGGCAAGCGGTCCTGCCGCAGCACCGCGTCCATCGGGTGCGACTCTGCCATCTCCACCTCTCGCGGCACAGTTTCAATCATCTGCACCCTCCCTGTCAGCGGCCCGCGGCCTTGCGAATCAACGCCAGAATGTCGTGCGGGTCGTGCAGGTCCCCGCCCGCATGGCCCGCCAGGTACACCTCGGCCTTGCCCGCCGCGCACCGCTCCACCTCGTACACCATCTGCCCCAGGTTGATCTCCACCACGACGAAGGCGCGGACCCGCCCCGCAAGTGCGCGAATTTTCTCCTCCGGGAACGGCCACAGCGTGATGAGGCGCAGCATTCCCACCTTGATTCCCTCCTGCCGCGCCTGCTCCATCGGCCAGTGCGCCGTGCGCGCCGAGATGCCGTAGGTAACCACCACCACCTCGGCATCGTCCAGGTTCTGCTCCTCCATGTCTATCATCCGATGGCGGTTTCGGCGTATCTTCTCCACCAGTCGCGTGATCATCCGCTGCTGGGTAACCGCGTCCACCATCGGGTAGCCGCGCTCGTCGTGGGTCAGGCCTGTGATGTGAATCCTGTACCCCTCGCCCGCGTTCACCATCGCCGGCACCAGATCGTCACCCACCTCAAACGGCTTGTAAGCGTCGGGGCCAACCGTTGGCCTGCGGCGCGGGTAGATGGGAATCTGCTCGAGCGGCGGGATGACCACCTTCTCCGTCATGTGGCCCACTTCGGCGTCGGTCATCACCAGCACCGGCGTGCGGAACTCCTCCGCCAGGTTGAAGGCGCGAATGGTGAGGTCAAATAGTTCTTGCGGGGAACTGGGGCACAGCGCGATGATCTCGTAGCAGCCGTGGGAACCCCAGCGCGCCTGCATCACGTCGCCCTGCCCCACCAGCGTCGGCAGGCCGGTGGAAGGCCCGCCACGCTGAACGTTCACCAGGACGCACGGCGTCTCGGTCATGATGCCCAGGCCCAGGTTTTCCATCATCAGGCTGAAGCCAGGGCCAGAGGTGGCGGTCATGGCGCGGCGACCTGCCCAGGACGCCCCCAGCACCGCGTTCATGGACGCTAGTTCGTCCTCCATCTGGATGTAGACGCCGCCAACCTCGGGCAGGCGGGCCGCCATTCGCTCTGCGATTTCCGTCGCCGGCGTGATGGGGTATCCCGCGAAGAACCGGCACCCCGCACAGATAGCCGCTTCGGCGCAGGCATCGTCGCCGCTCATGAAATACTCGCCGCAGAGAAGCCGAGGCTCGCTCATGGCGCTACCTCCATTTCTTCACGGACGTGGATGGCGAATTCGGGGCATAGCATCTCGCAGAGGCCGCAGGCTACACACTGCTCGGGGTGGAGCGTATAGGGAGGATGATAGCCCTTCTGATTGAACGTGTCGGAAATCGCCAGCACGTCACGCGGGCAGAACTCCACGCAGAACCCGCACCCCTTGCACCGCTCCACGAGAATGGAGATCTTGCCACGCGGCACCACGATCTTGTCGGCATCCAGAGGACGACGCCAAAGCCTCACTCTGCCCCTCCTGTCGGTTTCTCGTGAAAACAGGGGCGCTCCATTGCAACCCCTGAGCGAATGGAGCGCCCTCGGTACCAGCCAGGGTTCCACATTCCGCCCAAGCGCCATCGCTTACGCGCGTGCGGCGTCCATGCAAGAATCAGTATACTGACAGCCGTGCGTCTGTCAAAGTTATCAGGCGGTTTCTGCCACCAGGTCGGCCACTTCCACCGGATGACGGGCGATGCGGACGCCGGCCTCCCGCAGAGCCGCGATCTTCTCCGCCGCCGTGCCCGTGCCGCCGGAGATGATGGCCCCCGCGTGGCCCATGCGCTTTCCCGGCGGGGCGGTCTGCCCCGCGATGAACGCGGTAACCGGCTTGGTCATGTGCGTGGCGATGTACTCGGCCGCCCGCTCCTCGTCCGTCCCGCCGATTTCGCCGATGAGCACCACCTGCTCCGTCAGCGGGTCATCCTGGAACAACTTCAGCGCGTCAATGAACGTGGTGCCAATAATCGGGTCGCCGCCGATGCCAATACAGGTGGACTGCCCGATGCCCTTCTGCGTCAGGGCGTACACCACCTCGTAGGTGAGCGTCCCGCTGCGCGACACCACCCCTACCTTGCCGGGCATGTGGATGTGCCCGGGCATGATGCCGACCTTCGCCTCGCCGGGGGTGATGAGGCCCGGGCAGTTCGGCCCGATGAGCCGCGTGGACGTGTGCTTCAGGTACTCGCACACCTTGACCATGTCCAGCACGGGAATGCCCTCGGTGATGCAGACGACGAGTTCAATCCCCGCATCCGCAGCCTCCAAGATGGCATCCGGCGCGAAACGGGCGGGCACGTAGATGATAGACGTGTTCGCGCCCGTGGCATTCACAGCCTCCTTCACCGTATCAAACACCGGCACGCCCGCGGCCCACTCGCCCCCCTTGCCTGGGGATGTCCCGCCGACAACCTTCGTGCCATAGGCAATCATCTGGAGCGTGTGAAATTCCCCTTCGCGGCCTGTAATGCCCTGCACCAGCAGGCGCGTCTGCTTGTTCACCAAAACGCTCATCGCATTCCTCTCTTATGTCAACGTCAAGATTGTGGCTCAATGGCTTTGCGGATGCGCTCCGCAGCCCGCTGCAAATCGGCGTCGCCGGCGAAGTACTCCCGACGCAGGGCGATGGAGCGGTCACCCGTCCAGCGCGGCAGGACATGGATGTGGAAGTGGAACACCGTCTGCCCCGCGGCGGGGCCGTTGCTCTGGAAGATGTTCACGCCATCGCACCCGAAGGCGGCCTTCACCGCGCGGGCCACCTTCACCGCCGTGCGCATCGCCGCCGCTGCGTCTTCCGGGTCAATCTCAAAGGCGTCAGCGGCGTGGGTCTTGGGCACCACCAGCGTGTGCCCCTCGTGAATTGGCATGATGTCCATGAACGCCACCGTCGCCGCGTCCTCGTACACGATATGCGCGGGAGCCCGCCTGGCAATGATGTCGCAGAACACGCATCCCATATCGCCCCTCCGAGTCGCTACGCCTCGCCGCGAGCCGCCGCGACTGCCAACTGCGCCGCCTCCACCAACGAGGTCGTGGCGCGCATGTTGGCGTTCGCCAGCAGCCGCCGCCCTTCCTCCTCGTTAGTACCCACCAGGCGCACCACCATCGGCACGTTCGGCTTGACTTCCTCCAGCGCCGTCAGGATTCCCTTGGCCACCTCGTCGCAGCGGGTAATGCCGCCGAAGATGTTGAACAGCACCGACTTCACGTTGAGATCCGACAGGATCATGCGCAGGGCAGCCGCCACCTTGTCGGCCTTGGCCCCGCCGCCGATGTCCAGGAAGTTCGCGGGAGCGCCGCCGAACAGTTTGATGACGTCCATGGTAGCCATCGCCAGCCCCGCGCCGTTGACCATGCACCCCACGTTGCCGTCCAGTTTCACGTAACTCAGCCCGTGTAGGCGCGCCTCCGTCTCCGCGGGCGCTTCCTCGTCCAGGTCGCGCATCTCGGCCAGGTCGGGATGGCGGAACAGGCCGTTGTCGTCCAGGACGATCTTCCCATCCACCGCCAGCAACTTGTGCTCATCGGTAACGACCAGCGGGTTGATCTCGGCCAGCGACGCATCGGTGCCCACAAACGCCTTGTAAAGCCCCTGCGCGATGGCCGCGAACGACCCGACCAGGTCCTTTTCCAGGCCGATGCCAAAGGCGATTTCGCGGGCCTGGAACGGCTGAAGCCCCAGGAACGGGTTGATGCTCACCTTGTGAATCTTCTCGGGCGAAACGCGCGCGACCTCCTCTATTTCTACGCCGCCCTCGGCCGACGCCATCATCACGGCGCGCTTGGTCGCGCGGTCCACCACAACGCCGAGGTAGATTTCCTTCTGAATCCGCGCGGCCTCGTCCACCAAGACCTTCTTCACCTTCAGGCCCTTGATGTCCATGCCCAGAATCTGGCCGGCGATGCGCTCGGCTTCCGCGGGATCGCGGGCCAGTTTGATGCCGCCAGCCTTGCCTCGCCCGCCGACGAGCACCTGCGACTTGATGACGACTGGCTTGCCCAGCCGCGCCGCAATCGCCCCGGCCTCCACCGGCGTCGTGGCGACGTCCCCCTCCGGAATCGGGATGCCGTATCGCGCGAAGATGCGCTTGGACTGGAACTCATGCAGTTTCACGCTGACCTCCCCGTAATGTCAGGCTATTCTCAGAATCCGAATAGAATCCGATAAGACCGATGAAAACAAGAAGCCGTTACGGCCCGAATGGCGCGAAGACCATGATCCGATGATTCCCAGAATCCGCCACGATCAGCCGCCCACTCCCATCCACCGCCAACCCAACTGGCAAACTGAACCGACTCTCATCCATCCCGTACTCCCCATAACTCGCCACAACCCCCCCCTCCACCGTCCACTCCAACACGCGATGCCCCTCCGGATCGCTCGCGTACACGTGCCCCCGACCATCCACAGCCAGGTACGGCTTGTTCAGCACAGACTCCCCTGCCCACGCCTTCACACCCCACTCCCTCACATACCTCATCCGGCTGTCAAACACCTGCACCCGACGGTTCCACGTGTCCGCCACATACACGTTCCCACCACCGTCCACCGCCAACCCCACAGGCTCCCAGAACTGCCCTGCTCCTGCGCCAAACCCACCGTACCCCGCCACGTACTGCCCTTCCGCCGTGAACCGCTGAATCCGCTCGTTCCCCGTGTCCATCACCAACACCGTCCCATCCCCTGCCAGCGCCACCGCTCGCGGCCCGTAGAACGCACCCGGCAGCGCCAGCGCATCCCCGGCCGAGTCCCCACTCTCCCCCCACATCGTTACAAACTTCCCGTCCTGGTCAAACTTCTGCACCCGATAGTTCCACGTGTCCGCCACGTACACGTTCCCTTCCTTGTCCACCGCGATCCCCCACGGCTCGTTGAACTCCCCAGGCCCGCTCCCGTACTGCCCCCAACCTCGCAGATACCGCCCGTTCGCGTCAAATACCTGCACCCGATGATTCCCCGTGTCCGCCACGTAGATGTTCCCCGCCGCGTCCACCGCCACACCCCGCGGGTCCTGGAACTCCCCAGGCCCCTGACCCTGCCGCCCGAACGTCAGCACCGCAGGCACCAGCACCTTCTTCGCCGCATACGGGTCCTCGGTTACCACCGTCGGCACCTGGGGCACCGCGCCGCCAATGCCGTACTTCCACATCAGCGAGGCGACATCCTTCCGCACGTACATGGCGAAGTCATGCCGGTTGGGCCACGTGTCGGCGGTGTACTTGTACTTCCGCCACCACAGAATGTCCCAGATTTCCGCGCGTCGCACCGGGTTCTTCAGCGCGTTGACGATGCGGGCGGGCGTCAGGTTGCGGTAGTCCTCTGCGGGCCACCACACCAGTTGCCGCCACGACTGCGTCGGGAAACGGTAGTAGTTGTCGCCCAGGAAGGGCCGCACCTTGTCCTCGTTGCACGAATCCACCAGCACCACAGGCACGGTGAACATCTGCGGGCCTGCCGATGTCCCACCATCCCAGTACTGGAAGTAGTGCCGATTGGGATACTCGCGCAGGTACCACTCCAACGGCCACGCCAGACCGCCCACGTCGTCCTTTGGATTCGCTCTGTCCCGCAGGTCGCCCCCGTCGTAGGACAATTCAATGGACGTGTCCCCGTACAGCCGCTCGGATATCTCGGCGATTTCGTTGATGGTCTGCTTGACGAACTGGGTGCCATGCGCGTACACAATGAACTCTTTCGCGGTGTCATAGTTCACGTAGTTCGCCATCCACGTGAACCGCACCGTCAGCAGGAACAGGAACGCGAATGCCGACACCGCCGCGCAGCGCAGCGCGAAGCGCACGCCCAGTCGGGCCGTCGCATAGTAGTACAGCGCCCAGAGGACGGCCAGCACCACGCCCGCATTCAGAATCCACGTCGCGGTCCGCGACAGGTCCTGAAGCGACATTCCCGCAAACGGTCGCAGCAGGAACAGCCTCACGATCACGAACACGGCGAACGGCACAAGGAGAACGAAGCCCGCAGCCCCTCGCGTCCACGCCTCGCGCCAATCCACGCCGCCGATCCAGTCCTGCACCAACCTCCCCATGAGCAGGGCCATCGGCAGGACGGGGTGCAGCACCAGCCAGGGCATCTTCTCCCCCGCCCAACTGTACAGCGCCGTGGCGGCAATCGTCCAGAAGATGAGGAAGGGGACAAAGGGAAGCGCGTCCTTCTCATCGTCGGCAGACCTGCGCACGAACGCGTAATACACAATCCCCGCCACCGCCCCCAGCAGCGGCAGGAACTCGTACATCGGCATCAGCACGAAGTAGTAGTACCAGGGCTGGTCTCCTCGCTGCACGCCGTGCTGCTGGAGCCAGTAGACCACCTGCCCTATTGTGCCGCTGTACAGGCCCCTGAGGTTGCTGAACACGGTGGTGTACAACACCACGAAGATCACCGCCGCCGCGACAGCCGTCCACGCCACCGCACGCCACCGCACGGCCGCCAGGCCCGACGACACGGGCGCGTGCTCCCCCATGTGCCGCCACGCGAACCCCGCCAGCCCGAACGCAAAGACGAAACACGCGACCAGGACGAGGTCGGGCAGGGGACGCGGCGTGGGGGTCAGGGCGCTGCCGCCCGAACGTACCGTGAGCGCCAGTGCCGCGACGAGGAACCCGCCACCCGCCGCCAGCAACGCCGACCGCACGACCATGCGCGCCGACGCTCCCAGCCGTTCCCAGGCCACAGCCCACAGCACAAAGACCACGAAGATGAAGCCCGTGATGTACGCCACTTCTTTGGTGGCAATGGACAGCAGCGCCACGATGCCGAACAGGTAGATGTACCGATCCCTGCGCTCGTCCAGGAAGCGGAACAGCGCGATGACCATCAGCACCGACCACACGGCGATGTAGATGTCATTGCGGATGTAGCGCGAATAGTACAGGAACGAGGGAGAGAACGTGAGGATGACGGCCGTTGCAAACGCGCCCAGCCGCCCCAGCCATTTGCGCAGGAAGTAGGGCAGAACCGCCAGCGACGCGCCGAACAGCGCAGGCACAAGTCGCGCCGTGAAGTCGCTCACGCCGAAGAGGTAGTACACCAGCGCGTTGGAGAAGAAAAGGAACGGCCCGTGCATCATCGGGTCGTGCACGTACCCCTGCCCGGCGTACAACTTCCACGAGAACAGGGCGTGCAAGCTCTCGTCGTGGCTCATGCTGCGCGCGCCCAGGTTCCACAGGCGCATCGCCAACGCCACGGCGAACAGCGCGAGGTATGCGGCCTTCTCCCACGTCAGCCACGCCAGCATCCGCGCCGCAGGCTGCTGCCACCATGTTTGCAGTTCCGAATCGCGCTCCCTCTCGCTCATCCGCGTATGCACCACACCCGCCGAACTCGGCTAGCGTTTATGTAAAGTCGCGCCCGGCTTTCACGGCCCGAATGGCGCGAAGACCATGATCCGATGATTCCCAGAATCCGCCACGATCAGCCGCCCACTCCCATCCACCGCCAACCCAACTGGCAAACTGAACCGACTCTCATCCATCCCGTACTCCCCATAACTCGCCACAAACTCCCCCTCCACCGTCCACTCCAACACGCGATGCCCCTCCGGATCGCTCGCGTACACGTGCCCCCGACCATCCACAGCCAGGTACGGCTTGTTCAGCACAGACTCCCCTGCCCACGCCTTCACACCCCACTCCCTCACATACCTCATCCGGCTGTCAAACACCTGCACCCGACGGTTCCACGTGTCCGCCACATACACGTTCCCACCACCGTCCACCGCCAACCCCACAGGCTCCCAGAACTGCCCTGCTCCTGCGCCAAACCCACCGTACCCCGCCACGTACTGCCCTTCCGCCGTGAACCGCTGAATCCGCTCGTTCCCCGTGTCCATCACCAACACCGTCCCATCCCCTGCCAGCGCCACCGCTCGCGGCCCGTAGAACGCACCCGGCAGCGCCAGCGCATCCCCGGCCGAGTCCCCACTCTCCCCCCACATCGTTACAAACTTCCCGTCCTGGTCAAACTTCTGCACCCGATAGTTCCACGTGTCCGCCACGTACACGTTCCCTTCCTTGTCCACCGCGATCCCCCACGGCTCGTTGAACTCCCCAGGCCCGCTCCCGTACTGCCCCCAACCTCGCAGATACCGCCCGTTCGCGTCAAATACCTGCACCCGATGATTCCCCGTGTCCACCACGTAGATATTCCCCGCCGCGTCCACCGCCACACCCCGCGGGTCCTGGAACTCCCCAGGCCCCTGACCCTGCCGCCCGAACGTCAGCACCGCAGGCACCAGCACCTTCTTCGCCGCATACGGGTCCTCGGCCACGGCAGTGGGCTGCGGCGCGACGCCCGCCGTGAGCGTGCCATACTTCCACAATTGCGCCGTGACGTCCTTGCGGATGTACAGGATCATCTCCTCGCGGTACGGCCACTCGTTGAGCGCATAGGGATAGTCGCGCGCCCAGAGGATGTTCCAGATTTCGGCGCGCTTGGCCGGGCCTTTCAGCATCGCCCACAAGCGGGCGGGGGTCAGCCCCTTGTAGTCCTCCACGGGCCACCACATGACCAGGCGCGGGAACCGGTCGTAGTTCGCCAGCAGAGGCCGTACCTTGCCATCGTTCCAGCCGTGCACGATGACGATGGGCGAGTCCAGCGCCTCTCGGCTCGGGTTTTCACCGGAGAACGAAATCGCGTTCGGGAAGTCCCGCAGGTACCAGTTGCCGAAGGGGAAGCCCGTCCGTGAATCAAACGCGACCTTGATGCGGTTATCCCCGACCGTTCGGCGCGAAATGTCCAAAATCTCGTTCAGCGTTACCTTCGCGTCCTGGGTTCCATGCGCGTAGACGATGAGTTCCTTGGCGTTGTCGTAGTTCATGAAACTCGCCATCCAACTGTAGCGCACGGTCAGGACCAGCAGGACGGCGAAGAGCGACGCCGCGCACACCCGCCACGCCATCGCCGTGCCTAGCCGTTCGCCCAGCCGCGCCAGGGCCCAGGCCAGGCCCACCGCGACGCCCAGAGTAACAAGCCACAGCATGGTCGCATTCAGTTGCGCTTGCGTGAACCCTCCAAAGGGCCTGATGGACACCAATCGGGTCAGCGAATACCCCGCCGCCGGCACCAGCAGGAAGAACGCGACGGCGTCCCCCTTGCGCCTTCCGGCCCAGTTCACATCACCCAGCCAATCCTGGAGCAGGCGGCCCGTCAGCAGGATGAAGGGCAGCACGAGGTACACCGTGTGCTGCGGCATCTTCTCGCCGGTCCAACTGTGGATGGCCACCGCCGACACCGCCCAGAACACGACGAACGGCACAAACGGCACGGCGTCCCGCTCCGGATGCGGCCGCCGCTGGAACGCCACGTAGTACACGATGGCGGCCACACCGCCCACCAGCGGCAGGAACTCGTACATCGGCATCAGGACCAGCAGGAAGTAGTACCAGGGCTGGCCACCCCGCGCCTCGCCGTGCTGCCCGAACCAGTAGGACAGTTGGCTGATGGGGCCGGTCAGGCCCCTGGGGTTGGTGAAGAACGTGGTGTACAGGAGCACGACCACCCCAAGGCCGATGCCAACCATGGCCCAGAATTGCGGCCAGCGGATGGAGGCCAAAGCGCGCCCCACCGGCCGCTCCTTGCCGGCGCCTCGGTGCGCCCAGCCCGCCAGCACCGCAGCCGCGAACAGGCACGTTATCACCACCAGCACCGGCAGGAGTGCGCTCCGCACGGTCCCCGCGGGCTGGGGCCGGTTCGTGAGCCACACCAGCAGCGCCAGGGCTACCGCGCTCGCGCCCAGCCCCACGCGCCGCACCTGCCGCGCCACCGACTCCGACAGCCGCTCCCACACCAGCACCACCACAACGAAGGTCACGACGATGAACCCCATGATGTACGCTACGGCCTTGGTGCACAGATAGAACCCCACCGCTGCGCCGAACAGGTACAAGTACTTTGGCTTCCGCTCGTCCACGTAGTGCAGGAAGGCGATTGCCATGAGCATCGTCCAGACCGCGCCGTAGATTTCGTGCAGGTTGTCCCGCGAGTAGAACAGCAGGAACGGCGACACGGTCAGCATTACGGCGGCGGCCAGTGCCCCACCGCGCCCCAGGTACTTCCGCAGGAGGTACGGCAGGAGCGCCAGCGCGGTGCCGAAGAATGCCGACGCCAGCCGCGAGGTGAAGTCGCTCACGCCGAACAGCGTGTACATGAGCGTGTTCGCCAGGAACAGGAACGGCCCGTGGGTGATCGGCCCGGTCACGGGGTCAAACTTGAAGATGGAGCCAACGGAATAGGGCTGCCACGAGAAGTACAGGTGCTGGCACTCGTCAAAACTGACAGCGCGCGCGCCCAGCGCCCACAAGCGCAGCGTCAGCGCCACGACCGCGATGACGATGTAGGCGGCCTTCTCCCGCGTTAGTCGCTGCAGACTATTCAGGACCGGCGTCTCCCACCAGTCCCTGTTGTCGGAAACCGGCACGGTTCTAGGCATCTATCCCATCACTCTTGCGAGGCCTTGATCCACAGCACCGCACGGGTCTGCGACGGTGCGGGGAGCGTGCGCCACAAGGCCCAGCGCCACCAATCCCTGGCCGGCAGCCTTCGCCACCGACCGTCGCGCGTCAGTTCGTATGCCTGGCCGACATACGCGCCCTGCGCCGCGGGCTGCACGCCTTCGGGCGCGATGATGGCCTCGGCGGTCACAGGCCCCACGACCCCCGCGAAGACCCGCAGATTGCGAAACTCGCGCAGATACCACTGCATCACCACCGGGTCAGGCAGCATCACGGCAACCGACATCCGGTGCGCATCGCCCACGCGGCGCAGCGACCACGTCGCTACATCCGCCGCTAGCGCCCGCGCCTGGGGCGACGTCGGCGCGGGGTCCAGATACTCGGCGTTCTTGCCGCCCGCGTTGTACGCCGAGCCCAGCGCCGCCGATAGGGTGATCACCAGCGCCAGCGCCGCAACCGATAGGCCAACGTTCCGCAGCGCGTTGTCCACGCTGTACAGCACGCCCTGGCCTATCGTCAACACGACCACCAGCCCGACGCCCACCCACGCGAGCAAGACAAACTCAGGGTTGCCCCTCTCGGCGAAACCGGCCAGTTGCAGATAGATGTACGCCACCAGGATGGCAAATACGGCCACGTACACGCCGTCGCGCGCGCCGCGCCAATCTGCCCGCGCGTTCTGCCACAACCGCGCAATCTCTCTGCCCGCCAGCAACGCCAG
>JARYMK010000102.1 GCA_029907165.1 Anaerolineae bacterium
CAATCGCGCTTGTGGCGGGCGCGCTCATCACCGTCCTTGGGTCGCTTGTCGTGCCCCCCTTAGCCGGAGCGGTGTCCATCATGTATTTCATCTGGCTATTTTTCATCTTGGTCTGGATGGCGTTGAACTCCATAGACTGGCGGAACGATATCTACATCCTCACCCACGACCGCATCATTGACCGGATTAGGTTCCCGTTGCTGTACGACCAGCGCACCGAGGCCCGCCTGGATCAGGTGCAGAACGTGCGCTACCAGCAAGGCTTCTGGGGCGGAATCCTCGGCTTCGGCGACGTAACGGTGGAGACTGCCGGGCGAACTCAGGCGGTGGTTTTCCTGGAAGTGTCCAACCCCCTGGACATCCAGCAGACGATCTTCCGGTACATTGACCAACTCAACGAGCGGCGCGAGTCGCAGCAAGCGGCCCGCCAGCACGCGCAACTGGCCAAGTGGTTCCGGGCCTATCACACGGTGGTCGGGTGGATTGAGATTCTGGACCTGCCTGACGAGGTGAGACACCCTCACCCTATCCACGTGCGCTGGCGCATCAACCTGGGCCCGGAGCAGGAGTACGAGACGTGGATTTCCTACGACACGGAATCGGACGCCCAGGGCCGCGAGCACGCCAACCAGACGAGCGTGATTCGCAGCAGCGGGCGCAGGCAGTTCCACCAGATTGTCCCCGCGGGGCGCATGGGCGAGGTGTTCATGCGCGTGCGCGTCAGGCTCTTGCCGCCGCCAGGGTCTGATAAGCCCGAGGAGCACTTCGCCTCCCGCGAGATGATGGTGCGCGTCGTGTGAGCAGCGGGGGTCCGCTTGGCCTGTTCGCGCTACCGCCAGAAGATGGGAAACACGAACTGGTGCCCGATGCTCGGTCCCAGGTGGTAGTCCCCCTCCCAGCGGCGCGGGTCGGCATCCCAGCCGTCCTCTCCGAAGAACCCCGCCAGCGACGCGAACGGCGACAGATTCCCGTCCAGTACCTCCACGCCGCCCTCGCCCACGCGCACGCGCAGCGTCGCGTGGGGAAGGTCGCGCGGGTTGCCGCCAATGTGCAGCGTCGCGGTGGCGGTGAACGTGAGCGTGTGGCCCAGGAGCGGCTCCAGCGGCAGATGCCAGGAGAACGACCTGCCGCGCAGCCCTGGGGCCTCCACGTGGTAGGTCTGGCCCTCGTCGGTCGCGGCATCCAGCGCCAGGTCCGCCGCGATGCCCCCATTGTTGGCGACGCGCACCACCAGACTGCTGCCGTCCACGGCGACCCCGTTGAACACGGGCGCGGGCAGCGCGGCCAGCAGGTACACGAGGAAGCGCCGCCACCGCTCGCACGTCTGGAGGATTTGCTCCTCCGGCGGGTTGAACATGACGCCGATGCTGGCATAGGCCAGATAGGCATTCTCAATCCCCGGCGCGGTGTAGGGCACCGCCCGGGCGATTTCGCTGGCGGCATAGACCTCCGGCGAGAAGGCGTAGATTCCCCGCAGGTAGAGCCAGTCCATCGTGCTGCCGCTCACGGTGTACAGGCCCCACGCCGTCCACGTGTGGGGTGTGCCCCGGAACCCGCAGCACTCGGTCAACTGCGATGCCTTCCGCCCGATGTGCTCATACACCTGGCCGTCGGGCACGCGTGCGGCTGTGGACCAGCCCCAGGGGTACAGCAGCACGTCAGCCCCCGAATGGAGCGAGGCCGCGACTCCGATGTTGGGGTGGGCCAGCACCCAGTCGCGCACGGCCCGCGTCTCGGGTTCCGACCAGACGGCAGACCCGCGGTATGTATCGCTCCAGACCTGGGGCGAGCCTAGGTTCCAGTGGGCATCGTAATTGCGGTTCAGATCCACTCCCCCGACGGGGTCTTCGTTCACGCCACGCTGAGTGCCGTCTCCGTCGTCATCTATTTGTGGGATGGGGTTCCCCTCTGCGTCCACGAACCCCATGTCGGCCATGCCCCGCACATGCCTGTACCAGTCTCCCACAAAGGGGTTGCCTGGGTGTGCAGCGAGCCATGCGGGGTCAAAGATGTAGAGATAGGCGTGGAATGTGCCCCAGCCGATGCCGTTGGGCGGGTCTTCGTCCACCAAGCCGTCCCCGTCATCGTCACAGCACGTGGGGTTAGCGTTGCGGCGTTGGGCGAAGTTGTCGGTCAGCCAGACGTCGTTGCCATCCGGGTTGACGGATGGGATGGCGTACACCGTGCGCGTGTCCAGCAGGTGGGTGGCGAACGGGTCGCTGCCGTACTGCGACAGGAGCCACCACAGGGTGTACAGCACGCACAGGGTGGAGATGGGTTCGCGGGCGTGGTGCTGGCCGTCCAGGTAGAGCGCGGGGCGCGCGTCCGGGTTGCCGGTGCCCCGGTTCCCCAGGCGGATGCCCAGGATGGGCCGCCCCTGCCACGAGGTGCCCACCGTCTCCACCACCACGAGGTGTGGGTACTCCTGCGCGAGGCCTTCCAGAAACGCGCGCACTTCGGCGGACGAGGGATAGCGACTGAAGAACGCCGGCGCGTCTCCCATTTGGGCCAGCGGCACGCCGGGTACAGGGCGCGATGGCGGGCCTTCGCGGATGCCTTCGGTCGGGTCCGCGATGCCGCCCACCCAGCGGATGCGGGGGTCCGGATGCTGGGCCGCCCCGGGTGCTCCCACCACGAACACCAGGGCCAGGACTGCCCCGAGGAGCAGCGCGCGCTTCATGTGGTCCCCGATCGCTCGCCCCGCCGCTACTGGGGCTCCGCTTCGGGTTCCTGGATGTTCATCTCGCGCATTTCGCCGGTTACGGTGAACACCACCCGCTCGCAGATGTTGGTAATGCGGTCGGCGAACCGCTCCAGGTTGTGCGCCACCCACAGCAGGCGCGTGGCCTGGCGGATCGTGCGCGGGTCCTGGAGCATAAACGCAAGGAGTTCGTTGTTGATCTGATCGTAGAGCGCGTCCACGTCGTCATCCTCCGCTGCGATGCGGCGCGCCGCGTCCACGTCTCGGTCCACGAACGCCTTGAGGGCACGATCCAGCATGGAAAGGTCTTTCTCCAACATGCGCGGGATGTCAATCAGCGGCTTGATGAACGGCTCTTTGCCGATCATGAGCGTGATCTTGGCGATGCCCGCCGCGTAGTCGGCGCACCGCTCCAGGTCGGTGATGATCTCCAGCACGGCGGCGATGGAGCGCAAGTCCCGCGCCATGGGCTGCTGCGTCGCGATGAGCCGCAGGCAGTCAGCCTCAATGGCAAAGCGCTTCTCATTGATTTTCATGTCGTTGCGCATGACCTCGCGGGACGCCTCCATGTCCTGGCGTTTCAGCGCGTCCACGGAGCGGGCCAGGGCCTCGCCGACCATGCTGCCCAGTTCCAGCATCTGGTTCTGCAATTCCTGAAGGTCCTCGTCAAATGCTCTGCGCATCTTCGCACACCTCCTGTGGCTAGCCGAACCGCCCGGTGATGTAGTCCTCGGTGCGCTTGTCGCGCGGGCGGGTGAACACGTCGGCGGTCGGCCCGAATTCTATCAGTTGGCCCGTGCGTTCCGCGTCGCTGAGCATGAAGGCGGTGAAGTCGGATGCGCGGGCCGCCTGCTGCATGTTGTGCGTTACGATAACAATAGTATACTCCTTACTGAGCGCTCTCATCAAGTCCTCTATCTTCAGCGTGGCGATGGGGTCCAGCGCCGAGCACGGCTCGTCCATCAGGATGACCTCCGGCTTGACGGCGACCACCCGGGCGATGCATAGCCGCTGCTGCTGGCCCAGGGAGAGGGAGAGCGCGTCTTGTCTCAGGTTGTCCTTGACCTCATCCCAAAGCCCTGCGCTGCGAAGACTTTCCTCCACCACGTCGGCCAGTTCGGCCCGCGAGTAAAGGCCCAGGACGCGCGGCCCGAAAGCCACGTTGTCAAACACCGATGCAGGGAAGGGATTGGGGCGCTGGAAGACCATCCCCACTCTCCGACGGAGTTCTACCACGTTGGTGTCGGGGCTGTAGATGTCCTGCCCATCTAGGTACACCCTGCCTTCGGCGCGCGTGCGGGGGATGGTGTCGTTCATGCGGTTCAGGCAGCGCAGGAACGTGGACTTGCCGCAGCCCGACGGGCCGATGAGTGCCGTGATGCGCCGCTCCGGGATGGCGATGTTGATGTCCCAGAGGGCCTGCTTGCGGCCGTAGTAGAAGTACAGATGCTCGGTCCTGATCTTGTCCATGCGCTCTATCCGAATCGCCCAGTTACGTAGTCTTCCGTTCGTTTGTCAACCGGTGTGGTGAAAATCCTCTTGCCGGGCTGGTGCTCCACCAGTTCGCCCATGAGGAAGAACGCCGCGTAGTCCGCGATGCGGCTTGCCTGCTGCACGCTGTGCGGCACGATGACGACGGTGTACTGCTCTCTGAGGATCAGTAGAGATCCCTCCACCTTCGCCGTGGAGATCGGGTCTAACCCCGACGTCGGCTCGTCCAGGAGCAGCACCTCGGGCTCCAGCGCGAGGCTGCGGGCGATGCAGAGTCGCTGCTGCTGCCCGCCCGACAGGGCGTTGGCCGGGCTGTCCAGGCGGTCCTTGACCTCGTCCCACAGGGCGGCCTGGCGCAGGCTTCGCTCTACGATTTCGTCCAGCCGCGCGTGATCGCGCAGGCCCGCCAGTTTCGGCCCATACGTTACGTTCTCGCGGATGGTGCCCGGCAGCGGCAGGGGCAGCGCGAAGACCATGCCCACGCGGCGGCGCAGGCCAGGGACGTCAAACCCGGGCGCGTAGATGTCCGCGCCGTCCAGCAGGATGCGCCCCGTCATGCGGCCATCTTCCACCAGGTCGTTCAGCCGATTCAGCAGCCGCAGGAGCGTGGTCTTGCCGCCGCCCGCCGGACCGAACAGCACGGTGATGGCCCGCGCCGGAATGTCCAGCGTGATGTTGCGGAGCACCTGCTGGTCTCCGTAAGCGTAGGACACGTTTTGAATCTGAATCTTCGGCTCGCTCACATTTCGCTCCGAGTGCGGCGGACCTACCACTGCCGACGGCGGCGGAAGTAACTGCGGATCATCGTCGCGCCGATGTTCAACGACAGGACCAGCGCCAACAGGACAAGCGCCGTCCCGAACTGAATCTTCGCTGGCATGCCGGGAACTTGCGTGCTCACGACATACAGATGATACGGCAGCGCCATCGTCTGGTCCAGCGGCGAGCGGGGCAGCCGCGGCAGGTAGAACGCGGCCACGGTGAACAGGATGGGCGCGGTCTCGCCGGCGGCGCGCAACAGGCCCAGGATGACGCCGGTGATGATGCCAGGGAGCGCCTGGGGCAGGACGATGTAGCGGATGCCCTGCCACCGCGTCCCGCCCAAACTGGCGCTGACGGTGCGGAACTCGGTGGGGACGGCCCGCAGTGCCTCCTCGGCGGTGCTGATGATGACGGGCAGGGTCATGATGGCCAGCGTCAGCGACCCGGCCACGATGGAAGTCCCAAATCCCATCAGGAGCACGAACAGCCCCAACCCGAACAGACCGTATACGACGGATGGGATGCCCGCCAGGTTGATGATGGCCAGGCGTATGGAGCGGGTCAGCCACGTGTCGCGGGCGTACTCGGACAGGTAGATGGCCCCGCCCACGCCCAGCGGGATGGCGACAATGGCGGTGCCGAGGGTAAGCACGATGGTGCCCACGATGGCCGGGAAGATGCCGCCGGCCCGCATCCCGTCGCGCGGCATGGCCGTCAGGAACTCCCAGTTGATGGCCGCCGCGCCGCGGATGAAGATGGTGGCCACGATGGTCAGGATGGGAATGACCACGACGAGCGCGGCCAGCGTCAGCAGCGCGAACCCCACCCGTTGCGCCACAAACCGGTTTCTCATCGCAACCCACCTCGCCGCCGCTTGCGGAACATGGTAGAGGCCGCCGCAAGGTTGATGAGGAACGTGATGACGAACAGGATGATGCCAATGGCGAAGAGGGCGTGGTAGTGCACGCTCCCGTGGGCCACCTCGCCCATCTCGGCGGCGATGGTCGCGGTCATGGTGCGCACCGGCCGGAACAGGGCGTCCAGTCCCAGGGGCATACGTGCAGCGTTGCCGGTAACCATCATGACGGCCATGGTCTCACCGATGGCGCGGCCCATGCCCAGCATCACAGCCGTGAGGATGCCCGACCGCGCCGCCGGCACGACGACTCGCCAGATGGTCTGCCACTGCGTCGCGCCCATGGCCAGCCCCGCGTCGCGGTACAGTTTCGGCACGGCGTCCAGCGCGTCCTCGGCCACGCTGATGATGGTGGGGAGCGACATGTAGGCCAGGATGAGCGCGCCCGTGAACGCCACCAGGCCCGTCGGCGCGCCGAAGGTCTCGCGGACGATGGGCGCCACCAGCGTCATCCCGAAGAACCCCAGCACCACCGAGGGAATGCCCGCCAAGACCTCTATCATGGGCTTGAGGATTTCCCGCGCCCAGTTGGGGGCCACTTCGCGGACGAAGACCGCCGTCGCCACGCCCAGCGGAAGCGCGATGACGATGGCGGTGATGGTGATGAGCGCAGACCCCAGGACGAGCGGGAGCGTGCCAAACAAGCCGAAGGTGGGATACCAGCGCGTGCCGAACAGGTTGTCCAGGTTTATCTGCGCGAAGGCGGGAAGGCCCTCTCGGAGTAGGAAGAGGAAGATGATGATGACGAACCCCACGGTGGAGAACCCGATGACCCGAATTAGGGACTCTATGGCGAACTCGCCCCAGCGGACACGCGGCGTCTGTCTCATGGCGTGGTGGAACCTCCAGTCGGCGATTGGCGAAGCGGCACGAAGCCCAGCCCGGCAACCAGCCGCTGCCCGTCGCCCAGAATCCAGTCCAGATAGGCCCGGACGTGCGGGGCCGGCTCCCCTGCCGTGTACATGTACAGGGGCCGCGCGATGGGGTACGAGCCGTCGTTGACCGTCTCGGCCGACGGCAGGACGAACGGCCCGTCCGCATCCCGCGCGATGGCCAGCGTCTTCTGGTCGGGCGTTACGTATCCCAGGCCGTCGTAGCCGATGGCGTTCGGGTTCTGGCGCACCTCGGCGCTGATGCCCTCGGACGACGGCATCAGAAGCGTGTCGGGCGAGAATAGCGCGTCGCTTTTGGGGTTGCCCAGCCGCACCACGTGCTCCAGGAAGTACACATAGGTGCCGGAGTTGGACTCGCGCGACAGGAGCACGATGGGGCGATTCTCCCCGCCGACCTGCCGCCAGTTGGTAATCTTGCCGGTGTAGATGTCGGACACCTGTTGCAGTGTCAGCCCGTCCACCGGATTGGACGGGTGCACCACGACCGCGATGGCATCCCACGCGACGGTGTATTCCTTAGGCGTGTAGCCGTTCTTCCGCGCTTCCTCAACCTCCTCGGGCTTCATCTCGCGGGAGGCGTTGGCGATGTCCACGGTACCGTTGATGAGGGCGGCGATGCCGGTGCCCGAGCCGCCGCCGGTTACCGAGATGCGCACCTCGGGATGCAGGTGCATGTACTCCTCGGCCCAGGCCAGCGCCAGGTTGACCAAGGTGTCAGAGCCTTTCTGCTGGATGCTGACCGCGGCGGGCTGCTCCACCGCGTCCGTAGGCCGGGGCGCACCGCACTGGGCGAGGGCCAGCACCGCAGTCACCAGCACAACCGCCAGCACAACCCGCATCGCTCGCGCCATGCCCTACCCCTTCAGCGGCCGCCCCAGGCGGGGTTTGCACAGGATTTCCAGCACGCGGAAGTCAAAGAAGTCCTGGGCGTTGGCGGGGATGAGCACCACGGCCGTGTCCGCGCCGCGCCCCGTGCCCCCGATGGCGATGGCCGATTCGCCCACGCGCACGAGGCCCGCGTCGGCGGCCATGACGGCAATTTCCACGCACACCTTCACGCCCTGCGAGAAGTTCCGCAGCACAAACGCGATGAGTTCGTCCAGCATGTAGGTGCCGAACTCCTTTCGGACGGCGCGGTTGATGCCGCCGAAGGCGTGCTGGCAGGTGAGGAGTTTCGCGCCGGCAGACAGGATGGCGGCACGGTTCGCGTCGGTCAATTCCTGGGTGTTGGGGGCCTTGAACCCGTGGCTGTGGGACACCACCACGAGGTCGTAGCCACGGAAGACCTCGGCGGCGCGGACGCCGGTTTCGCCGGTGGTCGTCGCCACGAGGATGCTCCGAATGCCGAGTTGGTCGGCCCGCGCCTTGGCGATTTGCAGCGTCCGTTCGGTGTTGGCGGGGCCGGCCTGCTCAAAGTAGACGCAGGGTACGGTGTACTCGCTCACGATGGCATCCACTCCTTTCCGGTGTCGGCATCGCACACGTTTCCAATGGAACGAGAAAGCGCCCTGGGGCATACCCAGGGCGCTTCGGTTTGCTTTGTGCGAAGAAGCGGGCTTCTAGGCCCAGCCGCGCAACCTCATGGCTTCGGCCACGCGGTGCACGGCTACCAGGTATGCCCCTATCCGGTTGTCCACCTTGTGCTTCTGCGCCATCTCGTGGACGGCGTGGAAGGCCGCGGTCATCTTGCGGTCCAGTTTCTCATGGACTTCCTCAATAGGCCAGTAGTAGTCGTAGGCGTTCTGCACCTGCTCAAAGTAACTGACGGTTACGCCGCCCGCGTTGCACAGGAAGTCCGGGATGACGTACACGCCATTGGCGAACAGAATCTTGTCCGCTTCGGGTGTGGTCGGGCCGTTGGCGAACTCGGCTACGATCTTGGCCTTGATGTTGGCGGCGTTCTTCTCGGTGATCTGGTTCTCCAGCGCGGCGGGAATGAGTACCACCACGTCCAGTTCCAGCAGTTCCTCGTTGGTGATGTTCTTGGCGCCCGGGAAGTTGAGCACGGAGCCGGTCTTGTCCTTGTGCTCCGAGACGGCCTTGGGGTCAAGCCCGTCGGCCTTGTAGATGCCGCCCTTGGAGTCGCTGACGGCGACAACCTTCATGCCCAGGATTTCTTGCACCAGGATGTGGCCATGGTAGCCGGCGTTGCCGTAGCCCTGTATAGCGCAGGGAGCGCCCTTGAGATTGAGGCCCAGCACCTTGGCGGCCTCGCGGATGGTGTACACGCCGCCGCGCGCCGTCGCGTCGCCACGGCCGGCAGACCCGCCCAGCGGCAGGGGCTTGCCGGTGATGACGCCGGGAACGTTGTAGCCGGTGATGATGCTGTACTCGTCCATCATCCAGGCCATGATCTGCGGGTTGGTGTACACGTCGGGGGCCGGCACATCGGTCTCGGGGCCGATGAACTTGGCAATGGCCCGGATGTACCCGCGGCTCAGCCGCTCCAGTTCACCCTGCGACATCTCCTTCGGGTTGCAGATGACGCCGCCCTTGCCGCCGCCCAGCGGGATGTCCACGACGGCGGTTTTCCACGTCATCCACGCCGCCAGCGCGCGCACGGTGTCAATGGTCTCCTCGGGGTGGAAGCGAATGCCGCCCTTGGTCGCGCCGCGCGCGTCGTTGTACTGCACGCGGAAGCCCTTGAACACCTTGACGCTGCCGTCGTCCATCTTCACCGGAATCGTAACGTGGAGTTCGCGCATAGGCTCGCGCAGAAGCGCATGAATGCCGGGTTCCAGTTTCAGGATGGCTGCAGCTTCGTCCAGCTGCTGCTGTGCGATCTTGAAAGGGTTCAACTTCTCGGTCATTTCTCAAAACTCCTTTGTTTTAGATTTTCGCCAAGCGGATGGTGGCTCGCCGTTGAGCCGATGCGGGTAATTCGGATTTCCAATCACCTCCTTGTGATGGATCGTTTCAGGCGACGGCGCATGGCGCCATGTGTGCGAATTATAACATACTGTGGCGGCGAGGCCAAAATCACCGCCCCTGCGCCAGGAGCGCCTTCAGTATCTCGGCGGCCAGGGTGGGGTTGGCCTGCCCCTTGGTTGCTCGCATCATCTGCCCCACCAGGAACTTGAGCACCTGCTCCTTGCCGGCCAGGTACTGGGCCACGGCGTCGGGGTTGTCGGCGATGACCTGCCGCGCCACGGCTTCCAGCGCCGCCGCGTCGCGCACCTGGGCCAGCCCGCGCTGCTGCACGATGGCGCCCGGCGAATCGCCCGTGTCCACCATGTAGCCCAGCACGTCCTTGGCGATGGTCGTGGTAATGACGCCCTCCCGTATCAACCCCATGAGTTCGCAAAGTTGCGCGGGGCGAATGGGCATCTGGCTCATCTCCAGGCCGCGGGCGTTCATCAGGCGGAATATCTCGCCGGTGATCCAGTTAGCGGCCCCTTTCGCGTCCCCGCCGAGGCCCGCGACCGCCTCAAAGAAGTCGGCCACGTCGCGGTCTGCCGTGAGCACGCCCGCGTCGTAGGCGCTCAGCCCGTAGTCGCGGACGAACCGCTCCCTGCGCGCCTCGGGGAGTTCGGGTAGGCTGGCGCGAATCCGCTCCACCCACTCGCGGCTGAGTTCCAGCGGCGGCAGGTCGGGCTCCGGGAAGTAGCGGTAGTCGTCGGCCGACTCCTTCACGCGCTGCAACACCGTGCGGCCGCGGGCCTCGTCCCAGCCCATGGTAACCTGCACGACGCGCTCGCCCGATTCCAGCAGACGGCGCTGGCGCTCGGTCTCGTACTCAATGGCCTGCTTGACCGAGCGGAACGAGTTGAGGTTCTTGACCTCCACCTTGGTGCCGCGCACGTCCGTGCCCGCGGGCCGCAGCGAGATGTTGACCTCGCAGCGCATAGAGCCTTCCTCCATGTTGCCGGAACTGACGCCCAGGTAGCGCAGGATGGTGCGGAGCCGGGTCAGGTACTGGCGGGCCTCCTCGCCGGTGCGCAAGTCGGGCGCGCTGACGATTTCCATCAGCGGGACGCCCGCGCGGTTGGCGTCTATCAGGCTGTGCTCGCCCGTGTGGATGAGTTTGGCGGTGTCCTCCTCCAGGTGGACGCGCTCAATGCCGATGCGCTTGACCCGGCCGTCCACCTCTATCTCCAGGTAGCCGTCGGAGCAGAGGGGCAGTTCGTACTGGGAAATCTGGTAGCCTTTGGGCAGGTCGGGGTAGTGGTAGTTCTTGCGGGCGAAACGGGAATGGTCGGCGATGCGGCAGTGCAGGGCCAGGCCGGTCATGACGACGAACTCCACGGCGCGGCGGTTGATGACAGGGAGCGTGCCAGGCATGCCCAGGCAGACAGGGCAGACGCGCGTGTTGGGCGGCGCGGCGGCGTAGTCGGCGGCGCAGGCGCAGAACATCTTGCTGCGCGTCAGCAGTTGCGCGTGGACTTCCATTCCGATGATGGCTTCGTACTCCATGGTCCCCCCGCGTGGCGGTGTCGGAGGGATTATAGCACACAAGGGCCGTTTGCGGGGAATGGGGGGCGGGGGAAGAACAGCCGCCTAGTCCAGGGGACTACGGACGGCTTTGGGGCCTTTGCTCAGGACGTGGGTGTAGATCATCGTCGTCTTGACGTCCTTGTGGTCGAGAAGTTTCTGAACCGTGCGGATGTCGTAGCCGTTTTCCAGCAGGTGCGTCGCACAAAGAGTGGCGAAAGGTGTGCGGGCCAACACGCTTGGGGAT
>JARYMK010000103.1 GCA_029907165.1 Anaerolineae bacterium
CCCGCTGGAGTTCCCGCAGCCACGCCTCTACGCCCAGGGCGGGCGTGTGTTCCTCCTCTACCTTCCGGGGCTGCTCCTGTTTATGCTGGGAGCGACCGGGGGACTCCTGTCATACCCCGCCGCGCCCGACGGGTTCGCGGCGCTGTGGTACGGAGTCTGGCACTTGTGGGTGATCGCGTACTTCGGGCTGTCGCTCGTGATCCTGTTCCGCAGTTACCGTCGGGCGTCCAGCCGAATTGAGCGGCAGCAACTGGCGCTGGTGCTGATAGGGCTAGGCGCGCCGTTCCTGACGCTGCCGTTGGGGTGGGCATCGCCGGCGTGGGATCGGTCGGGGTGGGGCCATGTGGCCTGGATGTTCACCGCGGTGCTGTTAGCCTATGGCATCGCGCGCTATCAGTTGCTGGACGTGCGCGTGGCCATTCGCCGGGCGCTGGTCTATTCGCTGCTGACCATCCTCGTGATGGTGGGCTACGTGGGCGCGGCGCTGGCGCTGGGTTTGCTTACGGCGGGCCTGCCCGACGCACTGGAGCGGGGCCTGAACGCGATGCTTATCGTCCTCATCGCGATGCTGGTGGCCCCCACCAAAGACCGCTTGCAGGCGGCCGTGGACCGGGTCTTCTTCCCGGGCGAGGCGGGAAGGGAGGACCTGCTCCACCGCTTCAGTCGGGACCTGCATGCCGAACTGAGCGAAGAGGGCGTGGCCTTGCGCACCCTGCACTGCCTAATTGACACCCTGAACGCGGGGGTGGCCTATCTCCTGGTGGAGCAGGATGGCATCTTCGCGCCAGTTCACCATGCAGGCCATGTGCCGCCTCGCGCCCTGGAGCAGCGCTTCGCCGCCGCCGATGACCTCATCCGCTGCCTCGCCCAGCACCAGCAGGCGGTTACCGTGGACCAGATGCACATGGACCCCCGCTTCGGGGCGGCGTATGTGCGCAGTTGGGCCAGGCTGGATGCCATAGATGCGGTGCTGTGCGTGCCGCTCTTGGACAGCGAGGGTGCGCTGGTGGGTGTGGTGCTGGTGGGGCGCAAACGCATGCGCGGCTCCTACGGGGCAGGCGACATCCGATTCGCGCAGGGCGTGTGCAACCAGGCAGCCATCGCGCTGGAGAACGCGCGACTGCACCGCCGGGCATCCGAGGCCGAGCGGCTGGCGGCGCTGGGGCGCATGGCTAGCGCCATCCTCCACGACCTGCGCACGCCCATCGGCGGGATGATGCGCTGCGTTGAGGCGCTGGGGCAGGAGGAACTGCCCCCGGACGCCCGCAATCGGCTGGCCGTGTCCACGCTGGAGATGATGACGCGGCTGTACCACATGGCGCAGCAGATTCTGGACTATTCGCGCGGCGGCTGGACGCTAGACATGAAGGAAGTGCCGCTGGGTGAGTTCATGCGCGGTTTACTTCCCGTCATCCAGGCGGACGTGCAGGAGCATGGGATTGAGGTGCACCTGGACCTGGCCTACGAGGGCGAGGTTGTCATGGACCCTACCCGCATGTCGCAGGTCATCTACAACCTGGTGAGCAATGCGCGGGATGCCATGCCTGACGGCGGCGTGCTGACCCTCGGTTCCCGCGCGTCGGATGGCGAGGTTTCCCTGACGGTCGCGGACACAGGCGTGGGCATCCCGCCCGAACGCCTCCAGCGCATCTTTGAGCCATTCGTGAGTTACAAGGCCGACCGCGGGGCCGGTCTGGGACTTGCCATCTCCAGCAAGATCGTGGCGGACCACGGCGGGCGCATCCTGGTGCAGAGCGAGGTGGGCGTGGGCAGCACGTTCACGGTCGTATTGCCGCGCCGCACGGCAGCACCCACGGACGGCTCAACCAAACGCGACGGGCCTATCCACGAGTAACACGAATCCGTGCGAAGAGGGACCGGGAAGGGGCGCGAATGACCGTTCGTGCGAATTCGCGTCTACTTGCGTTCCCGTCCGAGATGCTTCGCTCCGATCAGCGTAACATAGCTCGGGCCCCACATACCGACTCGCCAACGAAAGACCGAACTGAAACCCGCCGTCCTGTGGTTTTGATATGTCCCCCTTGCAGTGCTATAATCCTATTGCCGCGGCCCGGTTTTGGCCCACGGAAAGGAGCGTGTGCTATGATTGAGGTGAGAGTGGACAGCATTCGGGTGAGCCTGGTGTCTGCGCATCGGGTGGTGGTTCTGAGGGACATTGCGTCGCCGCGCTACCTTCCCATCTGGATCGGCCCGTTTGAGGCCGAGGCCATCGCTGCCGAGTTGCAGGGCGTGCGCGCCCCGCGGCCCATGACCCACGACCTGCTCAAGAATGTCCTGGCCCACCTGGGGGCCCAGGTTACCCATGTTCTCATCACGAGCCTGCGCGGCGATACCTTCTACGCCCGCATCTTCCTAGATGTGGGGGGCCAGGTTACCGACATTGATTCGCGCCCCAGCGACGCCATCGCCCTCGCCGTGCGCACCCAGTCGCCCATCTACGTGGCCGAAGAAGTGCTGGCCCAGGCCGGTCTGGAGCCCGATCCGGGCATCAGCCTGGACGAAGAAGACAAACTCGCGCCCTACCGCGACTTCGTGGAGAGCCTGGACCTACCCCTGCCCGGCGATGAAGATGCCGAAACGGATGAGGATGCCGAATGAGCACCGACCGCCTCCCGCCCCAGAACATTGAGGCCGAGCAGTCGCTTCTCGGTAGCATCCTGATTGACCCAGAGGCCATCATCCGGGTATCGCCCATCGTGCGGCCCGAGGACTTCTACCGCGAGACGCACGGCATCATCTACGCGGCCGCGCTGGAACTGCACGAGCGCCGCCAGCCGGCCGACTTCATCACCCTGCGCGACGCCCTCCAGCAGCGCAACCAGTTGGAGGTGGTGGGCGGCACGGCCTATTTGAGCGCCCTGGTCAACGCCGTCCCCACGTCGGCCCACGCCGAATACTACGCGCAAATCGTCCAGCGCACGGCCATCCTGCGCCGCCTGATTGAGGCCGCTACGGAAATCACGGGCATCGCCCACGAGCCGGTGGACGACGTGGAAGAGGCCATTGACCGCGCCGAGCAGGTCCTGTTTGCGGTGGCCGAGCGCCGCCACGCCCGCGACCTCACGCCCATCGCCCAGGTTGTTGCCCGTTACTACGACCGGCTCCAGGAACTGCACGAGCACAAGGGACAGTTGCTCGGTGTGCCCACCGGCTTCGCGGCGTTGGACAAACTCCTGGGCGGGCTTCAGCCGTCGGACCTCATCATTCTGGCGGCGCGACCCAGCATGGGCAAGACCGCGCTGGCGCTCACCATGGCCACCCACGCCGCCAAGCGCCACAGAGCGCGGGTCGCCATCTTCAGCCTGGAGATGTCCGCCGAGCAGTTGGTGCAGCGTCTGCTGGCCGCGGAGACCGGCATTGACATCCAGCGCCTGCGCAGCGGCGACGTCCGCGACGACGAGTGGCCCATCATCGTCCAGGCGGCCAGCGCCCTGTCGGAGACCCAGATTTTCATAGACGATTCGCCCTCGCTCACGGTGCTGTCCATGCGCTCCAAGGCGAGGCGCATCCACACCCAGTACGGCCTGGACCTCATCGTTGTGGACTACCTGCAACTGATGGAGGGCGACCGCCGCTCTGAGAACCGCGTGCAGGAGATTTCCAACATCTCGCGCGGGTTGAAGGGCCTGGCACGGGAACTCAACGTGCCCGTGCTGGCTCTGTCGCAACTCTCGCGCGCCGTGGAGGCCAGGCAGGACAAGCGGCCCCAACTGTCCGACCTGCGCGAGTCGGGCTCCATTGAGCAGGATGCAGACGTGGTGCTGTTCATCTACCGCGATGCCATGTACTACAAGACCGAGGAAGAGTGGGCGCGGGCGTTCCCCGACAAGCCCTATTATCCGGGCCTGTCCGAGGTCTGGATCGGTAAGCAGCGCAACGGGCCGGCGGGCAAGAAAGTGGACCTCTACTTTGAGGAGAGTCTGGCCGTGTTCCGCGACCTGAAGCGCGAGAGCGTGCAGTTGAATCAATGAGCGAAGCCGAGCGTGCGACCAAACCCATACGTCCCTTCGCGGGGCTTCCCGATGGCCGATTGGCGACGACGGCCCTGCCCAACCTGCTGTTCTCCGAACTGCTGGCCGATTGCGACGACCTGGCCGAACTCAAGGTAACGCTGCATATCTTCTGGACGCTGGCGCGGCATCCCCGGCGGTTTCCGGGGATGCGCCTTGACGAACTGCGGCGCGACCCGCTCCTGCGCCACAGCCTGAGCATCCTGGGCGGCGACGCCGCGGACGTGTTGGAGCGCGCGCTGGAGCGGGCGGTGGCGCGGGGTTCGCTCCTGCGCGTGCGCGGGCACCGCGAGGGCCAGGAGGAAACCTGGTTCTTCGTGAACAGCCCCAAGGGGCGCGATGCCGTAGAGCGGCTCACGCGCGGCGAAGGCGGGTTTGAGCCAGCCGTCGGCGAGACGTTTGAAGGCACGCCCCCGACGCGACGGAGCATCTTCGCCCTGTACGAGCAGAACGTGGGGCTGGTCCAGCCCATCATCGCGCAAGAGTTGGCAGAAGCCGAGGAGATGTACCCTGCCGACTGGATAGAGGACGCCTTCCGCATCGCCGCCGAGCGCAACGTGCGCAACTGGCGGTACGTGCGGGCCATCCTGGAGCGGTGGGCCGCCGAGGGCAGGAACGATGAGACGAATTGACGAGATTTTGAAGGGCATGACCCCAGACGCCGCGCCCAGGGGCACCGGCGGTACCCCGTCGGAGCGCCCAGGCGAGGATACGTGTCCCATCTGCGGTGGCACGGGCCTGGTGGTGCCCGACTTGCCCGTTGACCACCCGGAGTTCGGCCATGCGGTGCCGTGCCAGTGCGCGATCCGCAAGATGGAGGCGCGGCGACAGGAGTTGCTCCGCAAGTGGAGCGATTTGGGAGCCCTATCCCGCATGACCTTTGACACGTTCGTGCAGGGCGGACGGGGGCATACCCCAGCGCAGCAGCGCAACCTGCAGATGGCCTACGAGCGGGCGCGCGCCTTCGCCGAGCATCCGCAGGGCTGGCTGGTATTCCGCGGCGGGTTCGGGTCGGGCAAGACCCACCTGGCCGCCGCCATTGCCAATTACCGCCTGGCGCTGGGCGAAGCGGTCGTCTTCGCCGTGGTGCCCGACCTGTTGGACTATCTCCGCGCCAGTTTCAGCCCGACCAGCGACACGCCCTTTGACGAGCGCTTTCAGACCATCCTGGACGCGCCGCTCCTCGTTCTAGACGACCTGGGCACCCAGAGTTCCACGCCCTGGGCGCAGGAGAAACTGTTCCAGGTCCTGAACCACCGCTACAACCGCCGCCAGCCCACAGTCATCACCATGAACTGCGAACTGGACGAGATAGACCTGCGCCTGCGGTCGCGCCTGCTGGACGTGGACATGGTGGAACACGTAGTGCTGCAGGTGCCCGACTACCGCGGCGCAGTCCCCAACGGCGTTGCGGAACTGGACACCCTCGCGCTGTACCGCGACATGACTTTTGACCGATTTGACCTGCGCCAGGGCGAGCCGGGCCTCACCGCCGAGCAACGCGAGAACCTGCGCGACGCCTTCAGCTCCGCCAAGACGTACGCCCAAAGCCCCGATGGCTGGCTGGTGTTCCAGGGCGCGTACGGCTGCGGCAAGACGCACCTGGCCGCCGCCATCGCCAACTACCGCCACGCCCAGGGCGAGCCTGTGGTCTTCGTCGTCGTGCCAGACCTGCTGGACCACCTGCGGGCCACCTTCAGCCCGTTGAGTCCGGTCTCCTACGACCGCCGCCTGGAAGAGGTCAAGATGGCCCAGTTCCTGGTGCTGGACGATTTGGGGACCGAGAGCGCGACCCCCTGGGCCCGCGAGAAATTGTACCAAATCTGCAACTACCGGTACCTGGCGCGATTGCCCACTGTCTTCACCACGAGCCAGGAGATAGACAAACTGGACCCGCGCCTGCGCATCCGCATGTTGGACGCGACGCGCTGCACCATCATCAATATCCTCGCCCCCGCCTACAGGGGGCAAGCCAGGAACACACCGCCGCAGACACCATATGCGTCCCGTCGTCGGACAAGGTAGGGAGTCCACGACGAGTCCCATTCGCATATAGGAGGGCGGCTACGAAACACGTGCGAACCGCTCTGGCTATCCTGGCCCTTCTGGCGGGGCTGGGAACCCTACCCCTTGTCCATGCTGGCGGCAATATCTGGACGAGGTAGGCCCCCCTTCTGCCCTCGTGTGAGGAGAGAGAAGGGGCCGGGTATGAAAGACGCGCACAGATACGAGATAGCAGCCGCCACGTCCCGTCCTGTCATTCCAAGCGACGCAGCCGCGAAGAATCTCGCCAACCGAGATGCTCTGCTCCGTTCAGCATGACAGTGGATTGCACAGGCTGCGTGCGCCGAGCCACCAAAAGGCAAGTCCCAACTCGGAGATTGGCCCGCCTTGTGCAAGCGCACAGGCGAGGCTATAATACGGCCAACTCGGCGAGGAGGACTGCCGTGGACGGGAGACAATTCGCGGTGGGCGCCATCGTGTTCGCCCTCATCTGCTGGCTGACCCTGGCCGCGCTGGTTACAGGGTTCTCGCCCACAGAACCCCTCATCATCTACTTGTTCTACGCGCTGCTGGCTCTCGGCGTCAGCGGCATGTTGATGCCGGTCGTGTACTACCTGCACATCCGATTTGGCGGCAACAAGGACAACCCCCGCTGGTTCCGCTACATCCGCCAGAGCCTATGGATCGGCGCGCTGGTGGCGTTCTACCTGTGGCTCAACAGCCTGCGCGCGCTCAGCGCGCCAGCGCTCCTGCTGGGCATCTGCATCGCCGCCCTGGTAGAACTCATCATCTTGCGCCCGTCTAGCACGGAGGGGATAACATGACCGACGAGAGCGCACTGGAAGCACGCCTGCGCCAACTCCCCAGCGTGTACCGCCTGCTCCAGACACCCGAAGCGCAGGGGTGGGTAGAGACATTCGGGCACGAGTTGACAACCGATGCGATTCGCGAGGCCCTGGACGAGGCGCGTGATCGCGTGTTGGCCGGGGAGGAAACACCCTCGGCCGCGTCGCTGTTGGCGTCGGTGCAGGTGCGGCTGGAGCGCTTAGTAGCGCCGACGCTGCGGCGCGCCATCAATGCCACCGGCGTCATCATCCACACGAACCTGGGCCGCGCTCCGTTGAGCCGCGCTGCCCGTGAGGCAATGGAACTGGCCGCGCGGGGATACACCAACCTGGAGTACGACCTGGCGGCCGGCGTCCGTGGGTCGCGCTACGTCCACGCTGTGGGGCTGCTCAAGCGGCTGACGGGGGCGGAGGATGCCCTCGTGGTCAACAACAACGCAGGCGCGGTATTGCTGGCCTTGAGTACACTGGCTGCGGGGCGAGAGGTTATCATCTCGCGCGGTCAACTGGTGGAAATCGGGGGCGGGTTCCGCATCCCCGACGTGATGCGGCAAAGCGGTGCGCGCCTCGTAGAGGTCGGCACCACGAACCGCACGACTCTCAAGGACTACGCCGCGGCCATCTCGGCCGAGACGGCCCTGCTCCTCCGCGTGCATACTAGCAACTTCCGCATCATCGGGTTCACCCACCAGCCCAGCCTGGCGGAACTCGTGGAACTGGGCCGCAGCCATAGCCTGCTGGTCATGGACGACCTGGGGAGCGGCACGCTGGTGGACACCGCACAGTACGGCCTAGCCCATGAGCCGATGGTGCAAGAGAGCGTGGCGGCGGGGGCCGACGTGGTTACCTTCAGCGGCGATAAACTGCTGGGCGGGCCGCAGGCGGGCTACATCTTGGGGCGGCGGGAACTTATCGCCCGCATGAGAACACACCCGCTCACCCGTGCGCTCCGCGTGGACAAAGTGGCCATCGCAGGGATTGAGGCCACGCTGCGACACTATCTGCTCAACGAGGCGGCCCGCGAGATTCCCGTCTGGCGCATGATCGCGACGCCTGCCGACACGCTGCGAAAACGGGCGCGTGCCTGGGCGCGACGGCTGAAGGCTGCAGGTGTGGACGCGACTGTGGTGGAAGGGCAATCTACCGTCGGCGGTGGCTCCCTGCCGGGCGAGACGCTGCCCACATGGCTGCTGGCCCTGGCCGTGCCTTCGCCCGACGGGTTCGCGCGCGCGCTCCGCATGGGCAAGCCCGCCATCGTCCCGCGCATTGAGGAAGACCGCGTGCTGTTTGACCCGCGTACGGTCCTGCCCGATGAGGACGAGGCGCTGGTCAAGGGCATCCTGACAGCGTGGAGCGCGGCATAGGCTACGGCGTGGCGAGCGAATTCAGCCACACGCGGATGTCGGGGTCGTCGGCGAAGTCCGCGCCTAGCGTGATAGTCTTGCCACTGTGCGAGACGACCTTCCCGGCCTCGTTGATTCGGAGAACCAACTGGCCAATCCACTCGCCCTGATACCCCGCCTGCACAATGATCGTACCGTGCGTCGGCTCCCGGAACGGCTCGGGCAGCAGCACGCCCGGGTTGCCGCCCACAATGGCCGCGATGCCCGGGACGCTCGCCGCGAGTTGCTGGTCCTGCTGAAACCCCAGGTTGGAGCAGACGATGACGACATCGGCCTTGTCGGCCAGGTCCGACATCACGCGGCGCACGGCATCTATGGGGTCGGCCACGAGCACCGGCATGCGGTTGTCCGGCGGGAGAAAGGCCAGCAGGTTCTTGCTCGTAACGCCAATAATGGCGATTCGGTGCCCGGCAATCTCCTTGATGACGTAAGGCCGCGCGAACAGGGTGCTGGTGCCGCCTGCGTACACATTCGCCGAGAGCACCGCGAACCTGGCCTCGCCCATGCGCGCCTGGATGACGTCGGGCCCCCAGCGGAAGTCCTGGTCGCCCAGGGTCATGGCATCGTAGCCCAGGCGGTTCATGCCCTCAATCATCACAGCGCCTTTGGTGGAGGAGGTCAGCGCCTGGTCGGTCGTGAGGGCGTTGCCGGCGTCCAGCAGCAGGACGTGCGGATACTGTTCCCGCACTTGACGGATGAAGGTGGCCCGACGGGCCAACCCGCCTTTTGGCGGCCTTCAGCCGCAGGGCTCGGTGAAGCCGCGCACGTCGTTGGTGTGCAGGATGACGAGGTCAAACGCCTGCGGGGCCTGGGTAGCCGTCGGGCTGGGGGCTGGGGTTGGGGCACTACCCCCACACCCGGACAGCAGCATGGCAGCGGCCACAAGCAACGCGATGGCACGGGATACGGTTCTACGCACGTTGGCTTCCCCCTCACCGGGATTCTGTGAGGCGAATCATACGCCAGCGTGGCGTGGATGTCAACACGCATGGAGTACTCACGGGCACATGGACAGTAGTTAGTTCCAAAGCCCCACTCGGCGCGCAGCATGGCGCCATCACAAAGGGAATCGCACTATCCGGCTGCCCAGAAAGGGCGAAGGCAGGGATAGTCTCCCATGACGTGTGTTATGTTAACCGTGCGCGTGTGGCGGACACCAGACCTTTGGCATTGGCAGAAGCGCGCATCTGAAAATCTCTACCGTAGAGCAACCCCATTGCGGCTGACATCTGATGCGTACCAATCTTGCAGCGGGGTTGCCTCTTCTCCCAAGACCTAACTTACACCGAAATGTATACACTCCGCGTCCCCCTCGTGTCCCTTGCCCGCGTTCGGGCGCTGTGCTATACTGCCAACGCGCGAGGGCATACGATGAGTAGCACAGCCAAAGCCGTGGGAACGGCTCCGGGGAAAGTGATCCTGTTCGGCGAGCACGCGGTGGTATACGGTCGCCCTGCCATCGCCGTGCCCGTGTTTGAGGTGCAGGCGCGGACCGAGGTCAGCCTGGGCGAGCCCGGCCAGGGTGTCATCCTGGAAGCCCGCGACCTGGACCTGCGCTATCCACTGTCGTCCGCGAGCGCCGACGATGCCCTGGCGACCATCGTGTGGAAAACCCTAGCCCGCCTGGAAATCCCGCCCCAGCCCGACATCTGCATCTCGGTGCAATCCACCATCCCTATCGCCCGCGGGCTGGGTAGCGGCGCTGCCGTCTCCACCTCCATCGTCCGCGCGCTGGCCCTCTACTTCGGCAAGCACCTCACATCCAGAGCCGTCTCCGACCTGGTGTACGAGGCGGAGAAAATCTACCACGGCACGCCCAGCGGGGTGGACAATACCGTCATCGCGTTCGGCAAGCCCGTGTACTTCGTCCGCGGGCGGACACTGGAAATCTTCTGGGTGAAGACGCCGTTCCTGCTGGCCATCGCCGACACGGGCATCGTCAGCGAGACGAAGGATGTTGTAGCCGACGTGCGCCGCCGCTACGAGGAGAACCTGGGCCGCTACGAGTTCCTGTTTGACGAGATCGCCGAGATCGCGTACCAGGGCCGGGGCGCTATAGAGATGGGCGACTTGCCGCGCCTGGGCGAGTTGATGAACCGCAACCACGCCGTGCTTCAGGCCATCGGGGTCTCGTGCCCGGAACTGGATCGGCTGGCGCAGGCCGCATTGGAGGGCGGCGCGCTGGGCGCGAAACTGTCGGGCGCGGGCCGGGGCGGCAACCTTATCGCGCTGGTAACGCCCGAAACGCGCGGACGGGTTGACCTGTTCCTGCGGCTTGCCGGCGCGAAGCGGGTCATCATCACGGAGGTCTCATGAGATGCGGCTCATCGTGGCCGTTACCGGCGCGTCGGGGGCCATCCTGGCGGCGAAGTTGCTGGAACAGTTGACCGAGCACGAGACTCATCTCATCGTGTCGGACGCGGCCCGCGCGGTGCTCCGGCACGAATTGGGCCACGAGGACCTGCCCGCCGCGTTCGGCTACGGTGAAGACGACTGGGGTTCGCCGCTGGCCTCGTCGTCTTTCCTGGCCGATGGCATGGTCATCGTCCCCTGCTCCATGAAGACTCTGGCGATGGTGGCCCACGGGCTGAATTCCAACCTCATCGGCCGGGCCGCCGACAACGTGCTCCGCATGGGGCGGCGGCTGGTGCTGGTTCCGCGCGAGACGCCGCTGTCGCTGGCGGCGATTGAGAACATGCGCCTCGCCAAAATGGCCGGGGCCATCGTCCTGCCGCCGAACATGGCGTTCTACTTCGGCCCCCAGACGCTGGACGACATGGTGGGCTTCGTCGTGGGCAAAATCCTGGACGTGCTGGGTCTGCCCCACGCCCTGTACCGGCGCTGGGAAGGGCCCGCGACGCTGGAGGATGAGACGTGAGTCTGCGCGAGTTCATTCGCGTGGCCGAG
>JARYMK010000104.1 GCA_029907165.1 Anaerolineae bacterium
GCATTCTCCTTTCTGTATGGTCTCTCAACCACAGTTTGGAGAAGCCCCATGACTCTGTCAAACTAGCACCATTGGTTCACTAACCTATCTGAACGAGCTCATTCGCCTCGGCCACTGCAAAGCGCCGCACCCCGCTCATCCCCTGGCCCCCTCTCTCCCCGCACGCGAGGCGAGCAGTGGTACGGCTAACCTGCGTGGTGCCCGTGCGGAATCCAGGTTGTCATTCTGAGCGAAACGAAGGCTCTCGGCCTCCGCGATTCCCCGCTGCGTGGCGGACGCGCCCGCGGGCGGGGCATGCTTCGCCCGCACGGGAATGCCCATAGTGGGCATTGCTTCGTGATCCACGGGCCCTGCAATGACGGATACCCGTGAACTCTGGAGCCGAACCCTGTCGCGGTTGGTGATTGGCGACGGTCGTGGTATAATGGGCGCGCAACTCGCACAGAGAGTATAGAGGATGATAGTCGCGGCAGCCCTGCTCGGATACGGCGTCGGCGTGTTCCTGAACCTGTGCGCCGACTTCCTTCCTGCCGAACCTCGGCGATCCCCGTTTCAGTTACCCCGATGCTCCGCGTGCGGCGCGGCACGGCGTCCGTTGAGCCTGGCGGGCGTCATCGCCGATGTGGCCGGGTGGAGCCGCTGCGCGCAGTGCGGGGCGGGGAGGGGGCTGCGCGCGCCGCTGGTGGAAATCGCCACCGCCGCCGTCTTCGCAGTCCTGGCGTGGCGCTACGGCGTCGGCGTGCAATTCGCCTTCATGGCGCTGTACTTCGCGGTGCTCATCCTGGTAACGGTTACCGACCTGGAGCGCCGCCTGATCCTGGATGTCGTAACGTTTCCCGCGATGGCGATTGCGTTCGTCGGCAGTTTCTTCATGCCCAACATGACGCCCGTGAAGGCGCTCATCGGTGGGGCCATCGGGTTCGGGCTGTTCTACGTGCTCGCCATCGCATCGCGGGGCGGGCTGGGCGGTGGGGATGTTACGCTCATGGGGTTCGTGGGGGTGGCGACGGGGTTCCCTGTGGTGATCGTGGCGATCTTGGCGGGCATCCTGCTGGGCGGGCTGGGCGCGGGTGTGATGCTTGCGCTGCGCCGCGTAGGCCGCAAGAGCACCATCGCCTACGGCCCGTACCTAGTGTTGGGTGCCGCGTTCGCGCTCTTGTACGGGCGCGAGTTCATGCTGTGGTACCTGGCGCCGTATGCGCGCTAGACGAGGGGAGGAAAGGCATGTTTGATTCGTTGATTGCGACGCTGCGCCAGGAGATTTCGGGCGCTGCGGCCAAGAATTACGTGGGCGAGATCATCCGATTCCACCGCATCCAGGCCAGTCCGGGATTCCGCGCGGCGGCGCAGTACGTGGCCGAGACGCTCCGCCAGGCGGGATTGGAGGCGCGTATCCTGTCGTATCCCGCTGACGGCGAGACGACGTTCTGGTCCATGCGCACGTTCCACGAGTGGGATTGCAGGGAGGCCACGCTCCACCTGCTGGGAGAGGATGGCCAGGTCGTGGAGAAACTGGCCGACTACCGCGAGGTGAAAGTCTCGGTCATCCAGCGGAGCGCGCCTGTGGACGGCGACTTTGAGGTCGTGGCGCTGGTGGGGGGCGACGAACGGGCGGACTACGAGGGCCTGGACGTGGAGGGCAAGGTGGTGCTCACCCAGGCGCCAATAGAGCGCGTGCTGGACTTGGCGGTGCGCGAGCGGGGCGCGGCGGGCGTGCTGTTTGACGGCATGATGAAAGCGCCGCCCATCCGCGAGCGCATTGACCTGCCCGACGCGCGGCAGTACACGTCCTTCTGGTTTCGGGCTGGCGAGCGCCTGTCGGTGTTCGGGTTCGTGCTGACGCCGCGCCAGGGCGATGCGCTGCGGGAGCGGTGTCGCAAGGCCAAGGCCGAAGGCAAGCCCCCTGTGCGCGTACGCGCGAAGGTGGACTCGGCCCTGTACGCAGGGCAGATGGAGGTCGTGGAGGCGGTCATTGCCGGCGAGACGGCGGAGGAGGTGCTTCTGGTCGCGCACCTGTGCCACCCGCAGCCGTCGGCCAACGACAACGCGTCGGGCGCGGGCGCGCTGATGGAAGTGGCGCGGGCGCTGGCAGCGTGCGTTGCCGGTGGGCGGCTGCCCAAGCCTCGGCGCACGCTGCGGTTCCTGTGGGTGCCGGAGATGTCGGGCACGTATGCCTATCTCGCGTCGCACGAGCCGGATATTCCGCGCATGGTGGCCGGGCTGAACCTGGACATGGTGGGCGAGGATCAAGACAAGTGCGGCAGTTCGCTGCTGGTGGAGTCGCCGGCTGCGTCCATGAGCAGTTTCGCTCCGGTGCTGGCGCGTCATGTCCGAGACCTGCTATTGGGCGGCGCGAAAAGCCACGCGGGGCAGGGTGAGTTCCCGCTGTACCGCTATGCCGACACGCCATTCTCTGGCGGGAGCGACCACTACATCCTGTCCGATCCGACGGTGGGCGTGCCGACGCCGATGATTATCCAGTGGCCGGACCGCTACTACCACACCAGTGAGGACACGCTGGACAAGGTCAGCCCGCAGATGATGGGAACGGTGGCGGTGCTCGCGGCGGCCTACGGCTACTGGGTGGCGAACGCGGGGCCGAAGGAGGCGGAGTGGCTCGCGCACGAGATGACGGCGCGGTTCAAGGCGGACATCATACGGCGGGTGCAGGCGGCGATGAGCAGCGAGAAGGCCAGCCTGGCCCGACTGCGACGCGAGATTGGGTTTGCGACGGCGCGGCAGGCCGAGGCCCTGGCGACCCTGCGACGACTGGCTTCACTTGACATAACGCCATTCCAGGCCGAGTGCGCGGCGTTTGCCGATGTCGAATTGCAGCGCGCGGCAGCATTCCTGGGCGAGGAAGCAGGGGAGCCGGTCGCGCCGCCGTCGGGCGAGTGGGAGGAGAAGGCTGCGAGCCTGGTCCCCGTGCGGCGATTCCGGGGGCCGCTGTCGGTGGGGGACCTGCTGTCCAAGCCCAGCGACCGCGAAGCGTTCTACCGGTTCAGGAAGGAGCACGCGGACTTTGGGCGGACGACGCCCGAACTGGCGCTTTACTGGACGGATGGCGAGCGGTCGCTGTCGGACATCGCGGACCTCGTGGAGATGGAGACGGGTACGCGGGACACGCAGGCGCTGGTTCAGTATTTTGAACTCCTCGCGCGAGTTGGGGGTGTAGAACTCCGCCGGCGAGGAGAAGCATAGACGCACCGATTACCACGGGGAGGTGTGGAATGAAGAAACTGCTGTCGGGAAACGAGGCCATCGCGCGCGGCGCGTGGGAGTACGGCGTGGCCGTAGCGTCGGCCTATCCGGGGACGCCGAGCACCGAGATTCTGGAGGAGTTCGCGCGTTACCCCAACGTGTACGCGGAGTGGGCAACGAATGAGAAGGTGGCGCTGGACGTGGCCATCGGGGCGGCGTACGCGGGGCGGCGCGCCATGTCCACCATGAAACACGTGGGCCTGAACGTGGCCGCCGACGCCTTCTTCTACGCGTCCATGACCGGCATAGAGGGTGGGCTGCTCGTGGTGTCGGCCGACGACCCGGCCATGCACAGTTCGCAGAACGAGCAGGATAACCGCAACTTCGGGAAGTTCGCCCGCGTGCCGGTGGTGGAGCCGGTGGACAGCCAGGAGGCGAAAGACCTGGTGGGCGCGGCGCTGGACATCAGCGAGCAGTTTGATACGCCGGTCATGCTGCGCATCACGACGCGTATCGCCCACTCCAGCACGCCGGTGGAGTTGGGCGAGCGCAAGGAAGGCCCGCCTCCGCTGCCGACCTACCCGCGCAAGTTTGAGAAGTATGTCATGCTGCCGGTGAATGCCCGCAAGCGCCATCCGGTGATTGAGGAGCGCATCCGCAAACTCACGGTGTTCGCCGAGACATTCCCGTTCAACCGCGTGGAGTGGGGCGACCGCAGCCTGGGCATCATCACTTGCGGCGTGGCGTATCAATACGCGAAGGAGGTCTTCCCGACTGCGTCCATCCTGAAGTTGGGGATGACCTACCCGATACCGCCGCAGATGGTACGGGAGTTCGTGGGCCAGGTGGAGCGCGCCATCGTGCTGGAGGAACTGGACCCGTTCGTGGAGAACGAGATCAAGTTGCTGGGCCTGTGGGTGGAGGGCAAGTCCATCTTCTCGGGCATCGGCGAGATGGACCCGCGCACGGTGCGCGAGCAGGCCATCGCGGCCGGCCTTCTGCCCGCGTCGGCGCGGAAGACGTACATCGTGCCGGACGTCGGCAGCCTGCCCGGTCGGCCGCCGGTGCTGTGCCCCGGTTGCCCGCACCGCGGGTTCTACGTCATCACGCGGAAACTGAAACTGCCCATCAACGGCGACATCGGCTGCTACACGCTGGGCGCGCTACCCCCGCTCAACTCCACGGACACGTGCGGGTGCATGGGGGCCAGCATCGGCGTCGCGCACGGCGCGGACAAGGCCGGCTCGCCCGAACGGAACATCGCCGTGCTGGGCGACTCCACGTTCTTCCACACGGGCATGCCGGCGCTGCTGAACGTGGCCTACAATAACGGCAAGACGATTACCGTGGTGCTGGACAACCGCGTAACGGCCATGACCGGCCATCAGGACAACCCAGGCACGGGTCGCACGCTCCAGGGCCAGGAGTCCAAGCAGATTGAGTTTGAGCCGCTCCTGCGGGCGCTGGGGATGGATCACGTGCAGACGGTGAATGCCTTTGACCTGCGGGAGGTGGAGCGGGCGCTGCGGGAGGCGCTGAAGCGGGACGAGGCATCGGCGCTGGTGGTCCGCGGCGAGTGCGCGCTTCTGCCCGAGGCCCGCAAGCAGTACGTGCCGCTGCGTGTGGACGACGAGCGGTGCAACGGGTGCGGGCTGTGCTTCCGCGTGGGGTGCCCGGCCATCGTCAAGCGGCCCGACGGCAAAGCATCCATTGACGCGCTGCTGTGCACAGGGTGCGAGGTCTGTGCGCAGGTGTGCGCGCGGAAGGCGATTCTGTTCCGCAGCCAGGTGCAGGAAACGGCGGATGCGTAGGGGAAGGAGTGAGCGAAGATGAAGACGGTAGATTTCATCGTGGTCGGGGTAGGGGGCCAGGGAACGCTGCTGGCCAGCGATGTCATCGCGCAAGTGGGGCTTGGTGCCGGCCTGGAGGCCAAGAAGTCGGAGGTGCACGGCATGGCCCAGCGTGGCGGAAGCGTCATCAGCCACGTGCGCTGGGGCGAGAGGGTCTACTCGCCGCTCATCGGCAAGGGCGAGGCCGATTTCCTGCTGGCTTTTGAGAAACTGGAGGCGCTGCGCTACGTGGATTGGCTGAAACCGGGCGGCGTGGCGCTGGTGAACGAGCAGGCCATCCCGCCGGTGGCCGTCAGTTCGGGCGGGGCTGAATACCCGTCCGACGAGCGGTTCCTGGCCGCGTTCAAGGCCGTTACCGACAAGGTGTACCTCATCCCCAGCCTCAAGGTGGCGCAGGAAGTGGGCAGCGCGCGCGTGAACAACGTGGTGATGCTGGGGGCACTGTCGGCGCTCCTAGATGTGGACGAGGCCGTGTGGCGCGCCGCGATAGAGGAGCGCGTCCCGCCCAAGTTTGTAGAGATGAACCTGCGCGCGTTTGAGCGGGGTCGTGCGCTCGTCAAGTAGCGCTTGACGAGATTTTCACCGCCGAGGGCATGGAGACCGCAGAGAGTTCGCCATGAATCTCTGCGGTCTCTGCGTGCTCCACGGCGAATGTGGGGAAGACGGTTTGCAGGGCCGCGATCCCTGGCCGCCGTCCGGGGCAGGTATGGAAACCTGCCCTACGTCTGTGTGCTCCGTGGTGAATGTGGGGAAGACGGTTCGTAGTTCGTAGGGCGGCTATCCCTAGCCGCTGCTGTCCTGCCGCGAACACGGAGACCGCAGAGAGTTTGCCGTAACCCTCTGCGGTCTCTGCGCGCTCCGCGGCGAATGTGGGGACGATGGTTCGGCGGGCGGCGATCCCTGGTCACCGCCTCCTACGAATTCCGCTGGTCAGTCCGTGTGGACGGTGTACTCGCCCTCTATGACTTCGCCTTCGGGGGCTGGCTTCGCGTACTCGCCCCGCAGCCGAGACAGATGCTCGCTGGCGATGTGCTTCGGGCACAGGGAGATGAACGCCTGCAACCCCAGGGCGATGAGCGTCAAGTCGTCCAACTGCCCCAGGATCGGCGTGAGGTCGGGCAGGAAGTCCACAGGCACGAGCACATACGCGAGCACGGCGGCGGGGATCAGGATTTTCGGCCATAGGGGCACGCGCGGGTCGCGGAACAGTCGCCATGCGAGCCGCAGGCGGTTCCACAGGGTGGCCCAGAATCCGATGGTGTTCTTGGGCGGTTTGTCGGTCATAGGTAGCACCTCCATGCGGGCCAAGTATAGCGGATTTGGCGCGCGACGCAACACGCGGCTCGCCATGTGGGGCGGGGGCGATTGTCGAGCGGCGGCGCGGCACGTATAATACGTCGGCGATTCTATCGGGCCGGGGGCGAGGATGCGGAAACTGAGCGAATGTCTTCTGGACTACTCGGTGGTGCGACTGCGGGCGCTGGCCGCGGCGCGTGGCATAGAGTTGCCCACGAACAACCGCGTCCAGGCTGCGCGCTTCCTAGCCGACCAGATGCTGCGGCCCGACTCGGTGGCCGAGGCGCTGGAAATCCTCAATCCACAGGAGCGCGAGGCGCTGGAGACCGTCCAGGCGGCGGGGGGCAGGGTGCGCGCCGACCCGTTTATGCGTCGGTTCGGGGAGATTCGCTCCATGGGCGACGGCAAACTGATGCTGGAACAACCCTGGCTCTCGCCGGCCAACATCACCGAGCGGCTGTGGTTCCTGGGCTTTCTGTTCAAGGCGTTCGCCGATTACGCGGACGAGCGGGTGGCGTTCCTGTTTATCCCGACGGATTTGCTGCCGCTACTGCCGCCGCCGCGGGCGCAGGCGGGCCTGCCGTTCGCGCCGCAAGAGGCCCCCGCGCAGGCCTGGCGGGCGCGCGATACGGCGTCGCTTGACGTGTGCACGTTCCTGGCCTATCTGCAGAATCACCAGCCGCGGTACGTGCGCGGGCGTGGGCTGTCGTCTCAGGATGAAGCGGCGTGGCTGCGGCGCTGGGTGTGGAAGCCGATGTCTCCGCCGCCCTTTGCGGCGTATGAACCGCTGCGCACGCAGTTGCTCCTTCGGATCGCGGGGCGGCTCAAACTGGTGCGCAAAGCCGGGGACAGGCTGAAGCCGGCCTCGGATGCGGCGCGCGCCTGGCTGAGCGCGTCCGCACCGGCGCGACAAGGCCAGATGTACCGAGCCTGGGTTGCCGACGACGGCTGGGATGAACTGCGGCACATTCCGGAGATACGCTGCGAGGGGAGCGGGTGGAGCCACGATCCTGTGCGCACGCGCCAGCGGCTCCTGGACTTGCTGAAGGCGTGCGAGGCGGGGACGTGGTACTCGCTCAAGCAGGTGGCGCAGACCATCCGCGACTACGCGCCGGATTTCCAGCGCACGGGCGGCGACTATGAGACCTGGTACATTCGGGACGTGAAAACGGGCCAGTACCTCATGGGGTTTGAGCACTGGGACGAGGTGGAGGGCCGGCTCATCGCTCAGGCCGTCGCGGGGCCGCTGCACTTCCTGGGGGCTGTGGACCTGGGCTGGGACGCTGAGGGGCAGGACGTGCGCTTCGCCCTGACCGAGTGGGGCTGGGCCTGGCTGCACGGGGGCGAGGCGGAGCCTGCGGCCGAGTTCGCGCCCATTGCGGTGCAAGACGACGGGCGCATCCACTGGCCCGCCGACGGCAACCAGTTGCACCGTTTTCAGTTAGAGCGTCTCGCCGCGTGGGAAAGCGACGCGGAGGGCACGGTGTACCGCATCACGCCCGCATCGCTGGCGCGGATTCTCGGCCAGGGCGCGGACGTGGAAGCGGTGGTGCGGTTCCTGTCGCAGGCGAGCGCGGGCGGCGCTCCCGAAAGCCTTCTCACGCGCGTTCGCGGGTGGGCGAGCCGCAGGGGCCGGGCCCGGCTGACCCGCACCGTGCTGCTGGAGGCCGACTCGCCCGAGGTGCTGGCGGAAATCCGCGCCGACTCGGAGATCGGCCCGCTGCTGGGCGAAGCGGTCGGGCCCACGAGCATCCGCGTTCCCGATGCCCACTGGCGGCGGGTGGAGGCGCTCTTGCGGAGCAAGGGCTTTATCGCCTGACCTTGGCCGTCCGATGGCGACCGCTATCCGCCCATCGCGTTGGGCATGTAGAAGATGAGCGACAGGATGGCATCGGTGGCCGCAAAGATGGCGAAGGCGAACATGACGACCTTGCGCTCGGATCGGCGGATGTAGGCGCGCATGGCCAGGACGCCAAGACCCAGCAGAAGCGCCGGGAAGCCGAACAGCACGACCCACTCGTACCTAGGGGGCACCACGTCCAGGAACGGGGCGTACCACAGGAACGCGGGCAGCATGAATAGTTTGGAGAACAGGTACAGCACGATGGCGACGATGAGCCCCACGCGGCCCGGGCGGGTGTTCAAGTCGGCATCGGGACGGGCCAGGTAGAACCCCACCAGCCAGGCGAACGGCAGGAATAGCCAGATGACAAGCATCGGGAAGAAGGACAGGGCCGAGGCCGCGCTCCACGTCTTGCCCAGGAGCAGGGCCATCACATCCGCGCCTGTCATTCGGTTCAGCACCGCTCGGACTGCCGGCAACGTGCTGGCGTAGAGCACCTCGTAGGTTCCGAAGCCCCCGACGCCCAGACAGGCAAGGTGGAACGCGCCTTCATCATCCACTGCCACGGCGGGCCGCAGGGAGCCGGATAGCGTGCGCACCGCCACCTCATACCCCTTCACTCGACCGTCATCCAGCAGGGCGAAGGCAATCTGAATCTTCCCCGTCCTTCGGGGCAGCGCCATGGAACTGGAGACGAACAGCGCGGCCTCATCCCGCTGGCCGGGGACGGCGTACTGCATGTATACGTAGTCGGACGGGGAGCGAAGGATCACTGCGCCGCCGTTGCGCGACGCCAGGGGGTACAGGTGCGCGTAATTGAACGCGCCGCTTGCGGCCTGGTACTCCGGCTTGGCGAGGGCAGGCAGGTACACAGGCCCGCCGCTGTGGCGCTGGGGCTGGCCGATGGGGAAGGCCTGGTACAAGGTCTCGGCGGTGCCCGGTGTCAGGCCGCCGCCGCGCTGCTCCAGCGACCAGATGACGTACACCCAGCCCGTCTCCAGCGCGACTTCGGGCGGATAGAGCGCCAGGCCGGTGCCCATGGGGAACGAGGCCATGACGGTGGGTTCGCTGACCTGCAGGCTCGCAGGATCAAGGGTGGCGTACAGAATCTTCTCGGCGCTCATGGCCTGGCCCAGGTGCCAAGCCAGGTGCACCATGCCGCTGGTGTCCACGGCGGCGTAGGGGTCGGCGCCCGCGATGCCCAGGGCGTGCGGGACGATGACGATTTCGCCGGAATCGGCCAGCCGTGCGTGGAACATCTGCGGGTCGCCATGCGAGACGTCGCTCCAGAGCACATCCAACGCCCCCTCCGCCACTCGGAACGTGCAGTAGCCGGTTACGTCGCTGGCGTCGCCGGAAATCCGCACCGGCTCATCCAGCGGCGTGCCGTCGGTCGTGGCGCGGGCGTGGTAAAGTCCTGGCCGTTGTCCACTTGGCGTGTCCAGCCAGAACAGGTGCAATGTGCCCTGTCCGCCCCCAACCATTTGCTGGCGGGTGGGGGCGCGCATGGGGAATGGAAGGGTCGTGGCGGATACCTGGGCCTGGGCGTTGACGCGCGCGATTTGGATGCGCCAGCCTTGCTCGGTATTGGTCAAGTAGGATATGACGGCGTTGGCACTGGCCGAATCCCACAGGATGCTGGGTCGGTTGTTGATGTGCGACTTGCCGACTCGGATGCCGCGGCTCCAGTCGGGGCCGGCGAATTCGGTCTTCTCGGCGGCTGCCGCGCATCCGCTGAGGAGCACAACCGCCGCGAGCAGTGCGATCAGAACACTCGTGCGCGCGAAGCGTTGGGAGATTCCAGGCATGATCACCTCTCTGCATAATGGCGAAGCGCACCGCACGGTGGCGGGCGCGATGTGAATATACCACTCTGCACGGCGATCTGCAACTTGGCACGCCGCGCGGTGTGCTGCCTGTACTACCTCGCGGCGCGGCCAACGGTTCACCGCAGCGGCCGGCTCATTCGGACACGAGGGCGTACTCGCAGTGCTTGTCGGGCGACTCGCGGTATTTGTGCAGGACTAGCCGCAGGGCGGGGGCGGCGGCTTTCATCAGGGCGATCTGGTCGGGTTCTATGATGACGTCGTGGCGGAAGCAGGCCTCGCACAGGGGGCGGCACTGCTCCAAATCGCCGCCGAAGCCGCGCACGAGGGGACACGCCACGCCCCACGGCGACTCCACGATGACCTCATCGCGCGTCTCCAAGATGGCCTTGGGGTATTTATAGCGCAGGAACGCGGCGACGAACCGCGCGATGCGTCCCCTGATGGGGCGGCGGCGGATGTAGTGGCTCCAGTGGTACTCTTGCAGAATCCAGAAGGCGGTCTGGGCGTCCTGGCGCGTGAGATGGTAGCGGGCGCGGGTCTTCTCCACGAAGGCGGCGGCAGCCTCGGGGTTGGCGAGGGGCTGGGCGTCCTGGGCCAGGCGCGCGGCGGCCTGCTCGGCGCCCAGTTGTCGCGCCGCTTCGGGCAGGGCGGCAAATGCACGGAAGTAGTCTCTGAGGTCTTGCATCGGCTCCCCTCCTGCATTTTGAGCGATTGTAGCGCGGGGAGGCGCTGGCCGCAAACGCGGGCGACCGGGGAGAGCGGCGGTGCGCTGCGGCTTGACAGTGGGAGCGAATATCCGTACACTGTAAGTCGTATTTTGGCGACCTGCGGGAGGTTTGGCGATGAAGGTAATCATCACCCGTGACGAATGCATCGCTTGCGGCGCGTGCTGGTCGGATTGCGACGCCGTCTTTGAAGAAAACCCCGACGACGGCAACAGCCAGATTGTGGCCAAATTCCAGGTGGGCGGCAACCCC
>JARYMK010000105.1 GCA_029907165.1 Anaerolineae bacterium
GACGCCACTCCAGTACCTCGTGCACAATGGAATCCTGGGAAAGGAGGATGTGTCACTAAGGTACTGAACGAGTACACGCGCTTGACAGGGCTTCGCACATGCGCTACACTTTTGGTGCGCTCCGTGAGGGGCGCGGGCAGAGGGTTCCATCGCTTCTTGAGCGGCCTCTGGCTTGTGTCATGAGCGTGTCGCCGCGAAGGGCACGACCACCGCACCTGCACCCCAGCCCATCGGCAACGCACGCTCTCCGTGGTCTGCGTCGTCGTGCTCGTCGCAAGCGGCATCGCTGCGGCGGCGGAAGGGAGGTGAGAACAGGGCTTCGGCTGCGTAACCTTGGGACGTCCCGTCTTTGCGGCGGGCATCTCCCCAAACGTGCGTATCCCCCGTTTGTTTACAAATTAGGAGGTTCCGTATGAAAAGCCGACTGTTCGGTTTGTTTGTGATCCTCTCGCTCCTGCTGGCGGTGATACCCGCTACCGCAGCCCCCCCGCCCAGCGCATCGGGTGGCCCGTCTGCTGCCGCAATCCCCGATGACCTGGCCCACGAAGTAACGCTTACGGCGGTGGAGGACACGTGGATCAACGGCTGGCAGCCCAACGCCAACTACGCCACGCGCAACGAGTTCTACGTGCGCAACGGCAACGTCCACGCGGCCCTGCTGAAGTTCGACCTCTCGGGCGTCCCAGCAGGCGCAACGGTGCTGCAGGCGCGGCTAACGGTGTATCCGGTGGACACGGCGTGGACTATCCCTCATCCGTTCACCCTCTCGGCGTACCAGGTCTATCGCGCGTGGAATGAGGGGGAAGCCACATGGCTGAACGCGACGGAGGGCGACATGTGGGGCGCGCCGGGCGCCAACGACTCGGCGACCGACCGTGATGCGAAGGCCGCCGATTCCGTTACGCTTCTGGGCACCGAGACGGAGGCCAACCTGGACGTTACTTCGGTGGTGGCCGATTGGGTCGCCGGTACAGCCGCGAACAACGGCCTGTTCCTGGGTGGCAGCGCCACCAAGGCCATGGCCCGCGCCTTTGCGTCGTCCAGTTACTACGACCCAACGATGCGCCCCAAACTGTACGTGCTCTACACCACGTATCCGGTGGCTGGCAAGGGCGTGGTGAACTTCCCGGCATCCGCGGACACCTGGATTAGCGAATGGTCACCTGGCATGAACTATGAGGGTCGCGATCGCATCAAGGTGCGCACGGGCGGCGAGTTTGAGAGCCTGGTCAAGTTTGACCTGAGCAGCGGCATGATTGCCGAGATGCTGCCCGAGGGTGCCGTCGTTGCAAAGGCTACGCTGAAACTCTACAACCTCACCGAGCCGCGCGTGTTTGACGGAATACCCGGGGACGGTGAGAAGACGCCGGGCGCGACCTTTTCGTTGGCCCCGAAAGCCAAGCCCAAGGCCGACGCGGCTCCCAACGCCATCGGCGCGGCGGATGCTCCGTATTGCTCGCCCGACATGTACGAGCCTGATAACACCATGGATCAGGCGCAGTGGTTCACGGTGGACGGCCTGCCGCAGACCCACGGCTTCCACATTTGCGAAGATGTGGATTTCGTGAAGTTTGAGGCCAAGGCTGGCACCCGCTACATGATCCAGACCCTGCGCTTGGGCCAGTGGTACGACACCGTGCTGTTCCTGTACGATGCTAGCGGGACGCAGTTGGCCTGGGATGACGACAGCGGCCCGGGATGGGCGTCCACTATCGTGTGGACGGCTCCTGCCGATGGTGTGTACTACATCAGGGTCATAGAGTACCCGAGCGACTGCAATCCGTTCTTCCCGTGGTTTGACTGCTCCAGCGGCAGTTACGACTTGGCGATTCGGTCGCTGGGTCTGCACGTGTACAAGTCGCTGAAAGACTGGTCCGCGGGCGAGGCCACGTGGCAGCAGGCTTCGGCCAGCGAGGCGTGGGAGGTCGCCGGCGGCCGCGGCGCATCCGATCGCCAGACGCCTGCGCTGGACCTGGTCCCGATGCCCACTCACAAGGGCTGGGTGGAACTGGACGTAACGGAGGCAGTGCGCGACTGGACGATGGACATGACCGCCGCCGAGGACAATTACGGGTTCCTGCTGGAAGCGGCCGATGACGTCGCGCGCGAGTACGTCTTCGCGTCCATGGAGTACAGCGACCCCACCAAGCGGCCGGTGCTGGAAGTCGTGTACGTGGTCAAGCCGGCCGACATCCTGCTGAACGTGGTGGCAACCAACGACTTCCACGGCGCGTTGGTCGGCCGCACCTACTCGTGGTCGCGCGGTAATGTGGTCGGCGGGCTGGCCTGGATCGCGGGGTACTACAACGTGCTCCGCGCCCTCAACCCGGGCGGCGTGATCCCGCTGGACGCCGGTGACATGATGCAGGGCACGCTGGAGAGCAACTACTTCTTCGGCGAGTCCACCATCGCCGGCTTCAACGCGCTGGGCCTGATGGGCGCGACCTTCGGGAACCACGAGTTTGACTGGGGCCTGGACAAACTGGCCGACCGCATCGCCCAGTCCAACTTCCCGTGGGTGTCGGCCAACATCCGCCTGAAGGAGACCGGCGAGCGTCCCGACTGGGCCGTGCCCTACACCTACATTCAGGCGAAGGGCATCAAGATCGGCCTGATCGGCGTCGCGTTGCCCGACACGGGCAGCATCACGAACCCGGCGTACACCGGGCACCTGGACTTCACCGACCCGGCCACCGAGATCAACGCCATCCTTGACGAGGTCTGGGCAGGCGGCGCGAACATGGTCATCGTGATCGCGCACATCGGCGGGTTCTCGCCCGACTACGGCGACATCGCCAAACTCGCCAACGCCCTGGACCCCGCGAAGGTCAACATGCTGGTCTCGGGGCACACGCACTCGCAGATCGCCACGACCATCAACGGCATCCCCGTGATCCAGAGTTACAACGGCGGCAGCGCCTTTGGTCGCGTGGACTTTGCAGTTGACCCGTGGTTCAAGACCGTTACCGGGTTCACCGTGAAGCCCACGCAGAATGTGTACAACACGTGGGCCGGCGGCCCGGCAACGTATGAAGGCCAACCCGTTCTGCGCGATGAGGCTGTCGCTGCAGTGTTGCAGCCGTACCTGGACGCCGTGCAGGAACTCAAGAACACGGTCATCGGCGAGGCGACGGTGCCTCTGGTCCGCAACTATCGCTACGAGTCCAACATGGGCAACTTCGTTACCGACGCCATGCGGGCCTATGACGACACGATAGACTTCGCCATGACCAACAGCGGCGGACTCCGCGCCGACATAGACGCCGGGCCGATCACCTACGGCGAACTGTTCTCGGTGCTGCCGTTCGGCAACACGTTCGTCAAGGTGTGGCTGACCGGCGAGCAGGTGCGCGCCACGCTGGAAGACGGCATCACGGGCCAGCACGGCATCGTGCAGGTGTCAGGGCTGCGGTTCACGTTTGACTACGACTTGCCGGCGCACTCGCGCATCATCGGCGACGTGATTGATGCCCGCACCGGCGAGCCGCTGGATCCGACGCGGACGTACGTGGTGTTGGTCAACAACTTCATGGCCAGCGGCGGCGATCACTACGGCACGCTGCCTCTGGCTCCGCAGCAGGACACGTACACCGTGGACATTGAATACATGGTGGAGTACGTAAAGACACACTCGCCCATCACGGCCGTCGTGGAAGGCCGCATCACGGCGCTGGGCACGCCTCCGCCGTATTAGACCAAGACGGATGCCCAATCTCTCGGCGCAGCGAGCCACGCTCGCTGCGCCGAGTGTTTTCCCGGCAGAGGATTCTGCGGCTACTCGTCGTCGCGCCGGAGTTGCGGCCAGCGGCGCGCCAGGGCAGGGATGCCCGCGGCGAACAGGCGCAGGCGACAGGCGAATCGTCGCCGATCCAGCGCGAGCGCCACTGCAGCCCAGCCGATGATGGCACCGCCAAGGGCGAATGCCTGCAGGAAGGCATTGACGACCAGCGTCAGGACCACGAGGGCGTTGGCGGCGATGGTCCCAGATCGGGATCGTAGTTTGAACCGCACGAGGCCGAGGGCGCCCACCCAGATGGAGAAGAGCCACGCGGAGACGATGCCTGAAAGCGCAAAGAAGAAGGCCACGCAGCCGTTGAAGAAGACGTCAAAGGTGAGGTCGTTGCGGCCGATCCAGTTGGGGGGCTTGCGGGCAGCGCGCTTGAGGTGGCCGTCCACGCTGTCCACCGTCCAGGCGAGTAGGGACAGCCAAATCACCTGGGGAAGGGCCGACGCCCCACCGTTCAGGCCGGCATACACAACCGCGAGCCCCATCGGCACGCGGCTCAACGTCAGCAGGTCGGCAAGTACACTCATCGCGCACCCTCGCTCCCCATGGCGCCTGTGGGGATATGCCCGCCAAGAGTCGCCGATGCCGTTGGATGTAGTATAGCGCGCTCTGGCAGCGGGACAAATCGGGCGTCGGTGTGGATTGCGAAGGCGCGCAGCGCCCGAAGCAATCCCTGCATGCGAAATTGCCTCGCTCCGCTCGCAATGCCATGTTGACGGGAGAACTTGAGTTTTGACAAATCATGCGCGATCAGTAGAATACGCAGGCAAGCCCCCATCGTCTAGAGGCCTAGGACACAGCCCTTTCAAGGCTGCGACAGGGATTCGAATTCCCTTGGGGGCACCTGCACAGGGGCCGCACGCACGTTCGGGGTGCGGCCTTTGTTTGTAGGACGCCCGACTTGTGGAGGTGAGGTGTGGGCCAGTACTTCATAGACGGGAACAATCTGAAGGAGTACATGGCCCGCGTCGGCCTCCTGCACTCCGCCGACGACGCCTTGCTCGTGGCTTGGCTCCAGCGCTGGGCTACGCAAGGCGGGGCAAAGCGCCGCAAGCAGCACCGCGTGCTGGTCTACTTTGATGCCGGCCCCCAGGGACGCCAACCCTCACAGGGCAACGTTGTCGTGCGAATCGCGCCGCCTCAACTCGGCGCAGACGAGGCCATCATCCGCGAGTTGGCCCGCATCCCCGCCCGCGGCGGCCAGCGCGACGCGACGCTAGTTACATCCGACCGGGCGCTGGCCGAGCGTGCCCAGGCGCTGGGCGTGCGCGTGGTGGACAGCGCCCAGTTCGTGGGCCACTCCCGCGAAGCCACGCCGAAGGTGGACGAAGCCCAGGAGAAGGTAGAGGCGGAGAAAAAACTGGGGCGGGCGCTGGATGCGTACTTCTTGCCCCCCGACGAGCGCAAGTCCCAGGCAAAGCCGTCGCCTGCACGTGCGCGCGTCTCTCCGGCCAGGGTGTCTCAGATGCGCGACCCCGCCCGCCTGGTGGACTTGCTGCGACGCGGAGATCGCGTTATCCGTCGGCGGGCGGTGCTGGCGCTGGGCGTCGTGGGCACCGACAAGGCGCGGCAGGTGCTGGAGGAGGTCCTGCTGGGCGATCCCGTCCCGAGCGTGCGTGCGGCTGCCGCCGAGGCCCTGGGCAACCTGGGTGATGTGCAGTCGGCCCGCACGCTGGAGCGAGCCGCGGCCGACCGCTTCCCGCTGGTGCGTGCGGCGGTGGCTCGCGCCCTTCGCCGTTGCGGCGACGAGCGCAGCGCAGCGACGCTGGAGCGCCTGGCTCAAGATGTGCGCCGCAGAGTACGGCGGGCCGCGTCCGGTGCGACGGAACGCCCCGGAAGAAGTTGACATAACTTGCACATGGAGGCCACATGGAACACCGCGTTCTGAATCTGGGGCACAGAGGGGCGAGCCACGATGCGCCCCAGAACACCCTGGCGGCGTTTCGCCTTGCCAATGCCTACGGCGCGGACGGGTACGAACTGGACGTGCACCTTACGAAAGACGGGGTGCCGGTGGTGATCCACGACTTCACGGTGGACAAGACCACCGACGGCACGGGGCCGGTGGCCGGGTTCACGCTGGCGGAATTGAAGCGGCTGGATGCGGGTGTGGGGTTTTCGCCGAAGTTCGCGGGCGAGCGCATTCCCACTCTGGCCGAGGTCTTTGACGTCCTGGAGCCCCACATGATTGTCAACGTGGAGTTGAAGACGAAGAGCCTGGGCGATAACGGTCTGGAACGGGCGACCATTCAACTGATTCGCGAGCGTGGGCTGCAAGACCGCGTGATTCTGTCCTCGTTCAATCCGTTCTCACTGCTGCGCGTGCGGCGAATCGCGCCGGAACTCAAGATCGGCCTTCTGTACGCGCCCGACTTGCCTCTGTATCTTCGCAAGGTCTGGTTTCGGCTCGTGGTGAAGCCGCAGGCGCTGCATCCCCACTATCGCATGGTGGACGAGCGGTACATGGCGTGGGCCAAACGCAACGGGTACGAGGTCAACGTGTGGACCGTGGACGACCCGGATGACATGCGGCGGCTGGCGGCGCTGGGCGTCAACGCCATCATCACCAACCGCCCCGACGTGCTGAAGTCGGTGCTCGCTGGCTCCTAGGTGGAGGGCGTCTCGGCTTCTTCGGGCCTTTCTTCCCCCGGACGGCTTTCCAGGGCTTCCCAATGCCACGCGGTGTCTATGGTTACCACGCCAGGGACGAGCAGGCTCTGGAAGAACTGCATGGCAGAGCCATGGCGGGCCGAGGGTTTCTTGGACAGCGCGATGTGAATCTGCCGCGCGACGGTCAGCGGAACGTCTGGGTTGAACACGCGCGGCGACGGCGCGGGCCGACGAATCTGCTCCCAGCGGATGCGCTCACTGGCTGATCCCCGAATGGTGGCCGTGTCGCCCTTAAATGGACGCTCCAGCGTGATCATCTCAAACAGCGTTATCGCCAACGAGTAGATGTCGGTCTGGGCGCTCACGTCTTGGCCGCGGCACTGCTCGGGGGCCATGTAGGCTGGGGTTCCGGGCGTGAGGCTGGTTGCCGTCGCCACTCCCGTCATGCGGGCGATGCCGAAGTCGGTCAGGACGACTCTGCCGTCGCCCTGGATCATGATGTTGGCCGGCTTGATGTCGCAGTGGTAGATGTTCAGCGAGTGGGCGTATTCCAGCGCCTCGCAGATCGGCTTGAGGATGCTGAGGGCCTGGCCGATGGTGAGGGGGGATTTGAGTCTGCGGAGTTTGCGGCGCAGCGTCTCGCCGTCCACGTACTCCACCACGATAAACGCCTTGTCGCCGCTCTCCTCAAATCCGTAGTAGGCCATGATGTTGGGGTGGCGCAATTGCTCCAGGACCTGGGCCTCGCGGCGGAACCGTCGTAGGAAGACCCGGTCCTCGGCGAGGTCATCGCGGAGAAACTTCAGGGCCACGTCGCGCCCGGTTTGGCGGTCGTGGGCTCTGTACACCTCGGCCATGCCGCCGCGTCCGAGAAATGAAGACACATTATAGCGATTGTTGATGACAGTCGCCTCTAGTTGTGGCATGGTGGGTCTCCTCTACAGCGTCATGTGGTTGCCATGGGGCGTCTGCACCACTATCGTCCGGTGCCGCCACCGGCTTCTGTTCGGATCTGCTGCGGCGGCGGGGGCGTCGGCGTGGATATCGGAACGGTCTCCACGTCGCCCCACACTTTCCCGCGGTCCTGATAAACCCAGCCGCGTTTGCCCTGTATGCAGCAGATTTCAAACCAATCGCTCTTGGGTGATCGCGCCAGGACCTCAAAGCGCTGGCCCCGCTCGGCAACGGCGATGATGGGGTACACGGTGGCGGGGCCGCTGCGGATGTTGGCCTTCTCGGTCTCTATCGTCAGATAGACGGCGTTCGCGCTTGGCGCGGCTGCGGTTGAGCCGGCCGGCGGTGTCGTGGCGTGCACCGTCACCGCCCGCGGGGGCGTGGCGGTGGCAGCGGGTGCCGTGCCCGCGGGCGTCCCCCTGCCGGCCAGCGCCCACGCGGCGAGGGCGATGCCAACGACCACCGCGCCCGCCAGCAGGTAGGGGAGCACGCGCTTCCCGGTGCGGGGCTGTTTCCCCAGGCGCGCGGCTTGGCCCCTTGCGGTGGCAAGCCAACGGGCCGGCCCCGCCGCCAGGGCGCGCCGCACCTGCCGGGCGGCCTGGTCCCATGCGTCGGCGACCCGCCGCCATGTGCGACGCGCTGCCCAGAGCGCGTCGGTCAGGCGCTGCTCCCATTGGCCATGTCGAGTAGCGCCTTCGGGCGTGGATGGCTCAACCAGGGTGGGCGGCGCGGCTTCAGGTTCGCCCCCCTCTTCCGCCCATGGGAGCACGGGGTCGGGCGTTACCTTTCCGCCGTTGCTGAGCGCGTCGTAGAAGGCCAGGACGCTGGGGAACCGCCGGTTGCGCTGTTTCTCCAGGGCCTTCAGGATCGCCTGCTCGGCCCATTGGGGGATTTCGGGATTGTACTTGCGCGGCGACGGCGGCGTGGCCTTGAGTTGCTCCCAGCGGATTCGCTCGGAGACCGCACCCTGGATTGTCGCCATTTCGCCGGTAAACGGGCGGTCCAAGGTCAGCATCTCAAAGGTCGTAATGGCCAGCGCGTAGATGTCGGTGCGCGCGTCCACCTTCTGCCCACGGCATTGCTCCGGGGCCATGTAGGCGGGCGTGCCGGTGGTGCTGGACGTAACCGTGGCGCTTTCGGCCAACTTGGCGATGCCAAAGTCCGCCACGACGACGCGGCCCGTGCGGTCAATCATGATGTTGGCGGGCTTGATGTCGCAATGGAAGATCCCTTCCGCGTGGGCGTAGTGCAGGGCATTGCAGACTGGCTCTAGGATGGCCAGCGCCTGGGCCAGGGTAAGCGGCCGGGACAGGCGAGATAGTTTCTTCCGAAGCCCCTCGCCGTCTATGAACTCCACCACTAGGAAGTGGAGGTTGTCGGTCTCCTCAAAGCCGTAGTATCGGACGATGTTGGGATGCTGGAGAGTCTCCAGTACCCGCGCCTCGCGCCGGAACCGCCGCAGGAACACCTCGTCTTCAGCCATGTCCTCGCGGAGGAACTTCAGGGCGACGGGGATGCGGCGGCGAAGGTCGCGCGCGCGGTACACTTCCGCCATGCCACCTCTGCCGACGAATTCCTCAACGTAGTATCGGTCTAGCAGCGTCTGGCCTACAAGATCTTCCATACGGTCTGCTGAGTATGCCCCTTTCACGATGAGTGCGACGTTCTGTACGGGGATGGCTCTGCCAGGGCCGCGATGACGGCCTCCACGGTAGGCTCTTGCTCTGGCGGCGCGGCGAGAACCCCGTGCGCGCGTGGCGTTGCGAGCGGCCCGCGGTCCCAGCGTGCGAGGATGACCGCGATGTTGTCCTCACCGCCCCTGCTGTTGGCCAATTCAACGAGCGTGCGGACGGCCTCTTGGGGTTCGGGCGATTGGGCGCAGATGGCTGCGAGTTCCGCCTCATCCACATGCCGGGTGAGCCCGTCGGAGCACAGGATGACCGCGTCCTGCGGCTGGAGGCGCGCCTCCGCGAAGTCGGGCGACACTGTGCTCTCGCCGCCCAGCGAACGAAGGAGCAGATGGCGCTGGGGGTGATGGCTGGCCTGCTCCCTGCTGATGAGGCCCTCGCGCGCCAGTTGCGCCGCCAGGTTGTGGTCCTCGGTGAGAAGCCGCACGTTGCCGTTCCGCAGGAGGTACGCCCGGCTGTCGCCTGCGTGGGCGACGTACAGGTGGTCGTCCTGCACGGCCGCGCAGACGATGGTCGTTCCCATCGTGGCAAGGCGGGCGTGGGTGTGGGCGTATCGGTACAGGCTGTCATTGGCGCGGGCGATGGCGGAGTGGAGGCTCCTGGATGGCGAGGCAGGACTGTCGTAGTAGTGGAAAGCCACTGCGAGGGCCGCAAATCGGCTGGCAATCTCGCCGCCCGCGCCTCCGCCGATGCCGTCGGCGACGATGTACAGATGTCCCTTGCTCTGCTGGAGGGATGAGGCCTCGGGTTCGCAGGCGAGCGCATAGTCTTCGTTGTTCCTGCGCTTCCGCCCGATGTCGCAAGCAAGCGCCGTCCGCGTATGCCAGTCGTTGCCCACTGCTAGGCTCCGTAATGCGTAGTGCGGGCGCAACGTGCGTACCCTGATGAAAGATAACCCCAAATGGCGCCGTTGTCAACTGCGGCGGAATCCTACGTATTGAAGATTGGGGGTTGTCCTTGCGAGCGGGGCGAGGCGCGCTCACGCTCCGGAGATTGCTTCGGTCGCCCTGCGCCCTCGCAATGACAGGTCATCCTTCCTTACCCCTGGGGTGATCCCGCACTTCACCGCGAAGGCGCAGAGTGCGCGGAGAAAGGACCAAGATTTGGACCACGAAGGGCGCGAACCCCTTTCGCGACTTTCGCGTTCTTTCGTGCCTTTCGTGTTCCAAACCCTCTGCCTGTCCTTGCGAGCGGAGCGAGGCACTCTCACGCTCCGGAGATTGCTTCGGTCGCCCTGCACCCTCACAATGACCACATCTATCCCGTCATTGCGAGCGAAGCGAAGCAATCCCGGGTATGTGGGAGATTGCTTTGTCGCTGCGCTCCCCGCAATGACATATGATGAAGCGCTAGGTATTTCGCTCGCGCGTCGTGGGGCGTTCGCCCAGGGTTACCTTGATCTGCATCTCCTTGCCGTCGCGGAGAATCGTCAGGGTAACCTGCTGGCCCACGGCTGTGTGGCGTACCAGGTAACTGATGAGGTCTTCGGACCGTTTGATGTCGGTGTTGTCAATCCGAAAGATGACGTCGCCGCCCACGGTAACCTGGCTCCCGTCTATCTGCACGATGCGGGTGCTGGGCCTCAGCCCGGCGGCGGCCGCGGGACCGTTGGCCGTTACCTCTACGACCAGCGCGCCCTGCTGCTTGCGGGGCAGGCCCATGGCCTCAGCGACTTTGGACGAGAGCGTGGCCACCGTAACGCCGAGCCAGGGGTGCCGGTACGAGCCGGTCTGGATGAGCGACGGGACCACTCGCTTGACGATGTTCAC
>JARYMK010000106.1 GCA_029907165.1 Anaerolineae bacterium
CGAACAAGCGGTTGGAGATGACGCTTGCGTCGGCGCTGACGCGCCTCCGCTGCGCGCATCTCAACCGCCGCGCCGTTAGGCCCTTGTGCGCGGGTGTTGGTGAGCGAGTGGGCAGGCAGGGCGGGGTCTCTGTCTCGGTGATGGGGCGGGTCGGGCTGGTGGGGCCGGTTGGGGGTGGGGTCGCCCGCAGCGGGTGAGGCCCGTGGCGCAGGTAGCCGTGCGCGTGGGCATGCGGGTGCGCGTCGCGGTGAACGTGGGCGTATGCGTCCGCGTGCTGGTGGGCGCCAGCGTCGCAAAACTGGCCACCTGCACACGCAGCAGCGCCGGCGAGTTGCTGGTGGCCCCTCCCTTGCCGACGACGCGCACGCGCCACTCGCCTGTGGTGTCGGCAATCACGTAGCAGTGCTCGGCGAACGTGCCGCTGAGATTGTTACATAACTGCCGCGATGGGCTGCTGTACAGGTTCATGTCAAAGTCCTCCGGCAGGTTGTACAGGTCGGCGGTGATGACCTGCCCCTGCACCACCGGGAACCTGAACCAGTCCTCGTCTCCATTCGGGCAGATGCGCACTTTGTAGGTGGCGCCCGGCACGAGGTAGTAGGCATTGACATAGTCGTTGTAGGGCTCGTAGGGGTCTTCGGCGCAGCAGAAGGTGAGAGATAGGCCGTCCACCATGAAGGTGGTCCCTGCGCTCTCGTCATTCCGTGCCTCCACGATGACCTGCCAGGTCTCGCCAGCCGAGAGGCCCTGCGGGGGAAAGTACTCAAAGGCCCGCGATATCCAAACACGTGCTGGAGAGTCGTTCCATATCCACGACGTCCACTCAAATCCACCGCTGCTCCGCACGGTTACAGTCATCCAGTCATGCTGGCCGGACTCGTCAGTAGTGTACTGGGCGACCCACCCGGTGAATTTGATGCCCGCGGCGGCGAACGGATAGGCGATAGACTGCGAGATCATGTTGTGGTCGTTGTTGTAATAGGCTAACTGGGCCGCATACTGTCCCCCATGGGTCGGGCCCTGGATGATCATTGGGTTCCCTGAAACAGTCCAGTACGCGAAGTTGCCCGTCTCAAAGCTGCCGTTATGCAGGAGGTTGGTGCAGTATGTTGGGGCCGCGGAACCAACGACGGCTGCGCCGGCCTGCTTCATGATGAGGGGGAGATAGATCCGCAACGGGCTGACCCGGAACCCGTTGCCGCCGTATTGTCCGGGAGGCGGCTGGTGCCAGACCAGGCGATTCCCCGCCACCACCTCCGCGCCGCTCTCAGACCAGGCGGCCACTCCGCGGTATTCCGGGTCGGTAACGACCACGATGAGGTACGGATACTCCTGTGCGGCGGCGAGGGATGGCGTGTAGCGCAGCACAAACGAGCCATCGCCCGCCGTCTCCTTTACGTCCAGACGCTGCTCCAACTCCATCCGCTGATGAGAACCGTACAGGCTGACCTCCACCCCGGGCCTGGGCAGTTGAATCGGCGTAACGAAGACGGCGCCGCCGATCTCCACGACGGGAGCCCACCAGGTGGCCGTCGGCGTGGCGGTGGGCATGCGTGTGGTTGTCGGCGTGGCCGTCGGCGTGCGGGTGGGCGTCGCGCTGGGCGTGTGTGTCGGCCGATAGGTCGTGGCGGTCGGGGTGGGCGTGGCCGTCGGAGTCGGCACGTCCCAGAAGAAGTTCTCGGCATACCCGCCTGGAGATGGGTTGGTGAAGCGAATCCAGTTCACCGTAACCACTTCGCCCCCAGAGCCGCTCAACGCTCCCGTGGACGTGTAGCCCGGAAGGTCGGTTTCCACAATGTTATAGTATGCGTAGTCTCCGTCGTAGCCCGACACAGAAAGGCTGAATGCGCCGGAGCGGTTTGTGGTCGTCTCCCGAATCCATGTGCCCAGGCGGCCTGGGGAGTTGGCCCCGTAGATGGCGACGGTAACGCCCGACAAGGGGGTGGTGTAGTCGCCGGACTGGCCCTGGTAAACGCCGCCGCTGAAGGTCCAGACCGGGGTCAGGGCGGGCGCTTCGGGAGCCGGCTGCTGCGCGCCCGCGAGGGGCCGGGGCGCTGCGCCGAGGATCGCCCATGCGAGAAGGCTCAGCACCAGGACTGCCCTCATCGCCACCGCACCCGCTGCGTGCTGCTCATGCGATTCTCCATTTCCTACCTCCCAACCCGTTCACATGGAGCCACAAGGACCGCGGCCGTCGCCGGCGCATCCGCCTCATGGCACACCTTCTCACCGCGGGCGTTTCAACGCTGGAGCGCAGCACCCTGTGCGGCTATCGCCTGCTGCCATCACGGCAAGCGCGCAAGAGTTCGCATCATCTCGTTACATCTGCTCCGGCCTGGGCATGAGGAGCAAGAACAGCAGGAAGAACAGCCCTGTCAGAAGGCCAGAAAGTGCGAGGAAGGCGCTCGTTACCCTGCCCGTCAGCACGAGGATGAGAATGACAAGCGTAATCAGGCCATTGTCCACCAGCCCTGCCTGGATGATCGCCACGTTGCGGACGGGGTCTCGGTAGGCGAACCAATAGGCGACGCCAAAGGCCGTGCACGCCCCGCCGAAGAGTCGCAGATAGATCGGATCTGACGGGATAGGGAGTTTCAGCACGGCGAGCAGGGCCATGGGGCCGAGAAGGGCGGGCAGCCCCCACGCGAAGAGGGTGAGGACGACTTTGACGAAGAGGACACGGCGCAGCCACTGAATCCTGTTTTCGGGTTTCATCTCTTTCTTCCTCCTCAGCAAGGTTGCGGTGGCTCGCGGGATTGTGGGCACGGATTAGGCGAACCACAACGGCTTCACCCGATAGATAGCCTCAACGGGGCACAGGTCCAGCCCCTCCAAGACAGCCCGGATTGCCTCCGCGCTCGGTGCTTCCCACTCGCAGAAAAGGATGCCATCCGCCCCGGCGACCCAACTCCGTAGCCAGCGGATGTCGCCTGGCGAGCGCGACACAGCAGCATGCGCCATCGCGGAGACATCATCCTGGGTCGCCGCGGGAGGGAACCTGTGGACTAGGATAAATCGGGTCATCTCCTCTCCCCTTGCCTGGAATCCCGTTCTCTCGTATGCACGCGCATGCCGGGCATGCCGACCGTTGTCGCCCCTGCTCTCGCCGGGAACGACCTGTGAATCAGGTTGCTCTTCAAACGCTCCGTCTGCTTCTGGGTTCACCTTGAGGACGGGGTCCGGTGCAGAAGACAGAGACGGCGAATAGTGCCAGGCCCCGCCGCGCTTGGGGACATGAGTTACCCGCCGGGACGGATAGGCTCGGGCACCACCGTCGACGGCCCCCAGAGTTCGGTAGTTACGTTGAGGGCGACGGTGTGCAGTTCGGACCACACTTTCTGCGCTTCCTCATGAGCATACCAGGCCGCCCAGGCCGCGAAGTCGGCGAACTCAAAGGTCGCCACGACCTGGGGCGCGCCTGCGGCCCCGCGGTATGGCCGAAACTCCTTCACGCCCGGCACGCTCAGGATGCGCGGCACTGCGCTCTTGAGCCACTCCAGGTAGGCCTCCCCCTTATCCGGGTGGATGTCCCATTTGACCACAAACAACACCATCGCAATTCACCTCCTCTCTGCATTCGGTTTCAGAAGAACCAAAGCGATCGCGGGCATCGGCTCCCTGTTACTCGCCGGTCAGATAGCGGATCAGCTTCTCCAGGCCTTCCTCCCACGTAACAACGGGGAAGACGTCCGCCTTCAGGGCATCAAGCCAGGCCACCGTGTTGATCATCAAGGCCGCCGCGTCGTTCGCCTCAAAGACGGACACGACCGCCGGCGCATTCTTGGAAGACCAATACTCCGCAATCAGGGTTACGCCTGGGGGGAACTTCCACTCGGCCCGGCGTCCCATGATCTCCGCCAGCTTCGCCTGATCGGTTTCCTCTTTTAGACTCCACAGCGCGATGAACTTCATGGCAGAACCTCCTTATCCCTGCCTATGCTCCACTTTTGCCTTCGCTACGCCGGTTTTGCTGTTCGCTGCGATCACCTCCTTCCACGCGAGCACGCTCCCTCGCCTTTCAGCCAGCCCGGCTCGGGAGCAGGAACAACAGAAGCGACTACCCATCCTTGTCAATAGCAGCATAGCACAGGGGTGGCTACACAGTGGCTACAAACGGGGATACGAAACGAAAGAAACGTGAACGCCCGGACGCTTTACCGTTCCCGTTGGGCCGATTGGAGGTAGCGCCGGCGTAGTTCGGAATCCGGGATGCGGTCGGCCTTGGCTGCGATGAGGGCCTCGGCCCGCCGGATGTGGTCCTCAGCATCCTCGGCGCGGCCCAGGGCTTGCAGCACTCGGGCGTGGGCACGGTGCGCCCCCTCGGTCCCGCCCCAGCCTTCGTGGGCCTGCGACACGAGGTCAACGGCCCGCCCGGTGTGCTCCAAGGCTGCCACCGCTTCACCCTGGGCCAGCAGGGCCAGGCCGATTTCTACCTCACCCCACATTTCGCAGGTTGTCAGGGCATTTTCCACGGCGATTCGCACGGCTTCGCGAGCGTGGGCCAGCGCGTCGGATGGGTCGCCCTCCTGCCGCGCGGCACGGGCCAGGACAATCAGCCCTGCGGCGAGGTTCTCGCGGCATTCGCTGACGCGGGCGAGTTCCACCGCCTCGGCCAGGCACCCGTCGGCCGTCGGCAGGTCGCCATCGGCCAACTCCGCCAGACCAAGCCCGATGAGCGCCTCGGCCAGCCGTCGCCGATGAGCCACCGAACGGGCGCGCTCAACGGCCTCCCGAAACCGACGGCGCGCCTCGCCGTGGTCGCCCAGGTTGCAGAGAGCCAGCCCCAGGCCGACCTCGGCTGCCACAGCGCCGTGCTCCTGGTGCATCATCTGGTGCGATAGCAGCGTATCCCGGAAGCGGTTGGCGGCCGCGGCGTAGTCGCCTCGGTACAGTTCCCAGTAGCCGCAGTATGTAACGGCGTAGGCCTCGGCGGGCCGGGCGCCTATGCGCTGGGCGATGGACACGCTCTCGGTCAGGCGCCGCCAGGCTTCCTCGTAGCGCCCCAACTTCAGCAGCAGAAAGCCGATGTCCAACGCGGCCCAGGCCATCCCGTTGTAGTCGCCTGCCTTCTCGTGGCAGGCATACGCTTCCTCTTGATAGGCAAGCGCCCGGGCATATTCGCCCCGGTGGGCATGGAGGTAGCCCAGGTTGTGAGTGATAGGGCCGCGGATCGCGGGGACGGCCTGTTCCCCGGCCATCTCCAGAGCGGACTCCAGCGCGGCAAGGCCCTCGCGAGGCTGCCCGAGAAGGTAATGGGCAAAACCAATCTCCACCAGGAGATGGCTTCGCATGGTCGCGTCGGCCAGCCCATCGGCCAGGCGCAGGCCCTCTTCGGCTGCGCGGATCGCCTCGCCGTACCACCCGTCCAGGTTGAGGTAGCGGGCCCGCTGGAGCGACGCCTGCAGCCGCATCCCCTCGTCGCCGGTAGACTCGGCAACAGCGGCCAGCGCCGCCAGGTCTGCGTCCCGCTCGGCCAGGCGGCCCTGCAGGTAGCGCAGTCGGGCACGCTGGGTCAGCACCTGCGCGCGCTGCGCCAGGCAGCCCGGCCGCGAGCAGTCCGGGTCCAGCCGGTCCAGAAGCCCCAGCATTCGGCTCTGGTGCTCCTCGGCCTCCCGCCAGGCGAACACCGCTTCGGCTCGCTGGGCAACAAGGCCGTGATAGCGCAGCGCCTTCTCGTCCTCACCCCCGGCGTCAAAATGGTGCGCCATGGCGGCAATCGCATCCGGGGCGAGCCGTTCCAGCGCCCGACCCGCGCGCCGATGGAGCAACTGGCGGCGAACGGGTCCCAGCCCTGCCTCTACGACCCGCCGGGTGAGTTCGTGCTGGAATCGGTAGGGGTAGGTTTCACGCCCACCTGCGGTTTCCACCAGCAACTGCCGGGCCACAAGTTCGTCCAGGCTGTCCATGGTTTCCAGTTCGCGACGGCCCGCCGTCATGCGCACTAGGTTGAAGTCAAAGGATAGACCCAGGACGGCCCCTGCCTCCAGCACCTGCCGGGCCACCATGCTGAGGTGCCCCAAGCGCGCCTCTACGGCCTCGCGGATGGTATCGGGAAGAGGAAAATCTTCCAGACTGCGCCAATCCGCCAACATCTGCCCGGTCTCCATGAGCGCCCGTAGCGTTTCCAACAGAAAGAAGGGATTGCCTCCCGTGGCTCTTTGGAGGCGCTCGGCCAGAGCCATCTCACCCTCTGGCGGGCGTGCTTCGCCTTCGGCGCCCCATGGGAGGGGAAGGGCGGCTGACGGTCTCCAGGGGGACCGGGCGAGATGGCGCAGGAGTTGCGCGATGGCCCCCGTGTCCAGCCCCGCCAGCCTCAGTTCGCAGAGCAAGCCCAGCCGCGCCAGGCTGTGGCGCAGTTCGGCTACTGCCTCCACCTCCTCGCTGCGGTACGCGCCGATGACCAGCAGCCGGCTGGCACTGACATAGCGCGCCAGGTAGGCCAACCAGTCCAGGGTGGTGCCGTCGGCCCAGTGCAGGTCATCCAGGCACAGGAGCACAGGGCGTGGGCCTGCGGTTACCCGCAGAACCAGTCGGCACAACGCCTCAAACAGCCGTGCGCGGGCCTCTTCCGGTTCCGCAGGCATGGGCGGGGGCAAGTCGGGATACAGGTCGCGCAGGTCGGGCAGGAGGCGCGAAGCCTCGGCCAGCCACATCGGCTGAACCCGCAGCGTTTCACCCGCTATCTGCAGTGCTCCGCGGAGGGCCTCCACGATCGGCTGGTAAGGCAGCGTCTGGCCTCCGGGCAGGCCGGCACCCACAAGAACCAGCGCGCGGCCCTGCAATCGGGTGGCGAAGTCCTGCATCAGGCGCGATTTGCCGATGCCCGATTCCCCGGCGATGAGGATCACGCCCCCCTGCCCCGAGCGGGCGCGAGCGTGCGCCTGGTCCAGGGTGCGCAACGCGTCGTCGCGGCCCACCAGCGGCGCGTCCAGGCCGGGCAAGGTTACCCAGGCGGGCTTGGGTGCAGGCCGCGCCAACGGCCGACCTTCCAGCACGGCCTGATAGACCGCCCGGGTCTCGGGCAACGGGCTAACACCGAGGTCGTTCTCCAGAGCCGCGACGCAGCGCTCAAACTGCTGCAGCGCGGCGCTCCGATTGCCGGCTGCAGCGTAGAGTTGGATCAGGCGGCGATGCACATCTTCGGCAAGGGCATCCGCATCCAGGTAGCGTTGGGCATAGGCGATGGCCGCTTCGTATTCTCCGCGGGCGCTGCTTTCCTCCAGGAGCACGATGAGCGCCTGGAAGTACAAATGCTCCAACGCGCGTTGCTCCTGCGCGGCCCATGCCTCAAACTCCGGGCAACCGGGCAGGGAGAATCCGGCCAGAAACGGCCCGGCATACAGGTCCACCGCTTCCTGCAGGCCCCTGCGCGCCTCGCCTTCCGAAATCGGAGACCGTGCAGACGTCCGGGCAAGGGCTGTGCACAGCGACTCAAAGGCCGCCGTGTCGGACCAGACGCGCTGCGGATGCAGCCTAACCCCATCCTCGTAGGCTTGCACCAGGTCGGCATCGGGCAGAGCACGGGTCAGATGCGTGAGCAGGTGACTGAGGCTGCGCCGTGCGGTGGATTCCGAAGCGTCGGGCCAGAGGAGAAAACACAGGTGCTCGCGGGGGACAGGCTCCGGGCGGATGGCCAGGCGGTAGAGGAGGGCGCGGGCTTGGCGGCGCACAACGGGGAGCGGGCGGCCGGCCCACTCCACCCGCGGCGGCCCTAACAAGTAGACCCGCAGGATTGCTGCAGCAGGGTCATGCCTGCTCTGCGCTTTATCATCCATCGCGCAACTCTCATGGCGCTGCGCTCACAACAGCCGCGTGCGTAGCCCATCCCTACGCACCAGGCGAGCCGCCGCGCCGAACAAATGAAGTATACCGCATCGGCCGCCAGTCGCGCAAGTGAGTTGCTCGTGTTTGTATGAACTTTACGAGGGGACCTCCAGGCGGCGCACGTACGAATCGGCTCTCCACCGCTCCCAGCCGAGGCCCGCGCGATTTGGCCCTCGTTTGGCAACCTGTGGTATAATTCTCACGGGACAAAAGACCCCGGCGAGGCGGGGAAATCCCTGTCAGGGTCCTCCTATGGAACCTTGAGAAGGCGCAACTGCCTTGCCATGTCAGACGAAGGCCAGCAGGAGCGCGGGTCGCGTGTCGGCGGCACAAGCCCCCGTGGCGGGATGGGCTGACCGGTGGGCACTATGGGCAAGAAACCTCTCTTTGAGAACCTGATCTTCAACGAAGCGGGCGAGCCTGTGGGCGTCGCCTATGTCGGCGACGAGCCGTGCTACACCATTCCCGAATACGGCTTCCTCCGCCATGTCCCCGCGCGCGACGTGGACCAGCAGATTCTGGCCCGCCTGCGCGATGAGTTGGTGCGCCACCGCGACCTCATCACGCCCCAGATTCTGGAACTCCTGGGCCGAGACGATCTCTTCACGAAGGCTGCCGTGGATGCCACGCTGCAGAACCTGGACAAGCAAGTGGATCAGATGATGGAATTCGGGCTGCCAGAAGAAGCCCGCCTCTACCTGGGGATGATGGGATTCCGCGCTACCGTCAACGTCCACGGCGAACTGGTGGACCTTACCCTACCCGCGCAGGAATTGCCCGAAGAGTAACGGCGACGCGATGGCACGCCCCCGCGAGCCGCGGTCAGTGCCCGAAAATCCACAGGGAAGCAAGACGGGGCTGGTGCTCCCATTGGATCGCCCCGAACCTCTGCGCCAGCGCCAAGACGCGATCCCGACGGGCCGCCATTCGCGCCTTCCGCGCCTTCCAGTCGCCCCGCACCTGAAGGATAACCAACTGGCTGTCTCCGCGGACTTCTACCGAAACGTCCTCAGGGCGTAGCCCCATCTCGCCAATCCAAGCCAGCAAGGCCTCCAGCGCACGGATGAGCGTGTCGTACTCCGCCTCGTTGCTGGTAACGCGGTTTCCCAGAGTCAGGCGCTGCCGCCTTTCCACGCCGTCCGCATTTCGCCTGAGGACGAAACTGCCGTACCCGACCCCTGGGTTCCCCTTGCTCCCGCCGTCAAAGATCACGGTGAAATCAGGTGGCTTGGAAGGCAGCGGCGCCGTAGCAGCAGCACGATCACTCAAGCGACTCATCGTCGTCGCTCGCAGAGACCACGGCGGATGACTCGGACTCATCCGCCGTCAGCGGAATCGTGCCGCGGCGCATCGCGTCGTACAGATACAGCACGTTGGCCCGATGCAGATGCTGGGCAAGCCCTCCCAGAGGAACCCGCGACAGCCCGCACTCTTCCACATCCAGCGCCGCGATCTCGTCGCGAGACAGGCCCATCTCAATACCTTCCCTCACCCGCGCGCGCACGGTGTCCAGATACGCGATGTTCGCGTTCAGCGCGTCGGGAATCTCGCCCCGCAAGAGCACCTCGCCGTGTCCCTGCACCAGGTTCTCCAGGTTCAACTCACCCATCCTCAGCAGCGAACGCTTGTACGCCCCAGGGTCCCCGCCCACGATGTAGGGAACGGGCATCATCGCATCGCTGGCGAACAGAATCTTCTCCTGCACCAGGTACACACCCAGCAGGTCATCCGAATGGCCGGGCAGCGGGATGATCTCCATGGACTTACCGCCGATGTGAATCGCCCCGCCCTTGTCCAGTGTGATGTCCGGAAAGCGCAGGACCACATCCATGAGTTGCGGCATGGACTGACGGTCGCGCTCCAACAGGGCCGGCCCATCTTTCACCATGGCGGCGCGGCAGTTCTCGTGGGCGATGACTCGCGCCCCAGGAAACAGATAGTTGCCGTACACATGGTCGGCGTGGTGGTGCGTGTTGATGATATACCGCACGCCCAGCCCGCCGCGCCGGCGCTCAAACTGCACGATGGCCTGGGTCTCCCGCGGGAACGGCAGCGTGTCAATCAGGATGGCCCCCGCCTTGGTGAAAACGAGGCCCGCCGTTACCTGCGCGTAGGTATCGCTGGAAAACACATAGACGTCGTCATCAATTCTCTCGTATCCCATGAGGCACTCTTCCGTTACGGAATTTGCGAGGCGAAGCATAGCACGCAAGGGGCGAAAAGTCAAAGACCGGCGGCAACTGACTGTTCCATGATCCGTTGGCAGATTGTACGCGCGCCATCGGTTCTATCATTGCAAGTGGAGGGAAGCAATCCCGGGGGTAAGAGGGCACAAGAGTACCCCGCTGTGCCGTGCGTCTCAATGAGTTTTGAACCTGCTCACGCAGGTGGGAGCCCGCCTACTGGTTAATGCCTGACCCCGAAGGGTTACTACAGCCCCAGCAGTGCCAGGCCCCCGTCTATTAGGTGTTGGCTCAAAACACTAGGTGAGACTTCACGCACACAGCAGGGTGCTACAAGTATATTACCACAATTCGCCCCGGCCTGCAAATATGCGCTCGCCCCAAGCAATTCTTGCCGCCAGGGCGCGAACCCAGTATACTTGTCTCGCTGATTTGCGAAACACGGGATTGAAGCAGTGTACGCTTTGCTTGTCTGCGATGACAACGATGAGACCGCCATCCTGTCGCTGGTGCTCCAGCGGGTGGGGCTGGCTGTAACGATTGCCAACGACCTGGAACGGGCCATGCGCAGTTGGGCGCAGCGGCCCGCCGATATGGTCGTCGTCGCGCTGCGCGCTGGGCTGCCCGGAGACCAGGTGCGGCGCGTGCGCTCCGAGACCGATGTCCCCCTGGCGATCCTCACCAACACGCAGGATGAGGACTCGCTCTTTGCGGCGTTTGAGGCTGGCGCCGATGTGGTCTTCAA
>JARYMK010000107.1 GCA_029907165.1 Anaerolineae bacterium
GGGGCTGAAGTTCGCCCGGTGGGCCTTTGAGATGGACCGCAACCGGCGGCGACTGGCGCAGGCGCGGGAGACGGTCGCCGTGGGCAAGATTTCGGGCGCGGTGGGAACCTACGCCACGGTGGACCCCTTTGTGGAAGCCTACGTATGTGAGAAACTGGGGTTGCGCCCCGAGCCGGTGTCCAGCCAAATCGTCCCGCGCGACCGGTATGCCGAACTCCTGGCCGTCATCGCCATCACGGGGGCGTCGCTAGAGGAATTCGCCACCGAGGTGCGCCACCTGCAACGAACCGAGGTCATGGAGGCCGCCGAGCCGTTCGGGGAAAGGCAGAAAGGCTCATCGGCGATGCCGCACAAGCGCAACCCCGTGCAGGCCGAGCAGATTTGCGGCTTGGCCCGGGTGCTGCGCGGCTACCTGACGACGGCGTTGGAGAACATCGCCCTTTGGCACGAGCGCGACATCAGCCACTCGTCGGCTGAGCGCATCGTCCTACCCGGTGCGACGTCGCTGCTGGACTACATGCTGGACCGCATGTGCGCGCTGCTGGGCGGCCTGGAAGTCGTCCCGGAAAACATGGCTCGCAACCTGGCCCTCACGCGGGGGTTATTCGCTTCGCAGAGGGTGATGTTGGCGCTGGTGGACAAGGGCGCGACCCGCGAGGAAGCCTATGCCCTGGTGCAGGGCGCGGCTATGGACGCCTGGCGGCGAGAGCGGGATTTCCGCGAGACGCTGGAGGAGCGAGGCGTGGCTCGCTATTTGTCGCCCGAAGACCTGGACGGCCTGTTTGATCTCGCGTTCTACCGCCGCAACCTGGATGTGATCTTTCGTCGGCTTGAGGCGCTGTGATGCTCGCGCAGCATGCCGGCGATGGCCAATCCTACAGCAAAGGGGGCATGCATGAAACGAGTCGTGAGCATCAGCCTGGGGAGTTCGCACCGCGACCACGCTGTGGAGGTAGAACTGCTGGGCGAGCGAATCCGCATAGAGCGCATCGGCACCGACGGCGACATGCGCCGCGCACAGCAGATGTACCAGGACCTGGACGGGCAGGTGGATGCCTTTGGCGTGGGCGGCACCGACCTGGCGCTCCGCGTGGATGATAAGACCTATCCCTTGTACTCGGTGCTGCCGCTGGTGGCGGGGGTGAAGAAGACGCCGGTCGTGGACGGCGGCGGCCTGAAGCATACGCTAGAGCGCCGGGTGATGCAGGTGGTGGAGGCCGAAATCGGCGCCGCCATCTCGCCCAAGACGGCGCTCATCACCTCATCCGCCGACCGCTTTGGCATGGCCCAGTCCTTCGCCGAGGCGGGCTACGACACGGTGTACGGCGACCTGATGTTCGCGCTGGGGCTGCCCATCCCCATCCGGGGCATCAAGAACCTGAAGCGGCTAGCAGCGGTCCTGCTGCCTATCTTCGGGCGGCTTCCCTTCAGCATGTTGTACCCCACAGGCGAGAAGCAGCGGCAGAATCAGCCCAAGTTTGAGAAGTACTACCGGTGGGCGTCGGTCATCGCCGGCGACTTCAACTACATCTACCGCCACATGCCGCCGCGGCTGGATGGCAAGGTGGTGGTAACCAATACGACGACCGCGTCCGATGTGGAGATGCTCCGAAACGCGGGCGTGCGCTATCTGGCGACCACGACCCCGCGGCTGGAGGGTCGCACCTTCGGCACCAACGTCATGGAGGCGTGCCTGGTAGCCCTGGCGGGGCTGGGCCGCCCACTCAGCGATTCGGAGATACAGGCCATGCTTGAGAAACTCAATCTCCAGCCAACGGTGCAGGCGCTATGAGTTGGGACGGCGAGAAGTTGGATGCGATCATCCTGGCGGGCGCGACGGCGGGCGAAACTGACCCGTTGCTGGCAGGCACGTCGGTCGGCAAGAAGGCGCTCCTGCCTATCTTCGGCAAACCGATGGTGGCCTACGTGGAGGAGGCGCTGCGGGCCAGCGGATGCGTGGACCGCATCGTGTGTGTCGGCCTGGAACCGGAGGACGCAGCGGAGTTCGCCGGGCCGGTAGTGCGCCTGGCCGCCAAAGGCGACATCGTCTCCAACACTCTGGCGGGGCTAGAGTGGCTGCGTGCCACGGGCCGCATCTCACCCTATGTCCTTATCGCCTCGTCGGACATCCCGCTCCTGACCGGCCCGGTCGTGGCCCGCTTCGCCGAAGCGTGCGTGCGGCGCGGCGGCGATCTGTTCTACTCGGTCGTGGAGAAATCCGTGCTGGAAGCGGCGTTCCCCGGTTCGGGGCGCAGTTACGCCCACCTGAAGGACGGCTATTGGGACGGCGGCGACCTGTTCATGGTGCGGTCGGACCTGTCCATGCAGAAGGTGCAGATGATGCGCGACCTCATCGCCCAGCGCAAGGATGCCCTGAAGATGGCCCGCGTCCTGGGGCCGCGCTTCCTGCTGGCCATTGTGCTGCGCCGCCTCACCCTCGCCGACGCCGAGCGGCGCGTGAGCGAAATCCTGGGCATTGAGGGCCGCGTCGTCGCCTCACCCGACTGGGAACTGGCGATGGACGTGGACAAGCCGCACCAAGTGGAGATGGTCATCCGCTATATGGAGGCGCACCGGCAGTGAGCCTCTGGCAGGCCGCGGCGGCGTTGGATCGCCGCATCAGCCGACGGCTGCGGATTCGCGACGGGCAGCGCGGGCTTCGCCTGGCGGCGCTCGTCGTGGCCCACCTGGGTGATAGCTCGCTATGGGCAGCCATCCTTGTCGCGTGGTACGCCTGGGGCGGGGCTTCGCTGCGCGCCCTGGCCGTCCGAACAGCCGCCGCTGTGCTCACGGTCGGCATCCTGGGCGGCATTGTCAAGCGCATTGTCCGCCGCCCGCGCCCGGATGGGTACGCGCCCGGACTGTACTCGCGCACCATGGATCGCTACTCGTTCCCGTCGGGCCACGCGGCGCGAGTGGCGGCGGTGGCGGTTGTGGTGAGTGTGGCGTATCCGGACTTCGCGGTGGCGGGCGCTGCGTGCGCGGTCGCGGTGGCAGTGGCGCGCGTGGCGCTGGGCGTGCACTACGCGGGCGACGCGCTGGGCGGCCTGCTGTTGGGCACGCTCGTTGCGGCCGCGTGGGTGGCCGGGGCGCACGGGCTGCCGCTTTGAGATTTCACCGCAGAGCGCACAGAGAACGCAGAGAAAGACAGAATAGTTCTCTGCGCTCTCCGCGTTCTCCGGGGTGAAAGTTGGTGAGTAGTATCCGATGTCCAAACCATCGCGCCATGTGATTCGGGCCAGCGAGATCGGCCAGTTCGCCTATTGCCCGCGCGCCTGGTACCTGGGGAGCGTGCTGGGCTTGCCGTCGGCCAACGTGGCGGACCTGGTGGCAGGGACCGAAACCCACCGCCGCCACGGGCGCAGGGTGTACCTGGCACTCGTCCTGCAGCGCGTAGGCATCGTCCTGGCGGCCCTGGGCACGCTGGCGCTTGTGCTGTGGGCCATCGCCCGCTTGGGAGGAGGGTGAGGTGCCCCCGCAGTTCGTTGCCGTTGTCGCGCTGCTGCTCGTCATCGTCGGCCTCGTCGTGTGGCTATGGGCGCGGAGGCAGTGGGCCGGAGCGGGGTTGCCGCGCGGCCGACTGGTGTACGGCGATACGGGCAGGTGGGAGCGCACGCGCGAGCCGCTGTACTCGCGGCGCTACGGTCTGACCGGCAGGCCCGACTACCTGGTGCGGGTCGGCAACGCGCGCGTTCCGGTGGAGGTGAAATCGGGCCAGGCTCCGGCGCAGCCATACGAGGGCCACGTGCTGCAACTGGCCGCCTACTGCCTGCTGGCCGAGGAGGAGTTCGGCATCCGCCCACCCTATGGCCTGTTGCGCTACGACAACGCCACGCTGGAGATTCCCTACGACGAGTCCCTGCGCCGCCGCCTGCTGGACACACTTGCGGCGATGCGGGAGGCCCGCACCCACGGTTCCGCCGACCGCGATCACGAGACGCCGCAGAAGTGCCTGCGCTGCGGCCAGCGGGAGAACTGCGACCAGCGGTTGGCGTAGGCGGGCTGACTCCGCGCCATCTATCCCATGTCTGCGCGGTGGCGGGGAAAGATTCACCGCAGAGATCGCGAGGAACATCGGGATACCGCCTTGCGCCTCTGCTGCCTTTGGCTATAATGACTCCGTGAGTCCGAGTGCATTGCGAGACCGTGCCTGTGGCCGATGAGAAACGCGCGTTCAACCGCATAGGAATCCTGTTCCACCCGAAACTGCCCACGTCTCTCCCGCTGGGCGAGGAGATCGCGGCATTCCTGCGCGAGCGTGGGCTTGAGCCGTGGCTGTGTTCAGCGTGGGACGAGGACGAGGTCAAGGGCCGCGTGTGCGACCTGGACCTGCTCATCACCCTGGGCGGCGACGGCACGGTGCTCCGCGCGGCGCGCATGGCCACCCGCGCAGGCGTGCCCATCCTGGCCATGAAGGTGGGCCGGCTGGGGTTCCTGTCCGAGTTTGAGCCATCGGTCTGGCGCGAGCGGCTCCCCGCGATTCTGGAAGGCCACTTCTGGATAGAGGAGCGCATGATGCTCCATGCCGAGGTGCTGCGTGGCGAAAACCGCCTCAATGCCTACGAGGCGCTGAACGAAGTCGTGGTGAGCCGGGGCGCGCTGGCCCGCATCGTGCGGCTGGCGACGTACATAGACGGCGGATACATGACCACCTACGCTGCCGATGGCATCATCGTTGCCACGCCAACCGGCTCCACAGCCTACGCGCTGGCTGTCGGCGGTCCCATCCTCCCGCCGGAACTCAAGAACATCCTGGTCATTCCCATTGCCCCGCATTTGAGCCTGGACCGCGCCATTGTCCTCTCGCAGGGGGCATCGGTGCGGATTGAGGTCTCCACGGACCATCGTGCCATGCTCACGGTGGACGGGCAGTTTGAGGTGGCCGTCATGGACGGCGACAACGTGCGCGTTACGGCAAGCCCAAACGTGGCTCGTTTTGTCCGCACGCGCGAGCGCACCTACTTCTACCGTAGCCTGATGAAGCGGCTCACCATCAATCACACCGAAGAGGCGGAAGAATGAGCGTGGATGAGGTGCAGGAACTGCTGCTACAGGGGCGGGCGGCGCATCGTGCAGGCGAGGACAGCGTGGCCGAGTCTTTCTTCCGCCGCGCGTCGGAGATTGCCCCCGACCGGGCCGACGTATGGCTGGAACTCAGCGGTGTGGCCCGCGATGTAGGCGAGAAGCGCCGTTGCCTGGAGCGGGCCGCGGCCCTGGACCCCGCCAACGAAGAGGTGAAGGCGGCCCTGTCCTGGGTGCGGCGGCACGAGGCGGAGATGCTGGCGGAAGGGCAGGTGCCTGATGCGTACAAGGCGACATCCAGCGTGTTGCCCGCCGCGGAAAGCCCCGTGGCCGAGGCGGAGGAAGAAGTTCTGCACTGCGCCCGCCACCCCGATGTGGAAACCACTCTGCGGTGCAATCGCTGCGGCACGCCGATTTGCCCGCGCTGCGCTGTGCGGACGCCCGTCGGGTTCCGCTGCCCCGATTGCGTCCGCGCGCAAAGCGCCGTGTTCTACAGTGCAGGATGGGCGGACTACGTTGTGGCCGCGAGCATCGCCCTGGTCTTCTCGGCGGGCGTGGGGCTGCTGGCGGGCATCGTGGGCTGGTTCTTCATGGTTTTCATCGCCCCCGCGGCGGGCGGCCTGCTGGGCGAGATCATCTTCCGCGCCGTGCGCCGCCGACGTGGACGCCGCCTGTGGGCGGTGGCGGGCGGGGCCATGGTCGTCGGGGCGGTGATGCCGTTGGCGATCATCGCCCTGCTGGCGGGGGACATTCGGGTGCTCCTGTCGCCCTACGAGTTGCTGGCAGTGGGCCTGTACCTGGTGCTGGGCGTCGGGGCGGCGGTTGCGCGGCTGCGATGATACCGATGCGGGCTTGAGCGGGGAGGGTTTGGTGTGCTGTCTGAACTCCATATCCGCAATTTCGCCATCATAGACGAACTGACCCTGCGCCTGGGCAGTGGCCTGCACATCCTCACGGGCGAGACGGGCGCGGGCAAGTCCATCATCGTGGACGCGGTGGCGCTCCTGCTAGGCGGCCGTGCCGATACCGAGGTCGTCCGTGCCGAGGCCGACTTCGCCCTAGTGGAGGGCACGTTCACGCTGGACGCGGCGGCCCAGGCCGAGATTGCCCCCATCCTGGCCGAGGGCGGCCTGGAGAGCGAAGGCGACACGCTCATCCTGTCGCGCGAGGTGCGGCGCGAAGGGCGCAACATCTGCCGCATCAACGGCCGCGCCGTAACGCTGCGCCAATTCCAGGCCGTGGGCGAGCGCCTGATAGACATCCATGGCCAGGGCGACCACCTAAGCCTCCTACGCGTGCAGGAACATGTCAACTTCCTGGATCGCTACGCGGGCCTGATGGACGCGCGGCGCGAGGTGGCCGACTTGGTGCACGAACTCCGCCGCGTGCGCCGCGAACTGCAGGAACTCCAGCAGGACGAGCGCGAACTAGCGCGGCGTGTGGAACTGCTCCAGTACCAGGTCAGCGAAATCAACGCAGCGGCCCTGCGCGTGGGCGAGGAGGAGGAACTCCTGCAGGAGCGCACGCGCCTGGCCAACGCCGAGCAATTGCAGTCGCTGGCCGAAGAAGCCTACCACCGCCTGTACGTGGGCAGCGAGGAGCAACTGTCGGCCAGCGATTTGCTCGGCCAGGTGGAACAGAACTTGGCGGGGCTGTGCCGCTACGACCCACGCTGGGAGACGTGGCTCCAGGCGGTGCGCGACGCGCAGTATCAGTTGGATGACCTGGCGCGAGAATTGCGTGACTACGGCGACAGCATAGAGTACAACCCGACCAAACTGGCGCGGGTGGAGGAGCGGCTCAATCTCTACTTCAACCTGAAGCGCAAGTACGGCGACACCGTGGAGGAAGTGTTGGAGTTCGGCAGGCGCGCCGCTCGCGAGTTGGAGACCATCACCCACAGCGAGGAGCGCATCGCGGAACTCCAGGAGGAGGAGCAGCGCCTGCTGCAGCGCATCGGCGAGAAGGCCGCCCTCCTGTCGGCCGCCCGCAGGGAAGCCGCCGCGCGACTGTCCGCCGAGGTGGAGCGTGAACTGGCCGACCTGGCGATGGAGAAGGCGCGATTCGTGGTGGACGTGGCGCAGGACGAAGACCCCGAAGGCGTACCCGTGAACGGGGCGAGGCTGGCCTTTGACGCCACGGGCGTTGACCGTGTGGAGTTCCTGGTGGCGCCCAACGTGGGCGAGCCGCTGAAGCCCATGGCGCGCATCGCCTCGGGCGGCGAAACGTCCAGGCTGATGCTGGCGCTGAAGACCGTCTTGTCGGAGGCCGACCAGACCCCGACGCTCATCTTTGACGAAATTGACGCGGGCATTGGCGGCAGGGTCGGCGTAGCGGTGGGCCGCAAACTCTGGACGCTGGCGAAGCGCCACCAGGTGCTGTGCGTAACCCACCTGCCGCAGATCGCTGCCTACGCCGACCGACACCTGGCCATCCGCAAGGAAGTCGTGGGCGGCCGCACGGTTACCCGCGTGGAGGAAATCCGCGACGCGCGCCGCGTGGACGAGATCGCGCAGATGCTGGGCAGCATCACCGACACAACCCGCGAGAGCGCCCTGGAGATGCTGGCGCGCGTGAAGGCCGAGCATGGCGCGTAGGACGGGTGAGCGCGTGTAGCGACGGCCTATCACGACGGTCGCACGGGATTGCGCCTATAGCGACAAACGATAAGGAGGGCAGAAACAACGATGACCAACAATCCCCCCATTGTGGACACGTTCCTGCGCCTTGTTCAGATTGACAGCCCGACGGGCCACGAGCAGCAGTTAGCGGAGACCCTCTGCCAGATGCTCCGCGACCTGGGCGCGGAGGTTCGCACCGACGCCGCGGGCAACGTCATCGCCACGCTGGACGGCGAGGGCGACCCCATCCTGCTGTCGGCCCACATGGACACAGTCGAACCAGGGCGGGGAATCAAGCCGCGCATCGCCGACGGCATCATCACCAGCGACGGCACCACCATCCTGGGCAGCGATTGCAAGTCGGGCATCGCGGTCGTCCTAGACGTGCTCCGCCGCCTGAAGGCCACAGGCGACCCGCACCGACCGCTGGAAATCGTGTTCAGCGTGAGCGAGGAGGGCGGGCTGGTTGGGGCCAAGCGGCTGGATGTTTCCGCCCTGCGATCCAAAGTCGGGTTGGTGCTGGATTCGGGCGGGCCTATCGGGACGCTGGTGCGCCAGGCCCCGTGCCAGGACTCGTTGGCGGTTACGATTCACGGCAAGGCAGCCCACGCGGGCACAGACCCCGAAAAGGGCATCAACGCCATCGTGGTGGCCGCCGAGGCCATCGCGCAGATGCCCCTGGGCCGCATTGACGCCGACACGACCGCCAACATCGGCAAGATTTCCGGCGGCATCGCCACCAACATCGTGCCCGACCGCGTGGAGATTGCGGGCGAGGCTCGGAGTCTCAATAGCGAGAAACTGGCCGCGCAGACCAGCCGCATGGTAAAGGCATTTGAGGCCGCCGCCGCCCAACACGGGGCCAGGGCCGACATCCAGGTTACGCGTTCCTACGAGGCGTACTTCCTGCCCGACGACCATCCCTGGATACGCCACCTCGTGGCCCTGTGCAAGCGCGTGGGCGTGGAGCCGGTCCTCATGTCGTCGGGCGGCGGGAGCGACGCCAACGTGTACAACGCCAAGGGGATTCAATGCGTGGTAACGAGCACGGGCATGAGCAACGTGCACACCACCGCCGAGCAGATTGCGGTCGCCGACCTGCTGGCGGCCGCCGACCTCGTGTATGCCGTAGTAACCGCCGTGTAGCGCGCCGATTGAGTCAGCGCAGGGAGGGAGCGAAATGGTGGAGTTCTTGCGGTCGCTGATGACCTGGGGGGCCGATGCCATCGTCTGGGTGCAGCAGTTCTCCAATGGCGTCCTGGACGCCGTCTTCACGGTTGCCACCTACCTGGGCAGGGAGCAGTTCTACATCCTGTTTCTCCCCATTCTCTACTGGTGCATCAACAAGCATCTGGGGCGGGCGCTGTCCATCGTGTTTCTCCTGTCCGAGTACACCAACGGCATCCTGAAGGACGCCTTCGGCCTGCCGCGCCCCAACGACTTTGACCCGCGCATCCGCGCGCCGCTGCCCGAGACCAGCCCCTCGTTCCCCAGCGGGCACGCCCAGGGTTCACTCGTGTTCTGGGGGACGATGGCCACGCTCGTGCGCCGCTCGTGGATGTGGGTTGTTTCCATCGTGCTCATCGTCCTGATTTCCCTGTCACGCATCTACCTGGGCGTGCACTTTCCCCAGGACATCCTGGGCGGCTGGGTTATCGGGATTGTCCTCGGGGCGGTGTACCTGTGGGTGCGGCGCACGGTGCGGGGCGTAATCCTGTCGCTCGGCATCCAACTGGGCATCGCCCTGCTCGTGCCGCCAATTCTGTTCGCGCTGCACCCGTCCGAGGGCACGGCGCTGATCACGGGCGTGGCCTTCGGCATGTTGCCTGGTTTCGTGGCGGAGGAGCACTTCGTGCGGTTCCGCGCCGATGGCGTGTGGTGGAAGCGTGTGCTGCGGTTCATCGTCGGGGTGATTCCCCTGCTGGCCCTGTACCTGGGCTGAGGATGGTCTTCCCCGAGGGCGAAGTGTTCCGCTTCGTGCGGTACGCGCTGGTGGGCGTCTGGGCGGGCCTGCTGGCTCCGTGGCTATTCGTGGCCCTGCGCTTAGCGGAACGGGAGCCGCGCCGTGGTTGATGTGTTCCGCGTTTTGTGGCGCAGCCTGCGCGACGTGTACGACGAGATGTTCATGCTCATGGGGGTGAATTCGTTCACCCTGCTCATGTGTCTGCCCATTGTTACCATCCCGCCTGCGCTGGCCGGGGCGGCGTTCGTCGCCCACCGCGTGGCCCACGGACTGGCCTTCGCGCCCCGCGACTTCTGGGTGGGCTTCCGCATGTACCTGTGGGACAGTTGGAAGGTGGCGCTCCCATCGCTCCTGGGGTGGTTCCTGCTCGCCATCAACCTGCTGTTCTATAGCCAGCAGCCCGACCCGTACATGAGGCTGCTCGTCATCCTCTGGGCATTTGTGGGGTTCGTGTGGCTGGCGGTGCAGTTCTACCTGTCCCCACTCCTCGTGTACCAGCGGGACAAGAGCCTGCGGGCGCTGTTCAAGAATGCGGCCATCCTCGCCGTGTCGCGGCCGCTGTTCAACCTGGTGCTGCTGGCCATTGTGGTCATTCTCGCGGCGGGCATGGTGCTGTCCGGAGTGCTGGCGGCGCTGTTCCTGTTCGTGGTGGTGTCGGTCATCGGGGCCGTGGCCCTGCGGTTCCACCTGGAGCCGCAGGACTGGGACAAGCGCGGCGAGGCCGAGACGAAGGAAGAATAGGAGCGACCTCCACGTGCGACGCACCTTCGGAGGTGCATCGCACGTGTACGTGTACTTGTCATATTTGCCAAAATGTTCTAGAATACAAAAGTATTGTCTCTC
>JARYMK010000108.1 GCA_029907165.1 Anaerolineae bacterium
GGTTGTCATTGCGAGGAGCGCAGCGACGAAGCAATCTCCAGGGCGCGAGATTGCTTCGCTTCGCTCGCAATGACAGGTGGGGGTTGTCATTGCGAGGAGCGCAGCGACGAAGCAATCTCCAGGGCGCGAGATTGCTTCGCTTCGCTCGCAATGACAGGCTGGGTTGTCATTGCGAGGAGCGCAGCGACGAAGAGATTGCTTCGCTTCGCTCGCAATGGCAACAGGCGTGGGATTGCTTCGCTTCGCTCGCAATGACCTGTGATCAGGAATCAATGCGGTGAAGCACTAGAAGATGCGGCGCGACTTCCAGAGGAGATAGAACACGCCGCCCAGGGCCACGAGGATGAGCAGCCCACGCCCGCCCACCCGCCGATACAGTTCCCCCAGCAGTACCAGGACCACAAACCAGGCGACGAAATGTCGGGCTTGCTGCCAGGGGTCAGAGCGCGGGGTGTTGGGTCTGGCCGGGTGGGACACGGCGCGGGCGCGGCGTGCGTCGTAGGCGGCGCGCCGGGACGGATCGCTCAGCACGCGGTGTGCCTCGTTGATTTCCTGCATCCGCGCCGTGGCGTCGGGGCTTGGGTTCACGTCGGGGTGGTACTTGGCCGCCAGCCGCCGATAGGCCGCCTCTATGACCTCCGGCTCGGCGTTGGGGTGCACCTGCAAGATGGCGTAGTAGTCGGGTTCCTGGCTCATGGCGCAAGTATAGCCGGAAGGGAGTGGCGCGGCAAAACGCGCCGGCAGCGCAAGCGCCAGCGGCCGCGAGCGCGCGCCAATCGTAGGGAAATCGTAGGGTAAGCGTCAAGCAGCGCACGGGGAGTTGTGCTATTCTGTATGCAGAACAAAGGCATGGTTCTTGGCCATAATGTCAGGATGGCTGGTGGCCTGACCCAGAGCTTCCCCCGAAAGCGTGTGTCAGGAACCATGCCTATATATGGGGTATCTCTTCTTCTCCTCCTTTTCACATAGAGAGCCGAGGCGGCCCACCTCGGCTCTCGGTGTTCTACGCGGGCCGTCGCTCCTCGTGAAGGGCGCGCTCGCCGCTCCGAAACAAAAGAAGGGCCCCGAAGGGCCCTTCTCGCTTACCAGAGGCAGGCGTCGCTTACTTGAACGCCCCCATGACCTCGTCAATGACCTTCATGAGGGTGTCCACAGGCTTTTCGCCCGCTTTAACGAGGTAGCCGCCATTCTGGGTGTGCACATTGAAGGCCACCAGTTCGTCAACGGCATCCTCGTTGATCGCGACAGCCCGGTGGCAGCCACCGCAGGCCCTGGAGCCGGGACCGGTAACATACGACGGAACAGCACCGATGTTCCGGGTCCGATTCTTCAGGGTAGCGCTGGCCGACAGCAGGCCGGGCAGCGACTTGGTCTCGCTCGCGGCCTCGTACGCGCCCTTGACGTGGCAGGCCTCGCAGTTGGTGATGCCATGCGTCGGGAACGGGAACTCAATGTGATGCTCGTAGTGCATGGCCTGCACCGGATCGGCGAAGTCAATGGTGGCCACGTCAAACGCCTGGCCCGCGTGGATCGCGTGGATGTAGGAATCCAGCGACCGCGACTGCATCTCCAGGTGCGCGGCGCCGCTCTTGGTGATGTGACACATGCGGCAGACAACCGCGCTCCCGCCGTAATTCGGCGTGTGGAAGGTGGTTCCGAGCGCGGCGTGGCAGTTGTCGCAGCCGTCCTCAACCTTCACGATGGGCTTGGTGAACTTGTCGTCAAAGGCGTTGGCGCCGAAGTCAAAGGTCCGGGACTGGGCACCCACGTACACCATGACGCCGTCCGCGTTCTTCAGAGTCGGCAGGACCGCGACCTCCGCGCGCTTCACGGAGCCATTGGTGAGCAGGTCGGCCCACTTGGACAGGTCAAACGTCGCCTCCCACTTGCCGGCGCCGGTTGAGGTTACCTTGACGTTCGGGTGCTCTTCGCCCAGCGCGGCTTCCAGGATCGGCTTGTCGTTGCGGTCAATCTTGCCGTCGCCGTTGGTGTCCTCAAGGCGCTCATGACCGCCGAGGATGAAGTCCTTCGTGTCCCACCCGTACAGGCTGATCAGCACCAAAGGCTGGATGTCCGCCGCATTGACGCCTTCCACGTCCGGGCTCTCGTGTGCGCTGAACGCGAAGGTGAGCGTGTTGTTGGCGAAGGCTGCGCTGTCAATGGTAACGCTGATGGCGTCGGAGTACTTCACGCCTGCGGCGGTGTAGATGGCCTGGTCGTAGCCGGTGTGGATCTTGCTGAAGCCCCGAGCCGCCTTGCCCTCGCCGTGGCAGGTGGTGCAATCCACGGTGTTCAGGTCCAGGTTGTCATGGATGGGCGACGGCAGGATACCCTTCAGCGCGGGCGCATGGGGCTCGGTGCCCTCGGTAGTGGTTACCGGGTGGCAACTCTTGCAGACTTCCGTCTTGAAGTTCGCGTCGGCCAGCACCTTGTCCAGTTTGCCCTCATGGCAGGTTACGCAGTTGGCCATGGACTGCGGATACGGGAACTCCATGGCGTGCGACATGTGCACGTCGTTCATCAGTGTGATCTTGTACGCAAACTGCGCTTCCTGCTCGGGCGTCAACTTCACTTCGCCTGCCAGGAACTTCTGGGCCAGCGCCGGGTCGGTAACCAGCAGTTGCCACTCAAAGTGGCGGCCCTCCCCGTTGTCCAGGTGGCAAACCTTGCAGGTGTAGAAGTCCGTTGCCGGATCGCCATTAACCTGGGCGTAGATGTAGCCATGCTTCAGGTAGGGCACCGTGTGGCACTTCTCGCAGCCCGCCACGTTGGCCGGGGATGTGTAGTCCACACCCTTGCCGGTTTCCTTCATGCCCACAAACGGGTACTTGCCCTGGCTGACGCGGGCGGGCAGCCTGCCGACGATCTCATCCGTGCCGTACACGACGATGAGACCATTCATGGCCGCCAGGTTCGTGGTGCCGGTAACCACAGTCGTCGCAACGCCCTGGCCGTCATAGGTGGTCTTCCCTTTCAGGGACAGCCGGCCGCGAGCAGGCTCGAACTGGAACTTGGAATTGGCGTAGGGTACGAAGTACACGGCCCACGAGTCCGCCTGTCGCACGTCAAAGGGGGCGCCGTTCTTGGTCAACTTGAAACTGACCTTGCTGGTATCGGGCGGCGTGAACGAGTAGGTGATGTCAGAAACCTTGATGACGCCGTCCTGATACAACTGGTCGTAGTAGGTCTGGTGCGTGGCGCCCGCGCGCTTGTGGCAGACGGTACAAGTTTCGGGCTGGCTGGGCAGCGCAACGAGGGTGGTAGGGCCAGCAGGACCCTGTGGACCCGCAGGGCCCGGAGGGCCTGCAGGACCCTGAGGGCCAGCGGGGCCCTGGGGGCCTGCGCAGCCTGCCATCAGCGCTGCAGCCAACAGCAGGACAAAGCAGAACCCTAGTACAGCGATGAGTTTCTTGGACATCTTGCCTCCTCCTTGGGCAATTGGTTTTGGGTTTGCGTTCGCGTACGAACACGAGTGGCCCCGTGGCACCAAAGGGTGAAGCCCGCGTGCCCTCGGTAACGACACGGTCCGCGTCGGCGCATTCTGGTCCCCAATGGGCCGCAGACCGACGGGACGAGCGGTTGACAGGTGCAACGGCAGCCGGTGTTCATGCTGGCGAACGACTTTCGGCTCATGGTTACCGGTCTCCACCGCCCCAACAGCCAGGTTGGGATGGACGGTTACGACCCCGCGCTACCCTCTCGGCAGCGCATCGCAGTTCGCTCGGTGCTTTGCACAGCACGGACGAGCGGGAGTGATGTAACCAGGAGCACATGCATCGCGCTTCACGGCGTTGTGACGCTGCCTGATACCCATGCTACGGATGAGAAACGGCAAGGACCTACTCTGGGCCACCACCTCCTTTCCCGCCCACGCCGGGAAGGTCGCCGCCTGCTGCACGGAACGCGGAAACCCTCTCCTGCGCGAGCACAGATGCGTGTTCCATCCGAGGGCCTTGGTTCAGGGAACATGGGTTTCCAATCCTATTTCCTGGATGGATTCCGCATATAGTATATCACACCGGCCCCGTGTTGTCAAGTATCCTGCTCAAGATATTTGCATATCTTATCTAAATGGATGCATTTGCCTATCTTATTGCAGCGCCCGAGGCAATCCCGGTAGGTTGTCATTGCGAGGCGCGCAGCGACGAAGCAATCTCCAGGGCGCGAGATTGCTTCGCTTCGCTCGCAATGACAACAGGCCTGGGATTGCTTCGCTTCGCTCGCAATGACAGTTGCAGGTTGTCATCGTCGCCCGTGCACAAGAGCCGTCGCGAGATTGCACACCGCGACGCGGCGCAGCATGACAGGGCCGCCAACGGGCTTTGAAACGAGACCCGGCGGCCAGCGTTTGCCCGACCCCGCCGCGGGTGATATAATTCCGCCACGCGAATGGGCCGAGAGGATCGCCGCAGAGCGCAGAGACCGCAGAGATTCACCCCGCGTCTCCTCTGCGTTCTCCGCGCTCCGGGCGGCGGGAATCTCGCCAGCGAGGCCAGCATATCTTCCATGGGAGGGCATCCATGGCGCGACGGCGCGGACGGCGCAGCACAGGCCAGATTCTTCTCTACATCCTGAGCGGGGTTGTGGTGCTCAGCATGGCGTTGGGGTATGCGTTCCTGGCGGCCCCGTCGCCGCAACCCACGCCCACCCTGCCGCCCGCGGCCCGGACGGCGAACCGCACCCCCGCGCCGACTGCCGGGCCGTCGGCCACGCCCACGTCCCTGCCTACCATAACGCCTGTGCCGCTCACCGCGCGCCCGACTCTGGACCCCTCGGCCACGGCCTACTCCTTCGCGGTCATCGGCGAGACCGCCGGCAACCCCGACGTGTACAGGGCGCTCCTTCGGCAGATTGAGGCCGACGGCAACCGTTTCCTCATCCACTTGGGGAACATGACTGCCACCGGTACCGCTGCCGACTTCCAGGCGTGGCGCGAGTTCATGGCCGACTTCCCGCTGCCCGTGTACACGGTTCCGGGCAACCAGGACGCTCCGGACGGCTCGCTCGCAAACTATCTCGCCTTCACCGGCGCGCCGGGCGCCCACTACTCCTTTGACATCGGGCTGGTGCACTTCGCCGTCGCCGATGCGTCGCGCGGGTATCTGGGGGCCGAGGAGACCGCCTGGCTGGACGCAGACCTGGCGGCCACACAGAAGCCGGTGAAAATCGTGGCGCTGCACTACCCGCCCTTTGACCCGCGCGGCTCTAGCCAGGTGCTGACCATGGGCAACGAGGCGTTCACGACCCTCATGCGCCATCGGGGGGTGCGCTACGTGTTCGCCGGCCACATCCGCGCCTACGACCAGTCCACGCGCGACGGCGTCATCTATGTCATCTCGGGCGGGGGCGGCGCGCCCCTGTCCCACAGCGAGGACCAGGGCGGGTTCTACCACTACGTGCGCGTCTCGGTCAACGGCACCGACGTGCAGACCGAGGTACGCAAACTGGCGCAGTAGAGGCAGTCAACGCCTGCACCAGGAGGCGACTATGTCCGTACAGGAAGAACTCCAACGCCTTCGGGAACTTATCCGATACCACAACTACCGCTATCATGTGTTGGATGCGCCCGAAATCTCCGACGCTGAGTACGACGCTCTGTTCCAGCGGCTCAAGGCGCTGGAGGCCGAGCACCCCGAGCTCATCACCCCCGACTCGCCCACCCAGCGCGTCGGCGGGGCCGTCCTGGAGCGGTTTGAAAAGGTGCGCCATCCCCGCCCCATCCTGAGTCTGGCCAACGTGTTCTCGGAGGAGGAACTGCGGGCGTGGGAGGAGCGCAACCGCAAACTCCTGCCCGATGGCACGCCGCTGGAATACGTGGTGGAGCCGAAGATTGACGGCCTGACCGTGGTGCTCACTTATATCAATGGCGTGTTCACCCAGGGGGCCACCCGCGGCGACGGCGAGGTGGGCGAGGACGTTACGGCCAACCTGCGCACGGTGCGTCAGGTGCCCCTGCGGATCCCCGTAATGGGCACCGAACCCCCGCCCGCGCGGCTGGTGGTGCGCGGCGAGGCGTACATGGCGCTGGCCGACTTTGAGGCGTTCAACCGCCGCCAGGAGGAGCGCGGCGAAAAGACCTTCGCCAACCCCCGCAACGCTGCCGCCGGTTCGCTCCGCCAGTTGGACCCCAACATCACGGCCTCGCGCCCGCTGCGCCTGTACACCTACGCCATCGTGGACGCCGACGGCGTAGAGATCACCCGCCAATGGGACGTGCTGGAGTACCTCAAGCGCATGGGGTTCCCCGTGGCCGACGGGTGCGAACTCTGCCCCAGCCTGGACACGGTCATGGAGATGTACCGCGTGTGGGAATCGGAGCGGGACACGCTTGCCTACGAGATAGACGGCGTGGTGGTCAAGATCAATGACCTGCGGGTTCAAGACGCCCTGGGGTACGTGGGCAAGGACCCGCGCGGTGCGGTGGCGTTCAAGTTCCCGGCGCGGCAGGCGGCGACGAAATTGCTGGCCGTGGGCATCAACGTGGGCCGCACCGGCACGCTCAACCCCTACGCCATCCTGGAGCCGGTGCGCCTGGGCGGCGTTACCATCAAGCAGGCCACGCTCCATAACTTTGACGACATCGCCCGCAAGGACATCCGCGTGGGCGATACGGTGATCCTCCAGCGGGCGGGCGATGTGATTCCCCAGGTGGTGGGGCCGGTGGAGTCGCTGCGCGACGGCGACGAGCAGCCCATCACGCCACCCACCCACTGCCCCGTGTGCGGCGAGCCGGTTTACCGCGCCGAAGACGAGGTGGCCTACTACTGCGTCAACGCCTCGTGCCCGGCCCAGTTGGTGCGCAAGGTGGAGCACTTCGCCTCGCGCGGGGCCATGGACATCGTGGGGTTCGGTTCGCGCCTGGCCGAGCAGTTCGTGGAAGCGGGCCTGTTCCACGACGTGGCCGACTTCTACTACCTCACCAAGGAGCAGATTCTGGGCCTGGAGGGGTTCGCCGACAAGAGCGCCGAGAACCTGCTGGCGGCCATTGAGGCGTCCAAGAACCGCCCGCTCCAGCGGCTGCTGACGGCACTGGGGATTCGCCACGTGGGGAGCATCGTGGCGGGCATCCTGGCCGACCACTTCGGCTCCATAGACGCGCTGATGGCCGCGACCGAAGAGGAGTTGCAGCAGGTGCCCGGACTCGGCCCGTACACGGCGCGGGCGGTGGTGGAGTTCTTCGCCAGCCCCAGCAACCGCGCGGTGATTGAGAAACTGCGGCGGGCCGGCGTCCGCATGGCCGACGTGCGGGCCGAAGCGCCTGGGGGGCCTCAGCCGCTGGCGGGCAAGACCTTCGTCATCACAGGAACGCTGCCCACCATGAGCCGCGAGGAGGCCACCGAGTATATCCGCGCCCACGGGGGCAAGGTTACCGACTCGGTCAGCGCCAAGACCGACTACCTGGTGGTGGGCGCGTCTCCTGGCGGGACCAAGTACAACAAGGCGGTCCAGTTGGGCATCCCGATGATAGACGAGGAGGCCCTGCGCCGCATGGCCGAAGGGGGCTAACGCAGGAGTTCGCCCCGCCGCGGCGGCATTCCCCCTTGCCCCGCCCGTCATTGCGAGCGAAGCGAAGCAATCTCTTCGTCGCTGCGCGCCCTCGCAATGACAGGCTACCGGGATTGCTTCGGGCGCTGCGCTCCTCGCAATGACAGTTTGGCGGCATTGCATCGCGCCCTCCGCGCCCTCGCAATATAGTCTTGACTTCTAAACAAACCCTTGCTATAATTTTAGCGAATCGTTCCACCCTCCGTAGCAGCCCGCGCACCTGGCGATGTGGGTAGCCGTTTTCGCTTCGTTCTGCTTTGATCCTTCCTTACGACCGCCCTCCACTGCTCACTCCGCAACGCCCCCTTGATTGAAGGAGGATACAGATGGAGAAGAAAGGGCTTGGTCTTGTCCTCTTCCTGACCGTGGCTGTCGTCGGGCTTTCGGTGGTCGTTCGCCCCCATGCGGAGGGGCCACTCCCGCAGGAAGGCGAGGTGAATGCCGCCGCCAGCATCACCCTTTACCCCGTTGCGGATTCCTGGGTGGACTTTCATGACCCCAGCCATAACCACGGCAAGGCGAACTTCCTCTACGTTGGATACGGCAAGCAGGCTGGTTCATCGCTTGAATGGCTCGGGCGCGCCCTCGTGCGGTTTGACCTGTCGGCGATCCCGCACGGCATGGTCATCCAGAGCGCCACGCTGCAACTGCGCCTCATGGCTTACTACGATTCCATCTACGGGTCACTAACGATAAACATGCATCGTATCACCAGCAACTGGAGTGAGGGCGGCGTTACGTGGAGCGCCCAGCCCGGCCATACCACAAGCGCCTACTCGTCGGCGAGTGTGGGTTCCACATATACATGGTACTCTTGGGACGCCACGACCCTGGTGCGCGAGTGGTATGCGGGCACGTATCCTAACTACGGAATGATGCTGATTAGCACCCTTGAGAACGCGGACATTGGGCGGGCCTTTGTCAGCCGCGAGGGCACGGACGACCCACGTCTTTTGATCACCTACGGCACGCCGATACCGACGCGCACCCCCGTTCCTACTCGCACCCCGACGCGCACACCGCGCGTGTCTCCCACGTTTACGCCGACCCGCACGCCCACTCGCACCCCAACGTCTATCCCAACCCGTACGCCCACCACAAGCCCGACGCCGACTTTCACCGCCAGGCCCACAAGAACGCCGGGCCCCTCGCCCACGCATGTCCCGGGAACGGTGAAGCAACTCTGGCTTCCGGTAGTCTTCGTGGGGTGGACGTTGAGATAGCACCGTGGCGGTCTCGGATGGCCGAGGGCCGACGGGCGATGATGTCTGCGCCCGTTCGGAATTCGCGCACCGCCCCTTGACAACTCGCCACGCAAACGGTATGCTATCGCCAACCACCCCCGGAGGAGACACATGGACGACAAAGGACTGCTGGAAGCCGTGCAAACCGCCATTGAGGCCGAGCGCGCTGCGCGGGAGTTCTACCTTGCCGCCGCCGAGAAGACCGCCAGCCCCCAGGGCAAGGCTCTGCTCCTGCAACTGGCCGATTTTGAGGCCTACCACGCGCAGAAGTTGCTGGACCTTGTTGGGTCACTAGGCGCGGGCCGCTACATCGCATACGAGGGCAAGGCATTCGCCCGCCCCAGACCCGAAGGAGGCCGCACATCGGAGCAGGAGACCAACCTGCGCGAAGTGGTGGACGTGCTCACCCTGGCCATGGATGCGGAGCAGAAGGCGCAGGCGCGCTACCAACGCCTTGCCGAATCCACGACCGACCTGCTGGGCAAGGCCATGTTTGAGCGCCTGGCCGAGGAAGAGGCCACCCACTACCGAATCCTGTCCGACGAGTTCTACACCCTGTCCAACAAGGGCCTTTGGGTGTGGGCCGAGTAGTGAACCCGTTGACCCCGCGCTGCATCTAACGCATAGGACTACCCTATCATAGGAGAGACGAGCGATGGACAAACCGACCCGACAGCGACCCCTGATGTACGGCCTGAGCACCTGCGGCTGGTGCCGCAAGGCCCGAACTTGGCTTGAGGAACGCTTCGGCGAAGGCGGCTTTGACCTCATCTATGTGGACCTGCTGCCTACCGAAGAGAAGATAAAGGTAATGGCGGAACTGCGCAAATACACCCCGAGCCCCGCCTTCCCGATGGTGCTGGCCGACAACGAGTGCATCATCGGCTACCGCGAGGACGAGTACAGGAGGGTTTTCGGCGCATGACCATAGACCCAGAGCGCGTGCGGAAGACCTACGAGCAACTGAAGGCCGACGCCGAAGCGGGCGGCTACCACCTGAACCCCGACGAGGCGTGGACGCTGGGCCTGGTGGAGGGCCTTCTCATCAACGAGGACCGCTACGGGTACTGGGCCTGCCCCTGTCGCCTGGCCTCGGGCAACAAGGACGAGGACTTGGACATCATCTGCCCGTGCGACTACCGGGACCCCGACCTGCACGACTGGGGCGCGTGCTACTGCGCCTTGTACGTGTCTGATGAGGTGCTGGAGGGCAAGCGCCCGCTGCAATCCGTGCCCGAACGCCGCCCCGCCCAGTGTCCCAAGGCTGGCCCTCGCCCGGAGCCGGCCGGGGGCATCCGGCTGTGGCGATGCCGCGTGTGCGGGTACCTATGCGCGCGCGAACACCCGCCCGGGGTGTGTCCGGTGTGCAAGGCCAAGCGCGAGCGGTTTGAGCCGTTCGTCCTGCCGCCCAGCGCCTTGCCCGGGCCGTAGCCCAGCGGCAAACGCGCCTCAACGCCCTGCTAATCGGGAGAAACGCCCTTGCGCGGCGCCGCGGTCCGTGGTATCATGCGCCCAGTTCGCACAGGGAGGTGAGCGATGCGAATGCCGCCACGAGCGCCCCGTGCCCGCATTGCCCTCATGCGCGCCGAGCAACTGCTGCGCGCTGGCCAGTACGCCGATGCCCTGCCC
>JARYMK010000109.1 GCA_029907165.1 Anaerolineae bacterium
ATACGGGCCGCTCAGAGCGAATGGGAGGAGATCTACAACACGGTTAGGCCGCACCAGGCGTTGGGATACTTGACGCCTCTCCAGTACCTCGTGCACAATGGAATCCTGGGAAAGGAGGATGTGTCACTAAGGTACTGAACGAGTACAGGTTTTTGCCCCGTGCACCGCAGCGTGCTATAATTCGGCAGCACTCAACGACTGGAGGGTTCTATGCCACAACTCGGCGTTCCCGAATTGATCCTGATTCTGGTCATCGTGGTGATCATCTTCGGCGTCGGGCGGCTTCCGGAAATCGGCTCGGCCATGGGCAAGGCGATCCGAGGGTTCCGCGAGGCTTCGTCTGGTGAGCCGAAGAAGACCGAGAGCGCAGAACCGCCCGCCAAGGACAAGAGCGAGCAGAACTAGCCAGAACCATCCTCAGGAGCGGGGCATGGCCGACACGACCGCCGACGTTTTCCCGTACCTGCTGGTTCTCGGACGCCCGGCCAGCGGCAAGTCCGAGTTTATAGACTACATCTCCAAGGTGCCCGATGCTGTGCGGGCGCACCGCTACGCCATCGGGAACTTTGAGGTGCTGGACGATTTCGTGTTCCTCTGGAGGCACTTTCTGGAGGAAGACGAACTGGAGAAGCAGGGGAAGCCGCGGCGGCTGTCGCGTCCGGCGGAGTTCGGCTACGTCGTCGCGTCGGACGAGGTGTGGGACATCCTGATAGAGGACCTGAACCGCGCCCTGCAGGACAGGCTCCGCTCCGGCCCCAAGCCCGGCCATACGACGTTGATAGAGTTCTCGCGCGGCAAGAACTACGGCTACGAACGCGCCCTGTCGCGCCTGGACCTCCGCGTGCTTCAGCACGGCGCGATCCTCTATATCCTCGTCTCGTTTGAAGAGTCGTGGCGGCGCAACCTGGCCCGCTACGACGAGAAGCGCAAGAACGGCATTCTCACCCATTCCGTGCCGCGCTCCGAGATGGAGCGCACCTACGGCGAAGACGATTGGGGTCCGCTCACCGGTTTCAAGCCCAACGGCTACCTGCGCGTGCAGGGTATCACTGTGCCGTTCGTTACCCTGTTCAACGAGCCGGAGAGCACCGACCCGCGGGTGCTAGACCGCCGGTACGGCCTCGCGCTGAACACATTGAAACTCCTCTGGGACAAGAGCCGCTGATGCTGGCATACCGGAGAGGCCGGTCTTCCCGCCTAGGATTCCCCTTCACCGCCGAGGCTGCCGCGTTGCGGCGCGCCACCAATGCCCTTGCGGAGGTAGAGTCATGAACCTGTACGACCTGGGCAGAGTCCCCTGGCTCCATTCGCAACTGTTGTACCACGCGCTGCCGCGGGCGGGCGGTTCGGGCGTGATCCTGCTGTCGCCCGCCACGCCCTACGTCTGCATCGGCTACCACCAGGACGCGGCGCAGGAGGTGGATTTGGCCTTCTGCCGCGAGCATGGCATCCCCGTGTTCCGGCGCGAGGTGGGCGGCGGCGCAGTGTACCTGGACGGCAACCAACTATTCTACCAAATCGTGCTGCCCCCTGACCATCCAGCGGCACAGGGCGACAAGGAGTCCATCTACCGCCGCCTCCTTGCCCCCGTGGTGCGCACGTACCAGGCCATTGGCATCCCCGCCGAGTACAAGCCCATCAACGACATCATCGCGGGCGGGCGCAAGATTTCGGGCAACGGCGCGGCGGAAATCGCAGGCTGCACCGTCCTCGTGGGCAACCTGATCCTGGACTTCAACCACGAGATGATGGCCCGTGTGCTCCGCGTGCCCGACGAGAAGTTCCGCGACAAGGTGTTCAAGACGCTGAAGGACAACTTGACCACAATTCGCCAGGAGTTGGGCCATGTGCCGCCCGTGGACGAATTGAAAGCCGTCTTGGTGCGCGAGTTTGAGGCGGTGCTGGGCCCGCTGGAACCGGCCGCGCTCCCCGCCGACGTGTACCGCGTGGCCGACGAGTTGGCCCCGCGCATGACGAGCGAGGAGTGGCTCCTGGGGCGTGGGAGGCCGTGCCGCGAGCGGGACGTGAAAATTCAGGCAGGGGTGCACGTCGTCCGGCGTGCCTACAAGGCACGGGGCGGTCTCATCCGTGCCCTCATGGTCGTGCGCGATGAGCGCATCGCGGAACTGGAATTATCGGGCGATTTCTTCTTCTACCCCGCCGAGCGTTTGGGCGAACTGGAGCAGGCGCTGATCGGCGCGCGCGTGTCTGAGGTGGAGTCGGTCCTCGCCGAGTTCTACCGGACGCACGCCGTGGAGTCGCCGGGCGTCGGCCCCACCGATTTCGCCGAGGCGCTGCGCGTCCCCGCGTGAGGTCACGATGGAGCGGCGAACGGTTTCCTCGCGCTACGTCGGCGATGAGCGGGCCGAGGTCCGCATTGGCGAATACGCCTTCGTCGTGGACGAGCGAGTGAACCTGCACCGCGCGGGCGCGACTCTGTGCCCGGTAGAGTTGGTGGCGGCGGCGCTGGCGGCGTGAATGACCCTCACCATGGCGGCGGTCGCCGCAAACAAGGGCTTCACGCCGGAGCGGCTGGACGTGCGCGTGGAGTGGGAGGCGCGCGAGGAGGGCCGCGAGTGGGCCACGGCGTTCCGCACGGCAATTGACCTGGGCGCGGGGTTGGACGACCGTGCGCGCAAGATTCTGTTCAACGCCGCGCGCAACTGCGAGGTGCACAAGTTGCTGCGGGGGAGGATGGAGTTTGAGGAGAGAATGGAACAACGCTAGATTCAGTGTTTTCAGACAGCCCACTCACCGAGAATCTCTTTGAGTGCCTCAACTGCCTTGCGCAATGCATCCTCGGTCAGTTCCTTGAAATATGCGGGTTTGTGTATTGGCTGATCTACCCTTCGCTCTCCCTCAAGAAGCGTGATGATGTTCAATTCTACGTCAAAGTACGATAGCAGTGTGTGGGTTGAGGGACTTCCGTATCTTACAGGCTTCAAAGGCTGCGAGTAGTCGCCCGTCAGCTGGCTCTCCAATTGCACGAGAACACATTTCAAGTCTGGCACAACTTGCTTGAGCAACATGAAGTCAACCAGCACTCTCTTGAGCATGGCATTCTCGGTGTACGCCTTGCACTCAATCCCCATCACGAGATTGCCATCAATGTTCACATGAATATCTGTCTTGAGTCCAAAGAAGTACTGTTCCAGGTGGGCCCTAATGTAGTCGGCGACCTCGCGCGGCCGAACCCGTTTTAGGTAGTCTGGCCGCAAGGGAACTTTCACGGTTTCGCGCCGGAAGTCCAGCCGCTGCGGGTCGCCGCCGAGCTCATGCCAGGCGATCTCCACGAGGTGCTTTGCGATGCTCTCTACAAGGGCACCCTTTGCCGCCCTCACAGCACCGCCGTACGCGCGATTGCCATCCTCGTCTTCGGCATGCGCGCTTTCATCAATTCCCCTGACTAGAAGGTTGTACGCATTTCGGATATCGGCAAGCGTAGCAGGCACGTGCGCACTCCTCAAAGCAAGGTTGCCCTAAGTCTTTTCTTGGCCACGGCACAGTATTCTGGAGAAATATCAATCCCCACGAATCTGCGTCCCAGCCTTTGGGCAACGGCGGTGGTTGTCCCTGCCCCATTGAACGGGTCAAGAACTACATCGCCAACGAAAGAAAAGAGTTTGATTACCCGTAGAGCCAACTCTTCGGGGAACATAGCCGGATGGCCGAATTCTTTCATGTTGCGTTCAGGGGCGATGCTCCACCGGGCGAACACCCACTTCTTGAACTCGTCAGCGGTAATGTCGGCGTCTTCAGGATTCCCAGCTTTTCTCAGCGTCCCCTTGGCGAAAACTTCTATGAACTCCCAGGTGTACTTCAGATAAGGATTGCTTGGACTTTTCCAAGAGCCCCAGGCTGTGTATTTGCAGTTATAGTTATTCTTCTCCCAGAGAATCTCGCCTTTCCAGATCATCTTCCTGCTAAGAAAGTAGTTGCCGATAATGTGGTGAGATGGTATGTAGTCCGAAAACAAGGGCTGAATATTGACCGCAATGCGGCCTCCAAATTTCAGAACCCGAATGCACTGGTCAAATATCGCAAACAACGTGTCAAAGTACTTTTCCCAGAAATAGGCATCCCCTTGGCCTTCATACTCAAGCCCAAAGTTGTATGGCGGTGAGGTCAGGATCAAATCCACACAGTTGTCCGGGAACGCCTTCAGAACTTCCAGGCTGTCCCCACAAATAATCTGGTTTGCTAACTCCTCGGGGAGAGGGTTGTTTGCTTCGGAAAAACCGTGGCCTTGCGCGTAGTAGTACTGAGACCGATCCTGCTCTTTGGCTTTGCGCCCGCGAACCTTCCGTTCTGCGGCGAACCCAACATACTGGCGCTTACCAGACTTGACTCCGTAACTCCCTATCTTACCCACTTCATCCAAAATGCTTTCCAAGAGCCTTTTCGCTTCGCGCGACTCAGGAGCGGGCTGGACGAACAGCGTCCCGGCCGTCAAGTGCTCGGCATCTCTCTCTAGCAAGCGGAGATCCAACGTGTGGAAATGGAAGACATAGCCGTCTGCGTCCTTCGTGATGTAAGGACGTGGTTCCGGCTGTCGCGACAGGCAGTCTTGCACGATATCCAAGACCTTGTCGTCTGCTTGGATGTCAATGGGTAGTGGGATTGATTTGTATTCCACCATACGGCACTTCCTTATCCGCCTTTGTGCCCAGGGCCTTGAGCATCGTGAGAACACAGAGGAGCCCCGGCACGGAGTAAATCCCTTTATACCCTATTCCCAACCTTATTGTACCATGTTTTTCCCCACATGCCAACGTCATTTCCATGAGCACTGCATCGCCACCGCGATGCGCTGGCTTTGGCAAATAGAGATGCCCCTTATGCGCATGGTGTCTTCAGCCTCTGCAAGAATCCTGATGGCTGATTTCAACCGGCGGAGATTGAGAGTAGCATCACCCCCACCCCCGCCCCGACAAGCGACGCGGCGAAATTCACCCAGTCGTTGCTCAGCCATGCCCGGCCGCGCAGGGGCTGCGTCGGCGTACCGCAGGCATGCATGCGCCGCTCGGTCTCCTTGCCGCACGCCGGGCACCAGTAGATGCCCTGCACCGTGGCCCCCAGCAGCGAGTCGGCCAGCGCCCCCGCCAGCCCGCTCACGGCCCCGCCGGGCAGGTACGCGCCCGGCGCGGCCATCCCGACGGCCCACGCGCACAGCGCCGCGACCGCCCCGATGCACGCCGCGCCAGCCAGGGCCGCTGCCGTGCCCAACAGCGAGACGCCGCCCGACGTGCCCGGCGGCACGCGCCGCCCTGTGCTGATGAGCCGAGGGGGCCGCGTAGCCAGCACGCCCACCTCGGTGGCCCATGTGTCGGCGTTCACGGCGGCCATCGCGCCCACGAACGCCGCGAACCACAGGGGCGACGGCCAAAGGGTTGACGCCACAGCGAGAAGCGCGCCCAACCCGCCGTTGGCGAGCGCCTGGCCCAGGTCGCGGCGTGTGCCCTTGGCGAACTTCTCGGCGACGCGCTCTTTGGCGCGGGCGCGGAAGCGGGACAGCGCGCTGGAAGAGGCGAAGAACAACACGAGGAGCACGCCCCAGCCCCATCCGCCGAAGGCGAAGACGGCCGTCCCCACGAGCACGGCTCCCGCCACGCCCGACGCCGACAGCGCCCCGCGCCGGTAGCCCAGCCCGCCGATGAGCAGGCTAAGCGCCAGTCCCATGATGAACCGCTGCGCCATTCCTCGCTCCACGCCAGAATTGTTTTGCCGCAGAGACCGCGGAGTTTCTCTCTATGTGCGTTCTCCGCGTCTCTGCGGTGAGGCCCCGTCAGGCTACCGCCACGCGCTCAAACTGGCTGTTGTATAGTTCGGCGTAGAACCCGTTGCGCGCCAGCAGTTCCTCTTGCGTCCCCTGCTCCACGATGTCCCCGTCGCGGATGACGAGGATGAGGTCGGCGTTGCGGATGGTGGACAGGCGGTGCGCGATGATGAACGCCGTGCGGCCTTCCATGAGCCGGTACATGGCGTCCTGAATCAGCATCTCGGTGCGCGTGTCCACCGAACTGGTCGCCTCGTCCAGGATGAGAATCTTGGGGTTGGCCAGGATGGCGCGGGCGATGGTGAGCAATTGCATCTGCCCTTGCGAGATGTTGGACGCATCCTCGTTGATGACCATGTTGTACCCTTCGGGCAGGGTGCGGACGAAGTGATCCACGTGGGCCGCGCGGGCCGCTGCGATGACTTCCTCATCCGTCGCGTCGGGACGGCCGTAGCGGATGTTTTCCATGATGGTCCCGTTGAACAGCCACGTGTCCTGGAGCACCATGGCGAAAATCTTGCGCAGGTCCTCGCGGGCGAAGTCGCGGATGTCGTACCCATCCACCAGGATGGCCCCGCTGTCCACGTCGTAGAACCGCATCAGCAGTTTGACCAGCGTCGTCTTGCCCGCGCCGGTCGGTCCCACGATGGCCACCTTCTGGCCAGGCTTGATGAGCGCCGAGAAATCCTTGATGACGGCCTTGTCGGGGGTGTAGCCGAAGCGCACATGGCGGAACTCCACCTGGCCCTTCACGTCGTCCAGGCGCACCGGGTTGGCCGTGTCGGGAATCTCCTCTTCCTCGCTCAGGAACTCAAAGACGCGCTCGGCGGCGGCGGCCGTCTGTTGCAGCACGTTGGAGATGTTGGCGATTTGGGTGATGGGCTGGGTGAAAGACCGCACGTACTGGATGAACGCCTGGATGTCGCCGACGGTGATGGCCCCTCGCACGGCCAGGTAGCCGCCCAGGATGCTCACCGCCACGTACCCCAGGTTGCCCACGAACCCCATGACGGGCATCATCATGCCCGACAGGAACTGCGACTTCCACGCCGAGTCGTACAGCACCTCGTTGAGGCCGTCAAATTTCTGCACGCTCTTGGCTTCGGCGTTGAAGGCTTTGACCACAACATGCCCGCCGTAGGTCTCCTCAATGTGGCCGTTGATGTGGCCGAGGTAGTCCTGCTGCCGCTTGAAGTAGCGCTGCGACCGCCCGATGACAACGCTGATGATCACCAGCGACAGCGGGACCATTAGGAGCGCCACCAGGGTCATCTGCCAACTGATGGAGAACATCATCACCAGGACGCCGATGAGGGTGGTCGTGGACGTGATGATCTGCGTCAGGCTCTGGCTCAGGGTTTGGTTCACCGTGTCCACGTCGTTGGTGATGCGCGACAGCACCTCGCCGTGCGTCGTCCGGTCAAAGTATCGCAGCGGCATGCGGTTGATCTTCGCGGCGATGTCCTTGCGGAAGCGGTAGGTAATGTTCATGGACACGCCGGACATGATCCAGCCCTGGATGTACGCGAACAGGGCCGAGGCCAGGTACAGGGCCAGCACGGTGAGCAGGATGCGCCCGATGTAGTCAAAGTCAACGCCGGTGCCCGTGCCCGCGATCTGGGCCATCACGCCCTCAAACAGTTTGGTGGTAGCCTTGCCTAGAATCTTGGGGCCGACGATGGAGAAGATGGTGGACGCCACGGCGAAGACCATGACGACGCCGATGGACAGCCGGTATACCCCCAGGTACTGGATCAGTTTCCGCATGGTGCCCTTGAAGTCGCGGGGCTTCTCGCCCTTCATCAGGGCCTTGGGGCCGCCCCTGCCCATGGGCCCATGCCCGCCCAGTGGCCCACGCCGGACGGGCGCGCCCGGGCCGAACATCGGCGGCCGTTCCGGGGATGGGGTGCGGCGATTGGGTAGGTTGCCGCCGGACACGCTCATACCAACTCCTCCTTGCCAAGTTGCGACTGGACGATCTCGCGGTACACCTCGCAGGTCTCCAGCAGTTCGCGGTGGGTGCCCTTGCCGACGATTCGGCCCTCGTCCAGGACGATGATCTGATCCGCATTCATGACGGTGGAGACACGCTGGGTAACAATGAGAACGGTGCTGTCGTGCGTGATCTCCTTCAGCGCCCTGCGCAGCGCGGCGTCGGTTTTGAAGTCCAGCGCCGAGAAACTGTCGTCAAAGATGTAGATGGGCAGCTTCTTGACCAGGGCGCGGGCGATGGACAGGCGCTGCTTCTGCCCGCCCGACACGTTGGCCCCGCCCTGGGCGATTTCCGCCGCCAGGCCCTCGGGCGTCGCGAGCACGAACTCGCCGGCCTGGGCGATCTCCACCGCCCGGCGGATACTCTCGTCGTCGGCATCCTCGTCGGCGTAGCGCAGGTTGCTCTCAACCGTGCCCGAGAACAGGATGCCCCTCTGCGGGATGTAGCCGATCTTGTCGCGCAGGTCGCTCTGGCGCACCTCGCGGATGTCCATACCGTCCACGTAGATGGCGCCCGACGTTCCATCGTAGAAGCGCGGGATCAGGTTGATGATGGTGGATTTGCCCGAGCCGGTGGAGCCGATGAAGGCCGTCGTCTGGCCGGGCTTCGCCACGAAACTGATGTCATGGAGCACGTCCTCCAGCGCGTTCGGATACCGGAAGTGCACATGGCAGAACTCCACCGTGCCCTCAAATGGCTCCTTGAACGACTTGGGCTGTTCGGGGTCGCGGATGGCGGGCTGCGTCTCCAGCACGTCGGCGATGCGGTCGCCCGACACGGACGCCCGCGGCAGGAAGATGAACATCATGGTCAGCATCAGGAACGCGAACACGATCTGCATGGCGTATTGGAGGAAGGCCATCATGTCACCCACCTGCATCGTGGAGGCGGCCACCTGGTGTGCCCCCACCCAGATGATGGTCAGCGACAGGCCGTTCATCACCAGCATCATCACCGGCATCATGACCACCATGACGCGGTTGACGAACAGGCTGGTACGCGTCAGGTCCTTGTTGGCCTCGTCAAAGCGCGCCTCTTCAAACCGCTGCTTGTTGAAAGCGCGGATGACCAGCATCCCCGACAGGTTCTCGCGCACCACCAGATTCAGGCGGTCCACGAGTTTCTGGATGGCCTTGAACTTGGGCAGTGCGATGGAGAATACCGTGAGGACCAGTCCCAGGAGTACGAGCACGGCGACGGCGATGATCCACCACATGTTGGCGCTCTTGTCAATGGCCCGAATCACGCCCCCGATGCCGATGATGGGCGCGTAGAAGACCATGCGCATCATCAGCATGATCACCATCTGCACCTGAGTAACGTCATTGGTGGAGCGGGTGATGAGCGACGCGGTGGAGAATTTGTCAAACTCGGCGCTGGTGAAACTCATCACCCGGCGGAACACTTCGCGGCGCAGGTCGCGGGCCAGCCCTGCCGCCGTCCGCGCCGCCAGAAAGCCGACGATGATGGCGCAGATGATGGACAGGAGCGAGATGAGAAGCATGGAGCCGCCCGTGCGGAGGATGTAGTTCGTCTGGAGTTGGCCCGTGTCCATGCCTAGGGCGTCGTATTCGGCCTTGACGGCGCGCACGGCCATCTGGTTGATCATGTTCTCGCCCAGCGCCGCGAACCGTTCCTGGATGGCCGCGGTCATCTGGGCCAACTGGGCCTCGGGCAGCCTGCCCAATAGGGCGAACAGGTCCACGCCCGGGGGCAGCCGACTGAGGTCAAACCCCAAGGTCTGGCCCATCGCGGCGGCCTTGCTGGGGTCGGCCATGATCTGCTCAATGCCCGACACGACGACCAGCGCCTTGCCCATGACCGGGGCGAGGGCCTCGCGCTGGGACTTGTCTATGCGGTTGAGCACGTATACGGGTTCCTCGTCCAGCGCGGGATATTGCTTGCGGAACCGCTCGTAATCGGGCGAATCCTTGTCCACCAGCGTGTAGCGCGACAGCACGAGCGCCTTGTCCTCGGCGGTCATGAACAGGACGACCTTGTTCATCTCGCTTTGGCGGATAGCGTCGGGCACGGCGCTTTCCACGCCGCCCTGCTGGATGCCGTAGTTGACGATGCGCGACATGTAGTCGGGCAGGGCCAGGTCGGCGTTGGCCTGCACGAAAAGCAGTGCGATGGTCAGCAGGATGAAAGGCACGTAAGGCTTCAGGTATCGGATGAGTCGCAACATGGACGCTCTGTTCCTCGCAAGCGAATTGCCACGGGTCCAGACCTGCGAAGGGGGCCGACAGGCGGCGCTCTCGCGGGCGGGGCCGGTTATTTAGCGGGGCTAAGTATATGCCCGAACCCCCCGGCTGTCAAAAACTCTCGCCACGGATGAGTGCAAGCCGAATGCACCGATTCGTGTTTGTCCGCGTGATTTGCAGATTGAATAGTGGTGTGGAGCCGCGCCCGTTCGCGATTACCGTCCGAGGTGCTGCGCCTCGCGCCGCATGACACGGGATTGCAGGGGCCGCGTGTACTGGCTCACATACACAGACGGACCCATGTCCGAACCGCCCGCTGTGAGCTCGTTCAGATAGGTTAGTGACACTGGACAGGAG
>JARYMK010000010.1 GCA_029907165.1 Anaerolineae bacterium
AGGCGCTGCGCACGGCCTGGCTATGTGTCGGTCTCCGCCCAGACCGATGCCTATCCTGCAAACCTGCCAAACCTTCTTCGTTGAACCGCGCAACCCATATCGGAGCCATCACTGGGCTTCTGAACCCGGCCAGCAGACCCGCCTTCGTTGCAGGGAGATTGGGGTCATCCAACATGGCTGCGATCACTCTCGCGCGTTGTACCAGGCGCTGTGGTTCCTTACGCGAGCGAGATAGCCGGCGAATCTCAGCATTCTCCTCTGCTGTCAAAGTGCGCAAGCGTATCCGTTTCGGCATCTTGTCCTCCTCAATCGCTCTGGAGGACTATTATACACCAAATTGACGAGGAGTCCACTAACCTATCTGAACGAGCTCAGTCGGGCTTATGGACGTCAAAACATCTACAAATGCTATGGGTGCGTGTTGCCGCAGGGCAGGCGGAAAGGCTGGGGTTTGAAGGCCCAGAATGCCTGGCTGGGACCCTTGTGCGAAAAAAGCGGCCTATTTGCCTCCGATCAGGAAGATGCCCACGGCTACTAGGAGCGTCCCTGCCCACTGCCGAGACGCGATGGGTTCGTGGAACAGCAGCGCCGCGCCCACAACCTGCACACCGATGACGGCCAGCCCCACCGTAACCGGATAGGCCACGTGCAGCGGCAGGAACTTCAGCAGCCACGTGAGCGTGATCACCGCCGCCAAGCCCGCCAGATTCCCCACCACCTGCCAGGCGAGGAACCCCCGCCAATTAGAACTGGCCGCCGACATCTTGAAACTGGAGTTGGCGATGATGTTGAACAGGAGATTGCAGCCGACGAGTCCGGCCACCTGCACGTTGGGGTGGCCCTGAAGCGCCTCCATTTGCGCACGGAAGAATCCGCGTAACATGGTTTACCTCCCCTGTCATCAGGTCTCGCGGCCGCTCAAGACCACTTCTCCCCGCTTCAGCACCGTTGCCACCATGTTCGTGCCGAACCGATACGCGAGCATCCGATACGTGGGCACGTCCAGAATCAGGATGTCGGCCTGTTTGCCTGCCTCCAGGCTGCCGACCCGGTCGCCCATGCCGATGGCGTGCGCGGCGTTGATGGTGGCGGCCACGATGGCCTCGGCCGACGTCAGCCGCATGTAGCGGCACGCGAGGGCGATGATGAACTGCATGGACTCGCAGGGGCACGTACCTGGGTTCAGGTCCGTGGCCAGGGCCAGCGCCCCGCCCTGGTCAATGAGGGCGCGGGCCGGCGTGTACTCGTGATGCGCCAGGCCGAAGGGCGTGCCCGGCAGCGACACCGCCATGACATCCGACTGCGCCAGCATCCGAACCTCGTCCTCCGGCGTGGCCACCAGGTGGTCGGCCGAGGCCGCGCCCAGTTGTACGGCAAGGGCAGTGCCGCCCAGCGCCTTGAACTCGTCCACGTGGATTTTCAGGCCCAGCCCCAGCTCCTTGGCCCGCTCCAGGATGCGGCGGCTCTGCTCCAGCGAGAACGCCCCGTCCTCGCAGAACACGTCGCAGAAGCGCGGCCGCACCCCGTCGAGCAGCGCCGCCACGGCCGGGAGCATCTCGTCCACGACCAGGGCCACGAACGCCTCCACGTTGCCCTTGTACTCGGCGGGGATGGCATGCGCGCCCAGGAATGTGGACACCAGTTCCACCGGCTGCTCGCGGTTCAGCGCCGCAATGGCGTGGAGCATCTTGATTTCGTCGGCGGTGGTCAGCCCGTAGCCAGTCTTGGCCTCAGCAGTGGTAGTGCCGTGCGCCAACATGCGGCGCAGGCGTGGCATGGACTCGCGCACCAGGTCGTCCACCGAGGCGGCGCGGGTGGCGCGCACGGTGTTCATGATGCCGCCGCCCGCCGCCATGATCTCCATGTACGACGCGCCCTTGAGCCGCATCTCAAACTCGTCGGCGCGGTGGCCCGCGAAGACGCAGTGCGTGTGCGGGTCCACGAATCCGGGCATGACCACGCGCCCGCCCGCGTCCAGCGTCTGCGCGGCGCGGATGGTGCGCCGCAGTTCTTCGGTGGGGCCGACCGACACGATGACGCCATCGCGGACGGCCACCGCGCCGCCGGGGATGAGGCCCAGATCGTCCATGTCAGCCCCGCGACGGGGGCCGCCCCGCGATACCAGGGTCAGGAGTTCGCTCGCGTTGATGATGAGCAGGTCGGCGTCCATGAGTCTCCTTGTCGTTGGGAATGCCTAGGGTATCAGGACGAGCGTCGCCACCGCCGCGCGCTCCACCTGTTCGCGCGTCCACAGCATGGGATGGTACTTCACGTCGCGCCAGTAGAGAATCATGTCGTCATAGCGCTTGTGGTACGTGTGCCCGGACTGGCCGGTAGTGTGCATGGACAGGGATCTCGTGAAATCGGCCAGGTCTATGATCTGGCGGTAGGATGGCAGCACGCTGACCTCGTAGGGACGCATGATGTTGAACGGCGTGTTGTTCACCACCTCACCCGCCCCGTTCACGGGCACCGGCCCGCGGTTCAGCAGGGCCTCTATTGGCGCGATGCCCGACTTGCCCAGCGACTGGTTGCGGAACGTGGCCGTGTGCACGCTGCCCCACTTCCAGCGCGGCATGTCCGGGCCCAGGCGCTTGGTGAGGTCGTCCACGGCGTCCTTGAGCGCGCGGAGCAGGATGTCGTCGCGGGTCTCCACCTGCGCGGTGCGCTTGTCGTCAAACCAGGGCCAGTTGGGGTCCTCCAGGCCCTTGGCTATCGCGACCGTCGTCATGGACGATGAGGCGAAGTACTGCTTGAAGATGCTGGCTCCCATCTCGTCCAGGTACGCGTCGCGCACTAGGTGCAGAACCACCGCACCGAAGATGGCCGCGCCCGCGCTGTCCTTGTCAAACCGATAGTCCCAGCCTTTGAGAATCTCCAACGCCTGGCGCAGCTCGTGGGCCTGGGGCTTGAGGTTCAGGAAGTACGGCAGGATTTCTTTCGCCCCCAGCGCCAGCGTGTCGGCCTGGATGGCCTGGATGTCCTCCGCCGACAGTTTCGCCTTGGCCTGGATCAACTGGGTGATGCGCGCCGCACGGTAGCCGCTGCTCCACTCCAGCGATACCAGGTACGGGTACTTCTCGTCCACCACCGCGTGATTTGCAGTAACCACAAACCCCTGGCTCGGATTGAACAGGTAGGGCATCTCCTCAAAGGGCACATAGCCCAGCCAGTCGTACTCGCCCGTGTGCCCGGGCACAGGCATCAGCCCGTCGCCGTGGGCGCGGATCGGCCACTTGCCGGTGGACTGATAGCCGATGTTGCCCTGCACGTCGGCGTACACGAAGTTCTGGCCGGCGATGTCCCATTCGCGCAGTGCATTGCGGAACTCGTCCCAGTTGCGGGCCAGGTCCAGTTTCACCACCGCCTGGAACAGGGTGTTCGGCTCCAGGGCCGTCCAGCGCAGCGCCGTGCCCGTGGGCAACGGCCCCATCACGTCGTTCACAATCGGGCCGTGGTGGGTGATGCGCACGGTCAACTTCACCGGCTCGCTCTGCCCAGCCACGCGGATTTCCTCTTGAATGACCTGCATGTCGCGCCATTCGCCCTGGAACTCGTACTGGTTGGGGTTGTTGGGGTTGATCCTCTCCACGAACAGGTCTTGCGTGTCGGGGCCGAGGTTGGTAACGCCCCACGCGATGTAGCGGTTGTGGCCGATGATGACGCCCGGCGCGCCCGGGAACGACGACCCCACCACGTCAAAGTCGCCACCGTGCAGCCCAATCTCGTACCAGATGGAGGGCATCTGGATGGCCAGGTGCGGGTCGTTGGCCAGCAGCGGCGCGCCGGTAGTTGTCTTGCTGCCGGCGATTACCCAGTTGTTGCTGCCGGTTCCCAGCACTTCGCGCCCGGCGAACCGATTGACCTCGTCCAGCACAGCCAGCAGCGACGTGTCCACATCCTGCCACGCCACGCCCGTCGGCACGATGACCGGATGATCGGGCCGGTACGCGGGGAGCAGTTGCTGCACGGCGTCCGTGCCAAACTTCTTGAGCAGCACGGCGCGCATGATTTCTGAGTCCATGTTCCCGCCCAGGTCGTAGGCCATCACCTTGGCCCACGTGAGCGAGTGGACGGGCGACCAGGGTTCCGGGTCAAACTTCACGCCGGTCAGGCCGAGCAGGGTGAACTCAATGCCGAGCCGCCCCTTGTGCTGCTGGATGTACGCCGTTACGCCGTCAGCATAGGCTTGCAGGATGTTCCGCGTCATGGGGTCCATGCGGCGGAGTTCCTCTTCGGCCACCCGCGCGAACCCCACGGTGCGCAGGAACTTGTCGGAGTCCAGCGCGCTCTTGCCCAGGATTTCGGACAGCCGCCCCATGCCGATGCGTCGCCAGAACTCCATCTGCCACATGCGGTCCTGCGCGTGGACATACCCCTGGGCGAAGAACAGGTCGTGGTTGTTCTGGGCGTAGATGTGGGGGATGCCCCACTCGTCGCGCAGGACGCGCACCTCGGCTTGCAGGCCGGGGACAGTGAGGGTGCCGCTCGTCTGGGGGAAGTTGCGGCGCACCAGGTAGATGCCGCCCCCGCCGATGACCAGGGTCAGGACAACGAGGAACACCAGGACACCCAGCAGGACTTTTTTCAGGGTTCTCATGTTGCCGCCTCCTTCGCCGAACGTTCAGGCCGATACAAGGGGGTGCTACCCATACATCGGATCACCCGAACACCTGTCCTGCGACCTCTGGCGCGTACTGAAGTACGATCTCCTTGGTGATGGCGTTGGCCGCGCAGATGTCGCGGTACACTTCCCCGCTGCGCTTCAGTGTCCGCTCCTGGGTTTCAAAGTTCGTGTGGTACAGGCCAAACCTGGCCGCGTAACCTTCGGCCCACTCAAAGTTGTCCAGCAGCGACCAGTGGAAGAATCCCTTCACGGGCGCGCCCTCGCGGATGGCGCGATGCACCGCCGCCGTATGGGTGATGAGGAAGCGAGGGCGCTGGGCATCGGTGTTGTCGGGGATGCCCGTCTCGGTTACGATGATGGGCTTGCCGTACTTGCTCAACCGCATGAGCAGACGGTAAAGCCCGTCGGGGCAGACCTCGCCCCAGCCGTCCATGCTGTACTCGGCGCCGGGCATGGGGAACCGCCGCGCGAAGAACGTCCCCGGCTGGCGCAGGTCAAACGCCACCATGTCGCGCCCATAGTAGTCAATGCCGATGTAGTCTAGGGCGCCCACCGCCTCGGGCATCTTGTCCCACCGGCCGATGGGCGGGCGGAAGACGCCGTCGGTTACCGCTGCCAGCGCCACGCCGTTCATCATCCAGTCCAGCACGCTGGCGACGCCCCTGTCCAGCGGCGAGCGCGGGTTCCACGGGTCAAAGGGCCGCATGTAGTGCACGAAACTCACCATCGGCGGCTGTGCGATGCGCGCGTGCAGTTCCCGGTAGGCCAGGGCGTGGGCGCGCATCAGGTGGCGCAGCACCCGCATGGCCGTGCGGAAACTCTGCTTGCCCGGCGGCCACTGCCCCGTGATGTAACTCATGAGCGCCAGGATGACCGGCTCGTTGATGGTGGCCCAGTAGTGGGCCAGCGCCCCCAGTTCGTCGGCGACTTTGGCGGCGTACCGGCGGAACAATTCCACCGTCTGCGGGTTCTCCCAGCCGCCCTTGGCCGCCAGCCACCGCGGGAGCGTGAAGTGGTACAGCGTTACCAGCGGCTCCAGTCCCCGCTCCCGGAGCGCCTCCAGCACGCGGCGGTAGTGGGCGATGGCGTCGGCGCTCCATTGCCCCTCGGCCGGCTCAATGCGGCTCCATTCCAACGACAAGCGGTGCGCGTTGTTGTTCAGGGCCTTCGCCAGGTCGAAGTCCTGCTCGTACCGGTTCCACTGGTCGCAGGCAAGGCCCGACTTGGAGCCGTCATGGATGTGGCCGGGGACCTGCTCCCAGTCCCACCAGTCGTTGTTGGTGTTGTTGCCTTCCACCTGGTGGGAAGATGTGGATGTGCCCCAGAGGAAGCCTTCGGGGAAGTCCAGGCGTGCATCTTTGGTCTCGCGTGTCATCGTCTCTCTCCCGTAGAGTGATCTTGGCATCGCGTTTCGGGCGGTGCTCGGGGGTCGCCCGAATTCGGGCGAAGTATAGCACACGGCGCGGGCGCGTCAAGCAAAAGGGCCGCTGCCTGGACGGTGCGGCCCTTTTGATGCCCCCGCGGGCTCCCTGGGAAGAAGGGTTTAGGTCTGACTCAGTCAGGTAGCACGGGGTCTTGCATACCCATTGTAGCGTGATGGGATGAAAATCCGATGACAAAACCCGCCGCGCAAGATGACAGTTCATAAACCGCAGGAGCGCAGCATGATACGCAAACGTGCGACGCACCTCGCTGGCGCGTCGCACGTTTCAGCGCGAAGGGACAGGGCACACTTGCCCCGCTACGGGTACAATCGCGTAAGCATGCGCGGGAACGGGATGGTCTCCCGAATGTGCGACAGGCCGCAAATCCACGCCACCGTCCGCTCCAGCCCCAGCCCAAACCCCGCATGGGGCACGGAGCCGTAGCGCCGCAGGTCCAGGTACCACTCATACGCCTCGCGCTTGAGTTTGTGCTCGGCGATGCGGCGCTCCAGCAGTTCCAAACTGGCGGTGCGCTCGCCGCCGCCGATGATCTCGCCGTACCCCTCTGGGGCAAGCAGGTCCACCGACTTGGAAAGTTCCGGACGGTCGGGTTCCACCTCCATGTAGAAGGCTTTGCACTGGGCCGGATAGTGGTGGACGAAAACTGGCTTGTCAAAACTCTCGGCCAGGGCCGTCTCGTGGGGCGCGCCGAAATCCTCGCCCCATTCTATGCTCACGCCCTTCTCGTTCAGCAGTTTCACCGCATCGTCATAGGAGATTCGTGGGAAGGGCGGCGTAACGTTCTGCAGGAGCGTCGTGTCGCGGCCCAGCAGCGACAACTCGTAGGCGCGCTCGCGCAGGGTCGTCTGGACGATGTACGAGACGAACTCCTCCTCCACCTTCATGCAGTCGTCCAGGTCGGCGTAGGCCATCTCCGGCTCTACCATCCAGAACTCCATGAGGTGGCGGCGCGTCTTAGACTTCTCGGCGCGGAACGTCGGCCCGAAGCAGTAGACCTTGCCGAAGGCCATGATGTGGGCTTCGTTGTACAGTTGTCCGCTCTGGGTCAAATACGCCGGCTCGCCGAAGTAGTCGGTGGCGAAAAGGGTTGTCGTGTCCTCGCACGAGGTGGGCGTCAGGATGGGCGTGTCCAGATTCAGGAAGCCGTGGCTGTCCAGCCAGTCGCGGATAGCCCGTACGACGGTGGCGCGCACGCGCATGACCGCCCACTGCGATTGCGACCGCAGCCACAAATGCCGCCTGTCCATCAGGAAGTCCACGCCGTGCTCCTTAGGCGTGATGGGATAGTCCTGCGCCAATTGCACAATCCGCACTTCCGAGGCGTCCAGTTCGTAGCCGCCTGGGGCCCTAGGTTCCTTGCGCACCTTGCCACGTACGATGAGGGACGACTCCTGGGTAACGCGCCGCGCGGCATCAAAGGTCTCGGGCGAGACAGCCTTCTGGAAGACGACACACTGAATGAACCCCGTTCCATCCCGCAGCATGAGGAACTGGAGTTTTCCCTTGTCGGTGCTGCGCAGGAGCCAACCCTTGAGCGTTACTTCCCGGCCCTCGTGCTGGGCAATGTCCTGGATGTAGGTCTGATCTTCTTGCATCGGAACCTCCCCACGGGTTGCCATCTGTTGGTCGGAGACGATTATATCACGGCGCGGGGAATCTGTCATACTCGTTTACCCTGTCGCGGCAACCTATGCTACAATGGCGCAGGAGGCAGCGGATGAGGTCGCCCCTGTTGCATCGCCGAAGACCGATAGGACACGCATGGGTGGCACGGGTGGCGCTGGCCGTCGCGGCGGGTGCGCTGCTTCTGGGCGCGTGCCAGGCAAACGTGACCACCGGCACGCCCGGGGCCGCCCAGCGCACGCCCCGCACGCCCCAGCCCCCGGTCAGCCCGACCCCCGCGCCCGTCGGCCCCATCCTCGCCGGGTTCATCCCGCTGCGCCAGGGCATCGGTATCAACCCCACGGACATGGCGCTGGACACCAAGCACCACCGCCTCTACGTGCTGTGCGCTGAGGAAGTGGACCTCGTAGACACGCGCACTCTGCGCGTAACCCGCGTGCCCGTGCCACGCGGCAGCCGCATCCTGGGGCTGGACTCCGAGTTGCAGCGCGTGCTTCTGGGGGGCGCGGGCGGAAGCGGTCCCGCCGAGTTGTACGTCCTGGACGGCGCGACGGGTGTCATCGCGCGTAAGGTAACCCTCGCCGCCCCGCCCTGGCGGACGGTGTTCGTGCCATCGTACGGCCTGGCGGTCGTGTCGCTGGCTTCCGGCAGAGTAACCGCTGTCAACGTGAGCACGGGGCTGATGGTGCAAGTTCGTGCCGGAGGGTCGCATCCCCTCATGGCGGCCGACCCGGACGCGGGCAAGGTGTACTTGTCCGGCGCGACCGACGCACAAGGGCAAGAGGTTGCCAACGCGCTCTCGGTGCTGGACGCGCGCACGGGCAGGGTGGATGTCGTGCCGTTACCCGCCGCGCCCACCGCCTTCGCCGTGGACGAGCGCACTCACCGCCTGTTCATACTGCACCAGTACGCGGCATCCATGACAATCTACGCGCCCGATTCCGGGGTTGAAGGCACGTATGACCTGAGCGGCGAACCGGTGGAGATGGCGCTGGATCCGGGCCTGAACACCTTGTACATCACCGACTGGAGCCAGGGGCGGCTGCTTGTTGTGGACACGCGCAGGCCCGCCGGTTTCACGTCGCTGAACCTGTTCCCGTCCGCGCATTTTCTGCAACCGCAGGCAGCGGCCCCCAGACTGGTTGTCGCACAGGCCGGAGGGGAGCAAGCCGCTCTGGTGGACCGCGGGCGGATAACCGCGCTTGACCTTCCGGGGCCGCCAGGGCCTGCCATCGTCCACCCGTCCAGCGGCGTGTCCTACGTCCTCGTCCCCGGCGAGAGGCTTGTCCTGGCGCTCGCTCCCGACGGGGCCGAGTTCCTGCGCTGGACGCTGCCCTCCAGGCCCGAGGCGATGGTTCTGGATTCGGAGCAGGATCGGCTGTTCGTGTCCCTGCCAGCGGAGGGCGCAGTAGCCGTGATAGACCTGAACACCCGCATCCAGGACTTGATTCCACACGCGCTGGTACCCTCTGCTGCCGCCGCGCACCCGACCGACGGCCAGGTGTACCTGGCGGATTCCGTCGGGGCGACTGTGTACGCCTTCTCGCCCAATCGGGAGCAGGCCGCGCGCGCCATCGCCTCAGGCCCGCGCCCCGTTGCCCTCGCCGTGAATTCCACCACCGGCGAGGTGTGGGTCTCGTGCGCCGATGGCCTGTACGCGGCTGCGCCCGGAAGCCGAACCGCCAGCCGGGTGCTGGAGTCGGCAGGCGCGCCGCTGATCGGCGTCAACAGCCGCCTGAACCAGGTCTATGCGGGGCCTTCGGGGCCGCCGTCCTCGGTGCAGGTTCTGGACGGCACGACCCACCGCCTGCTGAAGACCTTGCGCGGCGGGAAATTGGCTGCCCTGGACGTGGACGAGAACGCGGGCGCGCTCCTCGCCGCCTGGCAGTCGCCGAGCAGCCCGGGCACGCTGGCGCTCTCGCTCTTGGATGGCCCCTCGCTGGAAGAGCGGCGCGTGCAAGTGGCGCTGGCGGCCCGCGCGGGCGACCCAATGGCTGTATCGGCCGACGCGGCGCGGGGCGTGGTGGTCCTCGCCTACGGGAGCCAGCCGGTGCGGGTCGCGCTAGTGGATTTGCAGACCCAGCAGGTGTACCCCTACGGCGAAATGATCACGGGCGCGGACATCGCCGAGGGGTACGCGCCGTTTGCCGTCGTGGGCGACAGGGCCAGAGGCAAGACCTTCGCGGGGGCCTACGGCGACAACCACCTGATGTTGGTGGACAGCCAGAGCCGCGTGTCCGACACCGTGCCGCTCCAGGCAGGGCTGGCGGCGCTGGCGCTGGACGAGTCGCGTGGCAGGGTGTACGCCGCGCTGCTGGACGGCACGGTGTCCATCGTGGATGTGCGCACGGGCCAGGTCCTGTCGCAGGTGGCCACGGGCGGGGCATCGTATCTGCTGGCGACAGACGCCGCGCGGCAGCGGGTGTTCGCCTGCAGTTCGCGGCAGGCCACCGTGTACGTGATCCACGACATGCCCGCAGAGCCGACGCCGGAGCCGGCCGTAACCCCGCTGCCCACAGGCACGCCGGCGGCAAACCTGGCGGCATGGACAACGTTCGCCAGCGGCGACGAGGTGCGGGCGCTCGCTTCGGACGGCCACTACGTATGGGCGGCGACGACCGGAGGCATCGTCCGATGGAGCGCAAACGGCGAATCTTTCCAGCAGTTCCTCGCGCCGCAGGACGGGCTTCGCGCCAACAGTGTGTACGATTTGGCGCTGGCGGGCAACGGCGACGTGTGGGCGGCAACGGCCGGCGGGGTTAGCCGCTACGCCACGCCGAGCTGGATCACGCTGCGCATCGGCGAGCCGGACATCCCGCAGGGCGACTTCCGCGCGGTCACCATCGGGCCGGATGGCGCGGTGTGGGCCGGAACCGGCGACGGCGTCGTGTACACGGTCTGGGGCAATGCTATCCCCCAGGTCGCTTTTCGCATACAGGGCCAGCCCATCACCGACATCGCCCTGGACTCGCAGGGGCGGCGCTGGGTGGCATCCTGGCTCGGCGTAACGGTGCTCTCGGACCAGGGCGTTCTCACCTACACGGCCCAGAACTCCGGCCTGCCTCCCGGCATTGTGAACGCGCTCCTCGTGCTGACCGACAGCACGGTGCTGGCCGCAACCGATACGGGCTTGGCGCGATTCCAGAACGGCGCGTGGATGGCCTACGCCGCAGACAACGGCGCGCCCGGCGGGGCCACCGCGCTGGCGCAGACGGCAGACGGCACGCTGTGGGCCGCGTCGCCCCAGGGCATCTACCGGTACGACGGCCAGTGGAGCCGCGTGGGGGCGGTGCGCGACGCGGCGGTGCAGCACGCGGCCCTGTGGAAGCAGCCATTGCTGCGGAGCAAGCGCTGGCCCATCCTGGCTGCGGGGGGCAGAATCTGGGCCATCCTGGACACTGGCTTGGCCGACTTTGATGGGCAAATGTGGACTCGGCGCTCCACGACGGGCGCTGCCCCCCCGTCCAACCGCGTCCGGGCGCTGGCCATTGCGCCGGATGGCGCGCTGTGGGCAGGGTTCGCGGGCAGCCCCCCTGCCAGGTATGAGGGCAGGCGCTGGACCACGTTCGCCGCCCGCGAGCAGGCCCCCGCCAATGCCAACGCCATCCTAGCCGACACGGAAGGGCGAATCTGGTTCGCGGCGGATGACGGCGTAGCCCTGTACGACGGCCAGCGCTGGACGAAGTTCAAGGCTGGCGAAGGCGGACTGGCCGCGGGGCGCGCGCTGTCACTAGCGCGGGATAGCGCGGGCGCGCTGTGGGTCGGCACCGAGAACGGGATCAGCGTGCGCCGCAAGGAGAGTTGGACGTCCTACGCGCCCGGCAGCAGCGGACTCCCGGGCGGGCGCGTGCTGTCCCTGGCAGTGAACAGCGACGGCGTCCTGTGGTGCGCCACCAACGCGGGTGTCGCGCGGTACGATGGGAAGGCCTGGGAGACGTACACCGACCCAGCCATGCCGCGCACCGAGCAGGAGATTTGGGGGCTGGCACTGGGCGGCGAGGGAATGCGCTGGTTCGGCGCGCGGCAGGCCATCCGCCGACTTGTGGGCACGTCCTGGTTCAACTACCGCCATCTGCCCGAAGCCGTGGGCTACGACTACGCGCGCATCCTGCAAACGGCGAACAACCCCAATCGCCTGTGGGCGGTGGACACGGTTCACGGAAAGGTGTGGATTGTGGTGGACGGCGGCGTGGCGGTCTACGACGGGCGCGCATGGGAGGTGTACACGCCCCGCAACTCCGGCCTGGCGTCGGCCAACGTCCGCGCCATCGTTGCCGACGGGCGCGGCGCGGTGTGGTTCGCCACCGACAGGGGCATCAGCCGCTTCGCGCCGTAGGTTGGCGCTCTGCGGAGAGGAATGTACCGCAGAGACGCAGAGGGCACAGAGGAGATGATGCCTGTTTACCCCCGCACTCCCTGCGTCTCCGCGGTGATAGGCTCGCCATGTCGCGACACCGGTTGCCTGCGGCGGGAAACATCTACCGCCGATAGCCCGCCAGCAGGCGCATCACGTGGGCACGCTCGTCGCCCGTCGGGAACCCCGCTGCCCACAACAGCAGGGGGAACGCGGCGACCAGGGCCAGCCGCGCCGCCACCCGCGCCCACAGCGCCAGCGGCCCCAGCAGGAGCGCCGACGCCGCCCACAGCCCCGTGCCCAGCCCCACCATCAAGGCTACCCGCCGCCCCTCCCACGGGATGGGATACACGCGCTGGCCCGCGGCGAACGTAACGACCGCCAGCACTACGTAGGCTGCCGCCTTGCTCCACGCCGCCGCCGCAATGCCCCACGATGGTATCAGCGCCAGGTTCAGGGCGATGTTCAGCGCGGCCGCCGAGCCGGTGATGAGGGGCAGATAGGCCGTCTTGCGCCGGTAGAACAGGGCGAAGACGGCGGGGTAGTAGAACCCCTGCGCCAGATGGGCCAGGGTGATCACCGGGACCCATCGCGCGGCGCTGTGGAACGTCGGCGCGGCCACGATGAGGATGACGTCCCCGCCCAGCATCGCCAGGCCCAGCGCCGCGAAGACCGCAATCCCGAGGTAGTAGGTGAAGAAGCGGGCCAGTCTGCGCTCAGCGTCCGGTTCCGACGCCAGACGGTAGAAGAATGGCATCCACGCCGTGTTGAGCGCCTGCGTGATGAGGCTCAAGGCGATGCTCACCTGGTATGCCAGCGTGTACACCCCCACCTGATCCAGCGGCACTAGGTGGTTGAGAATACTGCGGTCCGAGAGGGTCAGCGCCCAGTGGGCCAGGAGATGCGGCACCACAGGCAGCCCGTAGGTCAGGCCCTCGGCAAGCCATCGCCGCTGGAAGGTCAGGTTCGCGTGTCGGAACGTGGTGGCCACATAGGCCAGCATCATGATGCCCGAGGCGATCATGACGCCCCGCAGGTTGCCCAGAGCGCCCGCGCTCTGCCCCACCACAAAGTACAGGATGGCCACCGTGGTCAGCAGGAACCCGCCGACCGTGTAGGTCACATAGCGGCGCGGGCGCTCCTGGACGCGGAAGATGACCAGCGGGATCACCGAAGCGTTGGCGAAGCACGCCGTCCAGAGCAGCGTCGTGATGTACGGTGAGAACGGGATGTCCCTCACCGCTAGGCCGAAGAGGGCCGGGCCGAGGGGCGTGGCTGCCAGAATCAGCGTGAGCGCCAGCCCGATGGCGAGCACCGCCACGGCCATCGTGCCCAGCAAGTCGCGGCGCGAGGTCTCGTCGGGCGCGTCGTAGTAGAAGCGCATGGCCGCAGCGTTCAGGCCCAGGGGATACAGAATCCCCAGCACGGCGGTCAGGCTGCTCGCCACGCCCAGGATGCCGTAGTCGGCCACCGAGAGGTAGCGCGTGTACACGGGGATAAGCAAAAAGGCGATGGCTTTGGTCAACGCGTCGCCCAGGCCGTAGGTTGCCGATTGCGCCCCAAGGTTCTTGAGTTGGCGGAACAAGGCGCTCCTCGCTACTGGCCCATGCCGGGTGTGCGCAACAGGACTTTGTCAAACGTCAGGATGTCGTCTGCCTCCATATCCACGAGTGCCGTGCCGCCCACCACGTAGTCATACAAGGTCGGCGGGATGCCGGTGCCCGGGCGCTTGCACACCACGTCGTCGGCGGAGATCACCTGGCCCTTGCGGATGGGGCGAGCGGCCACCAGGCTGCGACGGGCATGGGCACGCGCCGGCTCCTCGGACGGCAGGTATTGCTTCTCGTCGCTGCCGAACAGGACCTCGGCGAAACGCACCCGTTCCACGAACCGCGCCAGGTCGTCGGCATCCATGGCGTGATAGTGGTCGTTGCCCGGAAGCGTCTTATCGTGGGTATAATGCTTCTCCAGCACCTGCGCGCCCAGAAGCCAAGCCAAAAACAGCACCTCGTCCATGCGGTCGGCAGGCGTGTGATCCGAGTAGCCGATGATGGAGTCGGGGAAGATGCGGCGCATGTGGGCGATCATGCCTAGGTTTGCATCGGCATAGGCCGTGGGGTAGTTCAGCACGCAATGGAGGAGCGCGACCTGCTCGTTCCCCTCGGCGCGGATGAGTTCCAGCGCGCGGTGGATTTCCGACAGGGTGGACGCGCCGGTGGACAGGAGTATCGGCTTGCCCTTCTGGGCCACGCGGCGCAGGAGCGGCAGGTTCGTGATGTCGGCGGAGGCCACCTTGTACGCCGGAACCAGAGGCTCCAGCATGTCCACCGCCCGCAGATCAAACGGCGTGGACAGAAAATCTACGCCGCATTCCCGCGCCGCCTCGGCCAGGCGCTCGTACTCCCTGTCGCCAAATCGGTCGTACTTCTTGAATAGTTCATACTGGCTGCGGGTCGGCTCCTTCGTGGTGTCCCAGTACGAGGGCGAGTGGCGCGATGCCAGGGCCTCGGCCTTGTACGTCTGGAACTTGATGGCGTCGGCCCCTGCCTGCGCGGCGCGACGCACCATCTCCACCGCCACGTCCAGACTGCCCTCGTGATTCACCCCTGCCTCGGCGATGATGTAAGGGCGCTGGAAACGGTCGCGCGCCAGGGTTCGTTTGCCGATGGTCAACTCACCGCGCATTCTTCCATCTCCAGTATTCGCTTTGAATCTCGCCGACGACGCGGTTCAGTCCACCGCGCAAGTCAGTCTCCAGCAGAGCCTCGCGCATGGCCCGCCGCAGGTCGGGCTGGGTGAGGATTCCCACGAGCGCCGCCTGCGCCATTTCCGGCGTGCGCGGCGAGGCCATCCCCAGGTAGCGCACGCCTTTGTTATAGCGCGAGAAGAGGTGCAGCGTCTCGCGGTCGTTCTGGGAGATGCTGATGGTAGGCACGCCCATGGCCGCCAACTCGTACACGGTGCGGCCGTTGGACGTAACCGCCACATCGGCCTGGCGCATGACCTTCGCCATGTTGCGCACGCTGCGCTGCACCTGCACCCGCTCGGCGACCGCGCGCGGCAGGCCCGCCAGCGCCTGCGCCAGTTCGGCGTCGTGCGCGTAGCCAGGCCCCACGACCACGTCCACGCGGGCGAGCGGCACTTCATCCAGGACACGGGGAAGCACGCCCAGAACCTGGCATGTAAGGTTGTTCTGGTCCACGCCGCCGAAGGCGATGAGAAGCACCTGTGGCGGGTCGCGGAACTCGGCAGGCGGCACGTAGGTGAAGTGCCCCGGTAGGCAGAAGTAGGCGTGGCCGAAGCGGTGTGTCTCCTTGGGGTGGCTGTTCTCGTACAGGGCGTTGAACACCAAGTGCGCCTCGTCGGCCCCGCCCCCCAGGTCCTCAAAGTTTACCACGAACGCGCCCAACTGCCGCTGGCGGCGCACGTAGTCGGTGGACGTGTCCAGGATGTCATTGATGATGAGGCTGGGCTGCAGGGCGGCGAGGCGGTCCAGAATCTCTCCCGACGTGGCCTCCACCAGTGTGTAGCCGTGCTCCTGTATCAGCGCCAGGTGCCGCGCATCGGTGTCCACGGCCACGAACGTGATGTCGTGCCCCAGGAGTGCATCGGCGATGGTCAACATGCGGTACAAATGCCCCATGCCAAGCGAAGCGTTGGCGGCGGTTACGATGGCGATCCGCAGTTTCCGCATGAGCGCCTCGGCCACGAGCCAGTCGGTGGGGGTGTCAATGTCCAGCCCCTCGTCCTCGGGCAGTTCCATGATGGAGATGCGTGGGCCGATGCCGTCGCCCGCCTGTACCCACTCGGGGCGAGTGATGAAAAACGCGCCCGACTCGCGGTAGCGGCGGGGCAGTTGCTGGCGGTTGACCCGCGCGGGGTAGTCGGGCACGGGTTGCCCGTCCTGCTCGCGCCACATGAGGTGGGTAGCGTCGGTGGCGGCCAGGAGCGTGTCCACACCCTGGGCCAGGAATGTGTCAATCGCGCGGTCCAGCGTCTCGGATCGCAGGAGCGGGCAGGTGGGCTGAAGCCGCACCACTGCGGAGTAGGGGCCGCGCTGCTCTGTGGCCCACGCCAGGGCGTCCCGCACCACGGGGGCCAGTGGCACGTCGTCCTCGGCCAGCGCGGGCGGGCGACGGCGCAGCAGGATGCCGAACTGCGCGGCGTAGGCCAGGATGTCCTCGTCCTCGGACGTGAGGACGATGTCGGTGATGCGCCGCGAGTTCAGCGCGGTGTGCAGGACGTAGTACAATAGCGGGCGACCGTTGAGCAGGCGCAGGTTCTTGCGGCGCACGCCCTTGGAGTCGCCGCGAGCTGGGATGACGGCAAGAATTCGTTCGGACACGGAGCCTCCACACGTTCGTCGTTGCTCGTATTATACGCCACGAGGGTCATCCGTCAACGCGAGGACAAAAGAAAAGCCGCCCCGAATGGAGCGGCTTCATGGAGCGGGTGATGGGATTCGAACCCACGACACTCTGCTTGGGAAGCAGATGCGCTACCCCTGCGCTACACCCGCTTTTGTGATATAATCATACACCAAGCGAATCCCTTTGTCAAGTGAGGTGGCATGAATCTGACCATCGTGGGGCTGGGGCCGGGCGACCCGAAACTGCTGACCCTGGAGGCGCAAAACGTCCTGGCGCGCGCCTCCGAAATCTACGTCCGCACGCGCAAGCACCCCACCGTGGACGCGCTGCCCGCGACCGCCGTCGTCCACTCCTTTGACCGCTTCTACGAGGAATACGACGACTTCGCCCAGGTGTACGCAGCCATTGCTGAGGAGGTCATCCGCCTGGCGCGGCGCGAGGAGGGCGTGGTGTACGCCGTGCCGGGCCACCCGCTGGTGGGCGAGCGCAGCGTGCAACTGGCGCTCCGGATGGCGCGCGAGGCGGCAATCCCCGTGCGCATCGTGGACGGGTTGAGTTTCGTGGAGCCGACCCTCGCGGCGCTGGGCGTGGACGCGCTGGACGGCCTGCAAATCGCCGATGCCACGGAACTCGCCCTGCTCCACCACCCGCGCCTTGACCCCGACCGGCCCGCGCTGGTGGCGCAACTGTACAGCCGCGATTTGGCCGCCGAAGTGAAACTCACGCTGATGAACCAGTACCCCGACGAGCACCCGGTCGTCCTGGTGGGCGCGGCAGGCACGCCCCGCCAGCGCGTCGCCGAACTCCCGCTGTACGAGATAGACCGCCAGGCGTGGGTGGATCACCTCACGTCGCTGTACGTCCCCCCGCTGCCCCAGCCCAGCGGCATGGAATCGTTCCAGGAGACCATCGCCCACCTGCGCGCGCCCGATGGCTGCCCGTGGGATCGGGAGCAGACCCACCAGACCCTGCGCACCAATCTGCTGGAGGAAGCCTACGAGGCGCTGGAAGCCATAGACCGGGACGATGCGGATGCCCTCATGGAGGAATTGGGCGACCTGCTGCTGCAAATCGTGCTCCACGCGCAGATCGCCACCGACGAGGGCGAATTTCGCATGCCCGACGTCATCGCCCACATTGACGCCAAACTCAAGCGCCGCCACCCCCACGTCTTCGGCGATGTCAAGGTCTCCGGCGCGGCCGAGGTTACGGTCAACTGGGAGGAGATCAAGCGCGAGGAGCGCAACCACGCCGACCACCGCTCCATGCTGGACGGCGTGCCCAAGACGCTGCCCGCGCTATCGCAGGCCCAGGATTACCAGATGCGCGTGGCCCGCGTGGGATTTGACTGGCCCGGCATTGAGGGCGTGCGCCGCAAGATCACCGAGGAACTCCGCGAACTGGACGAGGCCCGGACCGCCGAGGAACGCGAGGGCGAGATGGGCGACCTGCTGTTCGCGGTGGTAAACCTGGCCCGCTGGCTGGGCGTGGACGCAGAGAGCGCCCTGCGCCGCGCCAACGCCCGCTTTGCGCGTCGCTTCGCCGCCATGGAGCGCCGCTGCGCCGAGACCGGCCGCACCCTCGCGGATTTGACGCTTGAGGAGCAGGACGCCCTGTGGGAAGCGGCGAAGGCCGATGAGACACCTTGATTGGAGGAAAGACATGACCCGCAATGCGCGCCCGTTCTTGGAGAAGTTGCAGGACGCAGTCGCCCGCGCGGAGTCGCTGCTGTGCGTGGGGCTGGACCCCGACCTGTCGCGGATACCGGCGCGATTCCGCTCCGCCGATGACCCCGTGGCGGCGTTCAACCGCCACATCATAGAGCAGACGGCTCCCTTCGCCGCGGCGTTCAAGCCCAACATCGCCTTCTACGAGGCGCTGGGGCAAGCGGGGTTGCAGGCGCTGGCGGCCACCATCGCCGCCATCCCGCCGGAGATTCCCGTCATCCTGGATGCCAAGCGGGGCGACATCGGGAGCACCGCCGAAGCCTACGCCCGCGCCGCCTTTGAAGTCTGGGAGGCCGACGCCCTGACCGTGAACCCCTACCTGGGCCTGGAATCCCTCGCGCCGTTCCTGAAGCACGGCGACCGCGGGCTGTTCGTCCTGTGCCTCACGTCCAACCCCGGCGCGGCGGAGTTCCAGACCCGCGCTCCCCTAGGCGAGCCGCTGTTCCTGCAGGTGGCTCGGCGCGTGGCGGCCGAGATGCCGCCTTCCGTCGGGCTGGTGGTCGGCGCGACGCAGGCCGAGCACCTGGCGCGGATTCGGACCGCCGCGCCCGACCGGTGGTTCCTGGTCCCGGGTGTGGGCGCGCAGGGCGGGGATTTGGCCATGACCCTGGCCAACGGCCTGGACGCCTGCGGCTCCGGCCTGCTCATCGCCGCGTCGCGCAGCATCCTATACGCCGACGATCCCGCCCAGGCCGCGCGGGCGCTCCGCGCTGCCATCGCCGAGGGACGCAGGCCCGGCGCGGGGCGGAGCCTGCACGAGCATCTGGCGCTGGCGCTGGCCGACTGCGGCGCGGTGCGCTTCGGCGAGTTCCGGCTGAAGTCCGGCAAACTTTCGCCCATCTACATTGACCTGCGGGTGCTGGCGTCGTATCCCGAAGTGCTGAGCCAGGTCGCCAGCGTATACGCGCAGTTGCTGGCGGGCCTGACCTACGACCGCCTGGCGGCCATCCCCTACGCCGCGATGCCCATCGGCACGGCGGTGTCGCTCCTCACGGGCAAGCCGATGGTGTACCCGCGGCGCGAGGTCAAGGAATACGGCACGCGCCGCTCCATAGAGGGGCTGTACGAGCCGGGCGAAACCGTCGTCGTGCTGGATGACCTGGCGACGACAGGGGCCAGCAAGATAGAAGTGGCCCAGGCTCTGGAAGCCGAAGGCGTGCACATCTCCGACATGGTGGTGCTCATAGACCGCGAGCAAGGGGCCGCCGCTGACCTGGCGCGGGCCGGCTATACCCTGCACAGCGCCTTCCGCCTGACCGAACTCCTGGACATCCTGGCCAAGCACGGGCGCATCACCGCCGAGCAGCGGGCGCAGGTGCTGGCCTACCTGGAGGCAGACCGGTCATGACCGCGCCCGACCTGTCGGTTTCCCTGTGCGGCGTCCGCCTCGCCAATCCGCTGGTGCTGGCGTCGGGCATCCTGGGCACCAGCGCCGAGTTGCTGGAGCGCGTGGCGCGGTGCGGCGCGGGCGCGGTTACGTCCAAGTCCTGCGGCCCGACCCCCCGCACGGGCCATCCCAACCCGACGGTGCTGGACTGGGGCCACGGCCTCATCAACGCGGTGGGGTTGAGCAACCCAGGTGCGGACGAGGAGGTACGCATCCTGCGCGACGCCAAGGCCCGGCTCGCCCCGCTGGGTGTGCCGCTCGTCGCCAGCATCTTCGCCGAGACGGTGCAAGGGTTCGGCGAGGTGGCCCGTAAGGTGGCCGAGGCTGCGCCGGACTTCATTGAGGTCAACATCTCGTGCCCGAACGTGGAGGCCGAGTTCGGACGCCCATTCGCTGCCGACGCGCGGGACGCCGCCGCCGTTACGGCTGCCGTGCGGCGCGCGGTGTCGCTCCCCATTATCGTGAAACTGTCGCCCAATGTGCCCGACATCGCCGCCATTGCCCGCGCGGTGGAGGCCGAAGGAGCCGACGCTATCGCGGCCATCAACACCCTGGGGCCGGGGATGGTCATAGACACGGACAGCGGCAAGCCCATCCTGGCCAACCGAACGGGCGGCGTGTCCGGCCCCGCCATCCGCCCCATCGCCGTGCGCTGCGTCTACGACGTGTCGCGCGCGGTGCGGGTGCCCATCATCGGTATCGGCGGCATAATGAGCGGGCGCGACGCCGTTGAGATGATCATGGCGGGCGCGACGGCGGTGGGCATCGGCTCGGCGGTGTACTACCGCGGCCCCGAGGTTTTCGCCGCCGTCCGCGAGGAACTGCGCGGGTTCATGGAGACACACGGCTACGCGGACATATCCCAGATGCGAGGCTTGGCCCATGGCGCTTGACTTGCCCACCGCCTTCCGCATTCGCGACATCCGCGACGAATCGCCGACGGTGCGCACGTTCGCGCTGGACGGGGCGATCCAGGCCGAGCCGGGGCAGTTCGTCATGGTCTGGCTTCCGCGGGTGAACGAGAAGCCCTTCAGCCTGGTGGACGACGCGCCGATTACCCTGACCATCGCGCGCGTGGGGCCGTTTACCGAGGCAGCGCACCACTTGCGCGTGGGCGACCGCCTGTGGCTCCGCGGGCCTTACGGGCGGGGGTTTGACCGGCTCGCGCGCCCGGCGGTGCTGGTGGCCGGGGGCTACGGCGCTGCGCCGCTGGCGTTTCTGGCCCGCCGCCTTCGGGCCGAGGGCGTGCAGGTCTCCGTCGCGCTGGGGGCCAAGCGCGCCTGCGACCTGGTGCTCATGGACCGGTTCCGCGACGCAGGCTGCAGCGTGCACCCGGCTACCGAGGACGGCTCGCTGGGGCACAAGGGCCTCGCCACCGACGTGGCCGCGCGCCTGCTGGACGCGAACCCCGACGCCGCGCTGTACGCCTGCGGGCCCGAGGCCATGCTGGAGCGCCTGGCGCGCCTGTGCAGCGAGCGGGGGATGCCCGTCCAGTTCAGCATGGAACGGATGATGAAGTGCGGGCTGGGCGTATGCGGGTCGTGCGACCACCACGGCCTGCTGGTGTGCCGCGACGGGCCGGTCTTCTCAGCCGACCAGGTGCTGGGCGCGCGAGAGAATTCCCCCTCTCCCTGCGGGCAGCAGTAGCCGGGCATCTACGCGCATGGGAGGTTGCTCCCGCGTCCGTTTGCGGCGGCTCGCGGTTCCGAGTTGCGCCAAAGGCCCAACCGAAAGGGCCGATACCCGCGATCAGTGCGCGTGGTGATTGAGGCCGGGCGGGGCCAGCCGCGCAAACGCCGCGATGACCGCCTCACTGAGCGCCGGGTGGATGACCTGAGAGTCGGCCAGGGGCGTGTACGACTGGTCGCCGGCGTTCATCAGGTACACGATCTGCTGCACCAGGATGGCCGCATCCGTGCCCACGATGTGGCACCCCAGAATCTTCCCTGTCTCCTGCTCCACCACGACCTTCACGAGGCTGTCTTCCTCGCCCATGGCGTAGCCCTTCGTTACGTCGGTGTAGCGGGCGCGGCCCACCAAAATCTTGCGGCCCGCGGCCAGCGCCTCGGCCTCGGTCATGCCCACCGACCCCACCTGTGGGTAGCCGAAGACCGCATGCGGGACGGCGTGGAAATCCACCGGGTGGCGGTGCCCTGTGGCGATGGAGTGCCAGACAGCCTCGGACTCGTAGTTCGCCGTGTGGCGGAACATGTGCTTGCCGATGGCGTCGCCCAGCGCCCAGATGTCGGGCTTCGTCGTCTCCAGGTACTCATTGACCACGATCCAGCCGTCCTTGTCGGTCTGGACGCCGGTCTTCTCCGGCTTCAGCAGGTCGGCGTTGGACTGCCTCCCCACGGCCAGGAGAATCTCATCGGCCACGAAGTCGTAGGTCTGGCCGTCGCTGCGGTCGCGGGCGGTTACCACCTTCTTGCCGTCGGCCCTGCCCACCCGGACGACCTCAAAATTGGTGTGAATTTCGGCGTATTTGGAGAAGCGGCGCTTCACAATGGCCGAAATCTCCGGCTCCTCTTCCTTGAGCAAGCGCGGGTTGCGCCCCAGGATGGTAACCTTCGTTCCCACCGCCGAGAAGAAATGGCCATACTCGCAGGCGATGTACCCGCCGCCGATGATAATGAGGCTCTCGGGCGGCTCGCGCAGGTTCAGCACGGACACGTTGTCCAGGTAGCCGGTCTCGCGCAGGCCATCCACCGGCGGCACGAGGGTCCTGGCGCCCGACGCGATGAGAATCTTGGGTGCGGTGATGGTCTCCTTGCCGACGCGGAGCGTGTAGTCGCCGATGAACTCGCCGGTGTCGCGGTACATCTGGGGGTTCTTGGAATGGGCCAGGGCGCGCTCCATCTCCTCGCGGCCCTCGTCCACGTAGGTTCGCATCCGCCGCATGATGAGGCCAAAATCCACCCTGGAGATGCTGCCGTGCACGCCGATGTCCGCAGCGTCCTCCAGAGCGCGGATGACGTCGGCAGGGTAGAGCAGGATTTTGGTGGGGATGCACCCGTTGTTGAGGCACGTGCCGCCCAAGGGACCGTGCTCCACGACGGCGACGCGCATACCGTGGGCCGCGGCGTTGGCCGCCACGTTCATCCCGGCCCCCGAACCGATGACGATGAGGTCGTATTTGCGCATGTGAGCCTCCTACATTCGCACCGTAAGGGGAATTCCTGAGGACTCTGCACCTGCATCATTCAGCGCTCGTGCGATCTTCTCCAGCAAGGCAGTGAACACGCGTCACCACCGCCACTCGGATGTCCACGTCAATCCCGTCCAGCGGGTCGCGGAGAGGCAGCACGCCCAGCGCCCGCGCCTCCGCGAGGAGCGCCTCAACGATCCGCAGATTGTGGAAGTAGTCGGGCGGCTCGCTCCGCAGCAAGGCGTCTTCAAATTCCTGCACCATGCGCCAATTCTTCAGCATCTCCTGCCTCCAGACTGCCTGCGCCATTGTAGCGGCGCCTGCAGGGGCGGTCAAACGTGGTGCTTCGCAAACGATTCCCGCGCCGCCACGTCGCCTTTGCCTGTGCCCTCGCCTGTGCTAAAATGGGGTCCACCGCCGAGGACGCAGAGACCGCCGAGACATTCCGGCTTCCTCTGCGCTCTCTGCGTGCTCCGCGGCGAGAAAATCCCGAAGGACGACGCCATGCCCATACGTCTGTTGCCGCCCGAAATCGCCAACAAGATCGCCGCCGGAGAGGTGGTGGAACGCCCCGCGTCTGTGGTCAAGGAACTAGTGGAGAACGCGCTGGACGCGGGCGCCACCGACATCCAGATTGAGACCCGCGACGGCGGCCGTCGGCTCATCCGCGTCGCCGACAACGGCAGCGGCATCCCTGCCCGCGAGGCCGAACTGGCCTTCGCCCGCCACGCCACCAGCAAGATCGCGTCGGTGGAGGACCTGGCCGCCATCCGCACGCTGGGGTTCCGCGGCGAGGCGCTGGCCAGCATCGCGGCAGTGGCGCGAGTGTCGCTGCTGACGCGGGCGGCGGAGGACGAGGTGGGCACATTCCTGCGCGTGGAGGGCGGGCAGGTCGTGCAACGCGAGGGCCGCGCCAGCCCCCGAGGGACAACCGTAAACGTGGAGAACCTGTTCTACAACGTCCCCGCACGCCTCAAGTTCCTCAAGGCCGACGCCACCGAGTCGGCGCACATCGCCAACGTGGTCATGCGATACGCCATCGCGTTTCCGGACGTGCACTTCTCGCTGGTGCGCGACGGGCGGCTTGCATTCCAGTCGCCCGGCAGCGGCAGGCTGCTGGACGTGCTGGCCAAGGTCTTCGGGGCGGACACCGTGGCACGCTTGCTGCCGGTGGACCCCGCCCAGGACGCGAGTCTGTCGCCCGACGCCAAAGTCCGCGTGCGCGGCTACGTGAGCGAACCGTCGCTGACCCGCTCGGACCGCGACGGGCTGATGCTGTTCGTCAACCGACGCTGGGTGCAAGATCGCTCGCTGGCCTACGCGGTCATCCAGGCGTACCACACCATGCTGCCGGAGGGCCGATTCCCCGTGGCCGTCATCCTGCTGGAAATGGACCCCGCCGAGGTGGATGTGAACGTCCACCCTGCCAAGAGCGAGGTCCGGTTCCGCAATCCGTCGCTGGTGTTCTCGAAGACCCAGCGAGCGGTGCGCCGGGTGCTGGTGGCCCACGCCCCTGTGCCCGAGATGCACATGCCGCAGCCCGCGCAGCCCCAGGCCCACACGGAGCGGTTCCGCACGCTGAGCCAGTTGGGGCTGGAGGCCCAGCGCACAGGCGACACGGAGGCCGTCCGCGCGCCGGTGTTCCAGGTGCCCGAGCGGCCCGATCCCGCCGCCCGCAGACTTCCGCCGCTGCGCGTGCTGGGCCAATTGGCGCAGATGTACATCATCGCCGAAGGCCCCGATGGCCTGTACCTGATTGACCAGCACGCGGCCCACGAGCGGGTGATGTACGATCAACTGATGGCCCAGCAGGCCGCTGCCCAGGCGGCCGCGCAGCAGTTGCTCCAGCCCCTGCCGGTGGAACTCACCCCGCTGCAGATGAGCACGCTGGAGGAGGCGCTGGGGGACCTGGCGGCGCTGGGGTTTGAGATAGAGCCGTTCGGCGAGGACACGTGCCTGGTGCGGGCGGTGCCGGCGGCCATCGCGGGGGATGACGTTGCCACAGTGCTGCGGGATACGCTGAACGAACTGGGGCAGGAGCCCCCGCCGCCCGTGCAGGGCCACAGGGTAACGGCGGTTGTGGCCTGCCACGGCGCGGTGCGGGCGGGCAAGACGCTGACCGTGGAGGAAATGCGGGCGCTGGTGGAGCAGTTGGAGCGGTCTGAGTTCCCGCGCACGTGCCCCCACGGCCGCCCGACAGTGCTGCACCTGAGCATGGGGCTGCTGGCGCGGGAGTTCGGAAGATGAGGCTCACCGCAGCGCCCGCCGAGAGCGCAGAGGGAAGAACAGGCCAGGCATTTGACAAAGGGGATATTGTCAGGGCGGGCTACAACGCCATCGCCGCGCAGTACATGGCCAACCGCCGGGACGACTCGGATGACGTGCGGCTTCTGGCGGAACTGGGGCAACGGCTGCCGCTGGGCGCGAAGGTGCTGGATGCCGGCTGCGGCGCGGGCGTGCCCGTAACCCGTGCACTGGCGCAGTGGTTTGAGGTTACGGGCGTGGACTTCTCAGAGGCGCAGATTGCGCTCGCCCGCCAGAATGTGCCCCAGGCGCGGTTCGTGTGCGCAGACATCACGCAACTGGATTTCCCCGACGGGACTTTTGACGCCATCGTATCCTAGTTACGCCATCATCCACATTCCGAGAGAATTCCATCGCCCATTGCTGGAGAACTTCCGCCGCTTGCTGAAGCCCGAAGGGTGGGCGCTGCTGTGTCTGGGTGCCAGCGACCTACCGGAGGATTTAGAAGAACTTATGGGCGTACCAATGTACTGGAGCCACTACGACGCAGCCACCTACCTGACCATGCTTTCGGAGTGCGGGCTTGCCGTGGAGTGGCACAGGCTTGTGCCCGACAGCCTGGATGTCAGCAGCGCGATGCACCTGTTCGTCCTGGCACAGAAGCCCCGATGAGGGTGCCTCGCTACTCGTCGTTCCCCGTTTGCGGCGGCTTCCTGCGGCTATCCAGAAAGTGATACAGTGTGAGGACGGGATGGCGGTAGGACATGCGCGGGCCGGCATAGCGCATCACGGCGCGGATGCGCTCGCGCATGGCGGGCCTGTAACAGTGCACGGGGCAGTTGGCGCACGTCGGCTTGTCCGCGCCGAAGCGGCACCTCTCCAGCCGCTCGTGGGCGTAGGCCAGCAACTCCCCGCACTCGGCGCACAGGCCGGCGCGAGTGCCGTGTTGCCCCCGGCAGTAGATTCGGATCATCGCTTCCACAGTCTTGCGCTCGCGCGCCAGGCGTTTGCTCTCCATCGGCCCCACCAGCATCCCTGAGTGTTGCCGAATGATAACCGAGACACCGCCCTGCGGCAAACCCGTCCTTGACGCCGGGCGCGTCTTCCGCTAGTATGCGGGGCGAAACGACTCACATCGGAGGTCCCATGCTACGCCGCATTCTGGACAAAACCCAGGCCCGCATCCTGGCCGAGGAGCGCCGGGCGCTCGGCAACCTTCAGGTGGCGCTGGCCCGCTTCGGCCTGGACGCGAAAGACCAGGAGAGGCTGGAGCAGTCCATCCGCACGCTGGACGAACTGTTCCTGCTGGTGGTGGTTGGGGAGTTCAACTCGGGCAAGAGCGCCTTCATCAACGCCCTGCTGGCCCAGCCCGTGCTGGAGGAGGGTGTAACCCCCACGACCACGCGCATCAACCTGCTGAAGTACGGCACGGAGGTCAGCCGGACGGCCCAGGGCGCGGCGCTGGATGTCATCACCGCGCCGCTGGACCTGCTGCAGGAAATCAACATCGTGGACACGCCCGGCACCAACGCCATCCAGCGCGAGCACGAGGCCATCACCGAGGAGTTCGTCCCCCGCGCCGACATGGTGCTGTTCGTAACCTCCGCCGACCGACCCTTCACCGAAAGCGAGCGCGCGTTCCTGGAACGCATCCGCAACTGGGGCAAGAAAGTGGTCGTCATCCTCAACAAGATAGACATCCTGGAATCGGACGGCCAGGTGCGAGAGATAGAGACCTTCATCACGGAGAACGCCCGCGCGCTCCTGGGCTTCACGCCCGAGGTCTTCCCCGTCTCGGCCAAGCAGGCTTTCCGCGCGAAACAGGCGGGCGACGCTGCCCTGCTGACGCGGAGCCGCTTTGAGGCGCTGGAGACGTACATCGTCGCCACGCTGGACGAGAAGGAGCGCATCCGCCTGAAGTTCGGCAACCCTCTCAAGGTGGGCCAGCGGCTCATCGCCACGGCCCTGGGGACCATTGACGGCCGCCTGGCGTTGCTCAAGGATGACATCGCGGCTGTGGAGGATATCTACCGCCAGATGCAGGCGTACAGCGAGGACATGCGGCGCGATTTCCGCTTCCGCCTGGCCGACGTGGAGAACGTCCTGCACGAGTTTGAGAACCGCGGGATGGCCTACTTTGACGAGACCATACGGCTGGCCCGCATCTTTGACCTCATCAACAAGAGCCGCCTGCAGGCCGAGTTTGAGCGGGAGGTCGTGGGCGACGTGCCCCAGACCATAGAGCGGCGCGTGATTGAGGTCATTGACTGGCTGGTGGCGAAGAACCTGCGGCAGTGGCAGGCGGTGATGGATCATCTGGCGGAGCGGCGCGCCGTCCACGCGGATCGCATCGTGGGCCAGGTCGGCGGGACGTTTGACTACGACCGCGACCGCCTGCTCCAGACCGTGTGGAGGGAGACCCAGCGCACCATTGAGACCTACGACCGCCGCGCCGAAGCCGAGCAGGTGGCCGATTCGGTGCGGACGGCGGTGGCGACTACGGCGCTGGTGGAAGTGGGAGCCATCGGCTTAGGCGCGGTGCTCACGGCCGTGTTCTCCACAACCGCGTTGGATGTAACGGGCGTGGTGGCGGCAACGGCGTTGGCGGCTTTGGGCCTGTTCGTGATTCCGGCCCGCCGCCGCAAGGCCAAGGACGAACTGCGCGCCAAGATCGCCGCCCTGCGCGAGAAGCTGATGGCCGCCCTCACGGGGCAGTTTGACCGAGAACTGGACCGGAGCCTCGCCAAACTGGAAGAGGCCATTGAACCGTACACGCGCTTCATCCGCTCCGAGCGCGACCACCTGACCAAGACCCGCCAGGAACTGGGTCTCATCGCCGAGACCATGGCGCGGCTGGAGACCGAGATCGCGCGATTATAGGCAGGCACTCGCGCGGGGCCAACCCCCGCGCCGAACGGACCAAGCCCCTTTGGGGGCTATGCCAGCCCGCAGGGCTTTGCCCTTTCAGCCCGATGGCTTCAGCCTCGGGCGAGGGCAGGCACTCGCGCGGGGCCAACCCCCGCGCCGAACGGACCAAGCCCCGCTGGGGCTGGTCGGTCTCACAGGGCTTCGCTCTTCATGTCCTTTGTGGTTTTCCCAGATTGAGGTCTGTTGCCGACTGCGGGCCTCGACTACCCGTAGGTGATGAGCGGCAGGTCCGGCATGGTCGCCAGGCCCGGCGCGGCCTCGCGCACGCGCCTGATCGCGTTGACGGCGATGGCAACGGTAGCCCGGTCGCCGTTGGTGCCTCGCAGCGTTACCTCAAGGTCTGGTACCCCTCGGATGACGACGGTATCGCAGTTCTCCTCGGCGTCCAGCGCGGCGAGGAAGGTCAGCACCACGAACTCGCCCTCGGGAGCAAACCCGCGCGCCGTCTGCTTCAGGCCGAGGACCCGCCCGGGCGGCACATCAAAGAACTCGGTAACCACGCGCCGTTGGGCCACCACCGGCTCCACCGCCGACTCGTACCGTGCCAGCGTCCGCCCCAGCGTGTGGAAAATCATGCCGATGGACTCTGGCAGGCCCACGTGGCCCATGCGGCCCGCGGCCATGCGCGCCTGGAACTCGTCCACCGTCAGCCCTGCGCCGATCTTGGCCTGGAACGGCCCGCGCCGCAGCGAGGCGTTCTGCGCCCGCCGGACCTCAATGTGATCCACCCGCTGGCAGATGGCCGTGAGGAACAGCGGCAGTGAGTCCATGAGGAAGCCCGGGTTCACGCCCGTGCCGAGCACCGTCTTGCCCGCGCGCTTGGCCGCCACGTCTATCTCCCGCGCCTCATCCGGGTGCGCCAGCCACGGGAACGACAATTCCTCAGCGGTGGACACCACATCCAGACCAGCATCCAACAGTTCCAGAATCTGTGGCTTGAATCGGTCAAAGTAGGAACTGGTGGCGTGCAGGGCCGCGTCGGCATCGGTACGGGCCAGGGTCTCGGCCAGAGTAGCGGTTACGGGGAAGCCCAACTCTCGGCCCAGGCCGATGACCTCGCCCGCATCGCGGCCCGCCTTGGCCGGGTCCACGTCCACAGCCCCGACGAGCACAAGGCCGTCGCGCTCGGTAACGTGGCGCGCGATGGCGCTTCCGATGGGCCCCAGACCATATTGAATCACGCGAGTGGGATTAGACATAGGACTCTCTCCAATAGGGATTCACTTGGCGGATGTGTCCGGGCGATCTGGAACCGGCTGGATCTCACGGCACCGCGGATAATTGGGGCAACCGTAGAAGGGCTTGCCCCGGTGCTCCCCCGTTGAGGCGACGCGGAGCACCATGGGAACACCACATGCCGGACACAGCGGCGGGTCGCTGGCCAGCGCCGGGGTTGGCGACGGCTGGGCGGCGTCCGTGGCAGGCGCGCTCGCTGTCTTCGTGGAACCCGCCGGTTTCACGGCGCGCTTCCACGCCCTCAAGAATTCGTTCCCATCGTAGAGAATGATGGGCTTGCCGCGCGCCCATTCTCGCGCTTGCGGCGTGAAACCGCGGACGGCGACGATAGCCCCCTTGTCCGCCTTCTCATGTTGCATCATCCCGTAGAAGTCGCGGACGACGGGCTCGCCCACGGGCGTGCGCCAGCGCTTGCATTGAACGACCCACTTCTCGCCGTTGGCTGCCCGAACGCGGACATCCACCCCATGGTCGCCGAGGGAACCCGTGCGCTTCGCGTCGTGTCCATACGCGCGGTACAGGTCGGCGACCATCTCCTCAAACTCGCGGGGAGACAGCGCCAACAGATCGTCCACCGTCGCGACCCGGCCAAACTTCCCGCCCGGGGCGCGCAGCACGTTCCGCGCGATCACGCCCAGTTGCACCAGGCCCAGCCCGGCTCCGACCACAAGGAACCAGCCCGTGCTCTGGGGCTCGGGAATGAGCAGCGATTGCATGATGGGAGCGGGGTTGAAAACAAGCACCAAACGCATCAGCCCCAGGAACGCCCAGATGGCAAGCGCCGTGCGCAGGAGATTTCTGCGCGCATTGATGACCGACGAGACCAGGAGAAAGGGCCAGAAATCAAACACTAGGTCAAACATGGGGAAGAGGATATCCATCAGCCCGATGTTGGCTCTCATGAGACGCCCTCCATGCGCTCAGCGAAGATCCACCCGTTGCCCAGCACGCACGTGCGCGGCGGCGATGCCAACCCGCACGCCCGCGCGGATGACCGGCCTGCCCCGCGGGATGTCCCGAATCGCCAGCAGGCACCCAAAAGGCACGTCATCGGCCGCGGTAACGCTGATTTCCTCGCCTCCGCGCCGCACGCGAACCGCCGTGCCCGCCGCAATATCATATTCGGCCATGACGACATTGTCAAATTCATGCGTCGTTTGCAGCGTATCTGCTCTCACGGCTTCACCTCAACCGCATCCAGGCTTCCATCACTTGCCGAACGATGGGCGCGGCAAACTTGCTGCCCTCGCCCACGTTCTCCACGACTGCGGCCACGACAATCTGCGGGTCGTCCGCAGGCGCGTACCCCACCCACCACGAGTGCGGCAGTTCAAAGATGTTCTCGGCGGTGCCGCTCTTGCCCGCCACTGTAATGGGCATCCCCTGGAAGACGCGCCACGAAGTGCCATACGGCGGTTGAGTTACCCCTTCCAGCCCGCGCCGTATGGAGGCCAGATGCTCCGCAGACAGGGGGAGCCGCCCGATGACTTCCGGTTGGATCACGATGCCCTGCTCGCCCTCGGTCCAGGCGGGCACCTCGGCCACCACGTGCGGGCGATACAGCGTGCCCCCGTTGGCGATGGCGGCGTACAGCGTCGCGATCTGGAGCGGGGTTACCAGCAGGTCGCCTTGGCCGATGGCGAGGTTGATGCCGTCGCCAGGGTACCATGCCTCGCCGCGCACCTGGCGCTTCCAGGCGTCATCGGGCACCAGGCCCGTGGTCTCGCCAGGCAGGTCTATCCCTGTGGCTCTACCCAGGCCGAAGGCGCGGGCCATGTTGGAAAGGGCGTTGGCGTCCGCCTCGTAGAGCGCCTTGCCCAGGGTGTAGAAGACCACGTCACACGACTGGGTCAGCCCGCGCACCAAATCCAGCGTACCATGCACACCGTAACATTTCCACGTGCGGTTGTACGCGGAGAACGCCCCGGTGCACGTAAACGTGCTGTCGGCGGTGAACCTCGCGTTTTCCAGCGCCGCTGCCATCGTAACCACCTTGAAGATGGAACCTGCCGGGTACACGGCCTGCGTCGTGCGGTTGAGCAGGGGCTTGCGGGCGTCGCCCGTGAGCGCGTTCCACACCGAGGCCGACACGCCCGCGGCGAAATCGTTGGGGTCAAAGGCGGGGTAACTGACCAGGGCCAGCACCGAGCCATCGCGCGGGTCCAGCGCCACGATAGCGCCGGTGCGGTCGCCGAGCGCCTCGGTCGCTGCCTGCTGCAACGCGGTGTTGAGGGTAACGACGACGTTGCGCGAATGCACGGCGGGGCGTTGCGCCACAATGCCGCGCACTTGTCCTTCCTTCGTGAGCACGACCAGTTGCGCGCCGCGCTGCCCGGCCAGGTACGGCTCGGCCCAGGCTTCCAGGCCGCTCTTTCCGACGAAGTCCCCGCTCTGATAGCCCTTCATGTGCCAGGTCTTGAGTTCGTCTTCGCTGATCTGTCCCAAATAGCCCACAACGTGGGCGAAAAGAGGCCCATCAGGGTAGGCGCGGCGGAACGTCTCGCGCATTTTTATCCCTGGGTCGGCGCGCAGATCGTCATAGAACGCCTGGGCCTGTTCGGGCGCGATGTCGCCGACAGGCATGAACCAATCGCCGCGGGGCGCGTTCTTGTACTTGTCCTGTATCGCGGCGGGCGCCCGCCCGAAGACGCGGCTCAACGAGGCCAGCAGGATGCGCTCGTCCTGGATATGAGCCGGGACAACGCCCACCGTTACATAGGTGGCCTGGGCCGCCAGCGCGTGCCCCGCGCGGTCGTAGATGTTCCCCCTGATCGAGGTTTGGTAGAGGACGTGCACCGTGTCCCCTGGCTGCATCTCGGGAAGGATGGCCGCAGGCGACCACCGCACCCGCCACTCATCCCCCACCAGGGCCAGCGCCAGGACGTTCTCGCGCTCAAAGTCGCCCACGACCTGGCTGCGGTAGGCCACGCGAAACCGCGCCCGCGCCTGATCCTTGTCCACGAGGAGCGAGATAACCTGAGCGTTCAGGGCAGTGAGTTTGGCTGCGCTGGCGAAGTTGGCGTAGGCTTTGGTGAAGGCCTCCTCGGCATAGGCCACTTGGTCGTCGGGCGACAGGAGGCGGTACATCTCAGAGTAGCGCGCCTGGCTCCAGGCGGTCAGGAACGCGCTGACCACCTCGGCGGGGTCGTTGGTCGCCGTGGGCATCGCGGGCGGGGTCGGCGCAGGTTTGCAGGCCGAGACCGCCACGAGGACGGCCAGCAATGCAGGGATGATCGCGCGCAGCCTGAACATGTACATCTCCAATGCGAACGGGACTCCTGCCCCAGGCACTCCCTGATACGGCACAAGTATAGCGCGAGAGGGCGGTTCCGTAAAATGGGCGGTGGCGAGTTTCGGGCGCGACCCGTGTTGGCAGCAGGGTGCGACCCACTTCCGGAAGTCCATCATACCTGAAGTCCGGCGGAGGCTCGGAGCGTGTGCGTGTTGATCACAAACAGGAAGACAGCACCAAAACGCGATTTGGGAAAACAGGACAAAGGTGGTATAATGTTGGGTTGGTGAATCCCAGGCCGTAGCCGGTACATTCCCGGTCTCACACCGGCAGAGCACGGCCCGCAACGAAGGGGCAGACAGGCAGCCGCGGGACACCCCCGGCTGCTTTTGTGCGATTGCAATAGATTCGGAAGGAGGCTTATGAAATGACCAAGAAGTGGGTCTACATGTTCCACGAAGGCAACGCCAGCATGAAGAACTTGCTGGGCGGCAAGGGCGCAGGGCTATCCGAAATGACCAACGCGGGGCTTCCTGTCCCGCCCGGGTTCACCATCACCACCGAGGCCTGCAACGCCTACTACGCTTCGGGCAAGAAGTTCCCCGAAGGCATGTGGGAGCAGGTTCTCGCCGCGATGAAGGAAGTGGAGAAGGCCACCGGCAAGAAGTTCGGCGACCCCAAGAATCCCCTGCTGGTCTCCGTGCGCTCGGGCGCGCGCGTGTCCATGCCCGGTATGATGGACACTGTCCTCAACCTCGGCCTGAACCCCGACACGGTGCAGGGCCTCATCGCCTTGACCCGCAACGAGCGGTTCGCCTACGATGCCTACCGCCGCTTCATCCAGATGTTTGGCCGCATCGTCATGGGCATTGATGGCCGCAAGTTTGAGGAAAAACTGGAAGAAATCAAACACAAGCACGACGCGCAACTGGACACTGACCTGGGCGCCGAGGCGATGAAGGAAGTCGTCGTCGAGTTCAAGAAGTTGTACAAGCAGGAAATCGGCGAGGAGTTCCCCACCGACCCGTACAAGCAGTTGGAACTGGCCATCGGCGCGGTGTTCGGCTCGTGGATGGGCAAGCGCGCCGTGGACTACCGCAACTTCTACAAGTTGCCTCACGACTGGGGCACGGCGGTCAACGTCGTAACCATGGTCTTCGGCAACATGGGCGAGGACTCGGGCACGGGCGTGGCCTTCACCCGCAACCCCGCCACTGGCGAGAAAGTCCTGTACGGCGAGTATCTGCAGAACGCCCAGGGCGAGGACGTGGTCGCGGGCATCCGCACCCCAAAGAAGATCGCCCAACTGGCCCAGGACATGCCAGAGGTGTACCAGCAGTTTGCCGAGGTCGCGGAGAAACTGGAAAAGCACTACCGCGATATGCAGGACATGGAGTTCACCGTGGAGCGCGGCAAACTGTGGATGCTCCAGACCCGCGCGGGCAAGCGCACAGCGGCGGCCGCGGTCAAGATCGCCGTGGACATGGTGCGCGAGGGCCTCATCACGAAGGAAGAGGCGCTCCTGCGCGTGGAGCCTTCGCAGGTCAACCAGTTGCTCCTGCCCCGCTTTGACGTAAAAGCAAAGGAAGAGGCCGAGAAGGCGGGCCGACTGCTGGCCAAGGGCCTCAACGCGTCGCCGGGTGCGGCCTACGGGTTCGCCGCCTTTGACGCCGACACCGCCGAGGAATGGGGCAAGCAGGGCAAGCGCGTCATCCTGGTGCGCCCCGAAACGTCGCCCGACGACGTGCACGGCATGCTGGCGTCCAGGGGCATCCTCACCCAGCGCGGCGGCGCGACGAGCCATGCGGCGGTGGTAGCCCGTGGGCTGGGCCTGCCGTGCGTGGCCGGCTGCGAGGCCATCCACGTGAACGAGGATGCGAAGCAGTTCACCGTCAACGGCAAGGTGATCAGGGAAGGCGACGTCATCTCCATTGACGGCGGCACCGGTGAGGTCTTTGAGGGCCAGGTGCAGACCATTGACGCCAACTTCGCCGATGAGAAGGACCTGGCCACCCTGCTGGAATGGGCCGATGAGGTGCGGCGGCTTGGCGTGTGGGCCAATGCCGACTACCCGCGCGACGCCCGCCGCGCCCGCGAGTTCGGCGCCACGGGCATCGGTCTGTGCCGCACCGAGCACATGTTCTTTGAGGCCGACCGCCTGCCCATCGTCCAGAAGATGATCCTCGCCGAGTCCGAGGAGGAGCGACAGAAGTACCTGGATCAACTCCTGCCGGTGCAGCGGGGCGACTTTGAGGGCATCTTCCAGGCGATGGACGGCTATCCGGTCATCATCCGCCTGATTGACCCGCCGCTTCACGAGTTCCTGCCTAGTTATGAGGGGCTTCTGCGCGATGTAACGCGGCTCCAGATGGCCCGGCACAAGCCTGAACTCCTGGAACTGGAGAAGGCCAGCCGTGAGGACGAGGAACTGCTGGAGGAGGTCAAGAAGGCGGGCAACGGCGACCTGGCCAAGGGAATCCAGGCCGTTCTCCCCGAGAAGGTCAAGATGCTCCACGCCGTGGAGAAGATGCGCGAGATGAACCCCATGCTGGGGCTGCGCGGCATCCGCCTGGGCATCACGTTCCCGGGCATCACCAAGATGCAGGTGCGCGCCATCTTTGAGGCGGCGTGCAACATGGCCAAGCAGGGTGTCGTGGTCAAGCCCGAAGTCATGATTCCCCTCACCGGCCACTACAACGAGTTGAAGGTCGTGCGCGAGATGCTGGAGCCCATCGCCAAGGAGGTGATGGAGGAGAAAGGCGTGCACGTGGAGTACAAGTTTGGCACGATGATTGAGATTCCGCGCGCGGCGCTCACCGCCGGCGAGATCGCCCAGTACTCCGAGTTCTTCTCCTTCGGCACCAACGACCTGACGCAGACCACCTTCGGCTACTCACGCGACGATGCCGAGGGCAAGTTCCTACTGAAGTACGTGGAAGACAAGATTCTGCCCGAGAACCCGTTCCAGGTGCTGGACCGGCCGGGCGTGGGGCGGCTCATCAACATCGCCGTTACCGAAGGTCGCCAGACCCGGCCCGAACTGGAAGTAGGCATCTGCGGCGAGCACGGCGGCGACCCCTCGTCCATTGAGTTCTGCCACAGCGCGGGCCTGAACTACGTCTCCTGCTCACCGTTCCGGGTGCCGGTGGCGCGCCTCGCCGCGGCCCAGGCAGCCCTCAAAGAGAAGATGAGCGTGGAGCGAGACCGGTAGCGCATTCGCTGCCCGACCAGAACACACACAATCGGCAGGGGGCGCACACTCCCTGCCGATTTGTATTATGGGAGGATATGGGAGGATAGGATGCTCAATTCGGAAACGATCACATCTGCGTTGGAACCCGTCGCGCGGTTGCTGTTGGTGGTGCTGCTCGCAGCGGCCATCGGGCTGCTGCTTTCGGCGGGCGCGGCCTTCCTGCTGGAGTATCTGGACGACACGCTCAAGAGCCCGGACGACGTGCAGAGCGTGCTGGGGATCACCGCGCTCGGCGCAGTGCCGCGGCTGGAAG
>JARYMK010000110.1 GCA_029907165.1 Anaerolineae bacterium
GTTGGACTCACCGCGGCGTTGCTGGGCGCGGGCCGGCAGAAGAAGGGCGACCCGGTGGACTATGCGGTTGGCATCGTGTTCGCGCACAAGGTGGGGGCTTACGTCAGAGAGGGCGAGCCGCTACTGACCATCCACGCCAATGCCGCCGACAAACTGCGCGAGGCCCAACTGCGCCTGCGCCAGGCCATCCGGTTCAGCGACGCCCCGCCCGAGCCCTACCCGCTCATCCACCGCATCCTGCGGGACACGGATACGGCCTAGCGCTTGACCACAGAGCACATTACTCGTTGTCGTTGCGAGCGAAGCGAAGCAATCCCGCGCCTGGAGATTGCTTCGGGCGCGGCGCGCCTTTGCAATGACATACCATCCAAGAATCCCTGTGGTAGGGTACTAGGACGCGCATGGGCGTCGGCGGTTGGCGGGGTGGTGAGGACCCCTTGGGCTGCGTAGAGGTCTCACTCCAGGAACCCCGGCGCATACAGGGCGACGGTCAGGAACGCATCCGTCACGCCGAAGATGAGATACGCCGCCAGGAGCGATCGGCTCTCCGCCCGCCTCACGTATAGCGCCATGACCCCCAGTGCCGCGCAGAGGATAACGAGGGGCAGTCCGATGGTGAGCGCGTTCGCCGCACCGGGTGAAAGTCGGTCCCAAAACGGCGGGAACGAAAGCATATCGGGCGGGAGCAGGAAGAATTTGGTGGGAAGGTAGAGTAGAACCGCGACGGCAAGGGCGATGCGCGGCCCCCGGAACCGAAGGCTCGCCTCGGCCGTGGCGACCATGTAGGCCACGATCCATACCAGCGGCAGCAGAAGCGACAGGAAGGCCATCGGGAACAGGCTCACGGCCTGAACGACCTGCCAAAGCCCCTGCATCAGCGCGTCCCCCACATCCCGAAGCGTCAGGCGGCCCAGAGCTGCCCGCGTCTCGGGCGCGGTGCTGGCGTAATACACCACATAGCGGCGCACCCCGCCGGGCTCCAGCCAGGCGAGATGCAGGTGGCCGCGCTCATCGGCTGCCAGGGTGGGGCGAATCGCCTCGTTCCTGGAGCGTCCCGCGATTTGATAGCCCTTCAGGGCGCCTTCCGCCAGGTACGCCACGCCTATGACCAGATGTTGTGCGCGTTTGGTGGCCGTGAGAAAAGTTACGCCCAACGCCACTTCGCCTCGCGTCCCGGCCGCAGGCGCAGGCATGTAAACCGCCATGCTGTTGACATCCACCCATTGCGTGTAGCGCGGCGGCATACTTGCCCCGGGCATCGTTGTCCGAATGCCTGGCAACGGCCCGTACACCTGCACCAACTGCGTGGCGTCGCGCACGTGCTGGGCAAGTTCGGTATAGGCGTAGTCTCCGGCTGCGGGCGTGTAGGCAGGCCGCGCCAGAATCGGCAGGTGGAGAACCTGTTCCACAGGCGGCGCCCCACCCTCACCCAGCGGCAGGGCCGTGTAGTGGCACTCGCCCTCGCCTGCCTCTGGCGCCGACAGCAGGTAAATCGGGCTCACGAGCCGCTCCCATGCCCAGAACACGTAGGCGTGGGAGTGGGTCAGCGCGATCTCCGGGCCGTAGGCGCGGACCTTGGTGCCCCCTACAAAGGTGCCTACTTCGCACGGGGGATCCAGTTCTCGCGTCGCGGGGTCAAAGCGCGCGTAGAAGACGTGCTCCTCGCCGGATTTCGGCTCGTAAATCCAGGCCAGGTGTACGCGGCCATCGTCGCCGGTGGCCGCAAAGGGGCTGATCCCACCCGGCACAAGCCGCGTGCTCGGGGCGATGGGCTGCCCCGCTGCATCCAGCCGCACGTGGTAGATGCCGCGCGCCTCCCCCGCGCTCTCGTGGCTCCAGAACACATCTGTGCCGCCCGCGGTGGCCGTTGCCGCAAAACCGTCGGCCTCGGGCGCGGCCGCCGACGCCACCACGGGCGCTCCCAACGGCTCGCCAGACGGGTCCAGCCGCGCCGCAAGGACTCGCCTCGCCTCGCCGATGCCGTCCAGCCACAGGAGCATCAGCCCGCCCGCGCCGTTGGAGAGCAGGCGCACGTGGCGCGGCGAATGGGCGGCGATGGGCAAGATGCGGTCGTGGACAACGCGGGCGTGGGCGTCCAACTGCACGTACCGGATGCCGTCGCCCTGGGGGGAGACCTCTCCCCAGGCCAGATGAGTAGCTCTGCCATCCGGTTCGGTGTACAGGGCAACAGGGGCATTGAATGAGGTTGCACCGACGGCCACGCCGCGGCTCCAGTCGGAGCAAGCGCGCGGGCTACGCAACGGGCCGCCACAGCCAGACAGAAGAAGGGCCGCCGACGCAAGGGCGATGACGCGAATAAGCAACCTTGCCATATCAACCCTCCCGACTCACTTCAAATAGAGGGCAAGGACACTCAATACAATATACTGCCTCGTCGGTGGGGAAGTTCAGCGGTCAAAAGCGAGGGCAAACAAAAAGGCTCCTCGGGCAGGACTCGAACCTACAACCAACCGGTTAACAGCCGGCCGCTCTGCCGATTGAGCTACCGAGGAGCGTTACAAACTTATTATACGCGGGCCGCAGAAATCGTCAAAATCGCCCCATCTGGGACTCCGTCCGTCTTCGGCTGGCCGATTGTACGCACACCTTCGGGTTCTGTCATTGCGAGCGGGGCGGGCTTGGGCGTTCGGCAGGGTTGCTTCAGGCGCTGCGCTCTCGCAATGACAGTTACGAACGGGTCTTGGAACTAAACTCGCCCACCGCCCACGTTGACAGATTTCGCGGCTTGTGATATAGTGAACGCGGCTCCACTGAATTGGCAATCGGCTCTACCTCAACAAACGCCCGATACAACGATGTGCCCACACGACGGCGTGCCATACACAGCAGTTGGGAGGGGAGGTGATGTGTAGCGGCAACTGACGTCTTTCGGGTCACCTGGTTTGGAATCCGTATCCTCAACCACAGTTTTGCGAATGGCTAGGAGGAGAAACATGATTCGCAACAAGCGTGTCGTTTCACTGGTCGGCCTGCTGTTGATGCTCTCCCTGGTGCTCGCAGCATGCGGCCCCAAGGCTACGCCCACCTCTGTTCCGCCCACCAAAGCCCCCACCGCAGTTCCCACCACCCCACCGGCCAAATTCAAAGTAGCCTTTGTGTACGTGGCTCCGATTGGCGACATGGGGTGGACGTGGGCGCATGACCAGGGCCGCCTCATGGTGGAGAAGACGTTCGGCGACAAGGTGGAGACCGCCTACATTGAGAACGTCCCTGAAGGTCCCGACGCGGAGCGCGTGATCCGCGACTTTGCCCAGAAAGGGTACAATCTCATCATCACCACCAGTTTCGGGTTCATGGACCCGACCATCACCGTCGCGCAGGAGTTCCCGAAGACCTGGTTCGTGCACATATCGGGGTACAAGACCGCTCCGAACGTCAGCACCGTGTTCGGCAAGATTGAGGAACCGCGCTACGTGTCGGGTCTCATCGCCGGCAAGATGACCAAGACGAACAAACTCGGGTACGTAGCCGCATACCCGATTCCCGAGGTCATCCGCGGCATCAACGCCTTCACGCTGGGTGTGCGGAAGGCGAACCCGCAGGCCACCGTGCATGTGGTGTGGACCAACACGTGGTTTGACCCGGTGAAGGAGAAGGAGGCGGCGGTCGCCCTGCTGGATCAAGGCTGCGACGTCATCGCCCAGCACCAGGACACTCCCGAACCGCAGAAGGCCGCCGAGGAGCGCGGTGTGTACGGCGTCGGCTATGACTCCGACATGAGCCCGCTGGCCCCGAAGGCCGTACTGACCAGCCCGATCTGGAACTGGGGCGTCAAGTACGTGGACATCGTGAAGCGGGTCATGGAGGGCACGTACAGCACCGAGCAGTACTGGGGCGGATGGAAGGACGGCGTGGTGGACCTGGCCCCCATCGGACCGATGGTCCCGGCTGACGTGAAGGCCATGGCCGAGGCCGAGGTTGCCAAGTTCGAGACCGGCCAGCAGGACATCTTCACCATCTTCACCGGCCCCATCAAGGATCAGAACGGCAACCTGGTTGTGGCGCCGGGTCAAAGCCTGACGGCGGATGACCTGTTGAGCAAGATGACGTGGTTCGTGGAGGGCGTCGTCGGCGAGGCGCCGGGACCCGCGCCTGCTCCCATCGCGGCGGCAAAGCCTCTCAAGGTCGCCTTCGTGTACGTCGGCCCGCAGATGGACATGGGCTGGTCCTACGCGCATGACCAGGGCCGCCAGTACCTGGAGAAGAACGTCCCCAACGTGGAGACCGCCTTCAGCGAACTGGTGAGCGAAGGCCCGGATTCCACCCGCATCATCCGCGACTATGCCCAGAAGGGGTACGACCTCATCTTCGCCACCTCGTTTGGCTACATGGATTCGGTGATAGAGGTGGCGCAGGAGTTCCCGAAGGTCATCTTTGAGCACTGCACCGGCTACAAGACCGCGGCCAACGTGGGCACCTATGACGGGCGCGGCTACCAGGGCTGGTACCTGGCGGGCATGGTGGCGGGCAAGATGACCAAGAACAACAAACTCGGCTACATCGCCCCCTATCCTATTCCCGAAGTCGTGCGGAACATGAACGCCTTCGCGCTGGGCGCGCGGTCGGTGAACCCGAAGGTAACGGTCAAGCCGGTGTGGATCTTCACGTGGGTTGACCCCGTGAAGGAGCGCGAGGCGGCGACCGCCCTGGCCGACGCCGGCTGCGACGTCATCGCCCGCGAGAGCGACTCCACCGAGGCTGACAAGTTGGCCCAGGAGCGCGGCCTCTACGCCGTGGGCTACAACACCTACCTGCCCGATGTGGCCCCCAAGGCCCTGCTCACCGCCCCCATCTGGAACTGGGGCATTTTGTACAAGAAGATTGCCGAGGATGTCCGCAACGGGACGTGGAAGAGCGAGGCCATCTGGTGGGGCATGAAGGAGGGCCTGCTGACGATGGCCCCCTACGGCCCCATGGTGCCCGACGACGTGAAGGCGCTGGTGGAGGCCAAAAAGGCCGAGATCATCGCGGGCACGTTTGACGTCTTCGTAGGCCCCATCAAGGACAACACGGGCAAGGAGCGCGTCGCGGCGGGCGTTACCATGACCGACCCGGAGAAACTCGCGTTTGACTGGCTGGTTGAGGGGGTGGAGGGTACCATCCCGAAATAGGCTCCGTGCCTGGGGTGGAGAGGTTCTGGCGGGGGGACTCGCCAGAACCTCTCGCACATCTGCCCTGTCATGAAAGGCATTTGCTGGACTCCGCACGAAGAGGGCGCGGGGAACCTCGCCTCCGCCTTCGGCCTCCCCCTCTCCGCCGCGTGGAGAGGGGGATTGAGGGGGTGAGGTCTGTCATGCTGAGCGAAGCATCCCGGCGCGTTATGCGGGCAGAGCACATCGGCACGTGGTACGGGCGACCCGCCGGTCGCCCGTACAGAAGGCGGAGCGAAGAACGCGCAGGTGGGGGCGAACACAAGGTTCGCCCCTACGGGTGGCATGCTGTCATGCTGAGAGGGAGCAGAAGGTGTCCAATCACTGCCCACGCGCACGTCGTTTTGCCTGGAGGGTGTGGTCGCATGTACATCGCGTACTACGATGAGTCGGGAGATGATGGATTTCCCGACTATTCCTCGCCGTTGTTTGTGCTCACCGCCATCTACTTGGAACATCAGAACTGGCAACAGGCTTTCAATACCATCGCGGAGTTCCGCAGAGAGATGAAAGCCAAGTATGGCCTCCCCGTGAGGATAGAAATGCATGCAAGGGAGTTTCTGCTCAACAAGAATCCCTACTGTACCTTCCGCATTCCGGATAGCCAGCGTGTTGAGAGTGTGGGGCACTTCTGCCGCTTCATCGGTTCACTGGATCTACGAATCATCAATGTGGTCATTGTCAAAGACAGGATCCGCAAGAAGGACTACGACGTTTTAGACAAGGCTCTGACGTTTTCGGTCCAACGCTTGGAAAACGACCTGCGGCACGCACCAACGCCCGACGAGGAAAAGTTCCTGATGATCACCGATTCAGGTAGGGTCGGGAAAATGCGGAAAACCACCCGTCGGCTTCGGCGGTTCAACCCCATCCCTTCCAAGACTAGACCTGGAACTTATCGTCAGCAAGAGATCACCACGATGATAGAGGATCCTCTTCCAAAAGATTCAAAGGAATCGTATTTCATCCAGTTGGCAGACTTAGTGTCCTACGTAGTGTATCTGCATGCTGTCAACGCGACGGGTGTCGCTTCTTACCCGCGACGGTTGCAAGGGCTTGTCTCGGGGTCTACTGTAGAGCAGTGGATGGATGCATTAAAGCCGCGTCTCAATTTGGACGCAGCCCGCAAGGATCCGTATGGGATCAAATACCATCCAGGAGCGTAGCGCACAAAAGAAGAGGCGACTATGACAATCGCCTCTTGACCACCACCTACGACGCATTCGCGCTTTCAGTGGTTCAAGAATATTATACTATATGAATCAGCGTTTGTCAAGGGGAGATTTGTACTGGCAGCAAGATTCTTTGGTATTCACGAGCACCCCAGGCCCTTCGCTGCGGTTACGGCCGCACTGGCAAGGGCGGAGACAAGGTTCGCCCCTACGGGTTTGTGGGCAATCACCAACACAGAGGGAGGACGATGACAGAGCATCCGACCACACCCGCTGTCCGCATGATCGGCATCGTCAAACGCTTCCCCGGCGTCGTCGCCAACGACCACGTGGATTTTGAGGCGCTGCCGGGAGAGGTGCACAGCCTGCTGGGCGAGAACGGCGCGGGCAAGAGCACCCTTATGAACATCCTCAGCGGCCTGTACATGCCGGACGAGGGCGAGATTCACCTGTTTGGCAAGCCGGTTGTGCTGCGTTCGCCGCGCGACGCCATCGCCCACGGCATCGGCATGGTGCACCAGCACTTCATGCTGGTGGAGATGCACACCGTTGCCGAGAACATGGTGCTGGGCCTCCGCAAGCCGCGCTTCATCCTGAACCTGCGCCAGATTGAGCGGGAGGTGGAGCAACTGTCGGCGCAGTATGGCCTGCACGTGGACCCCCGCGCGCGCATCTGGCAACTGTCCGTCGGCGAGCAGCAGCGCGTGGAAATCCTCAAGATGCTGTACCGCGGCGCGCGCATCCTCATCCTGGACGAGCCGACGGCGGTGCTGACGCCCCAGGAGGTGGAAGACCTGTTCGCCACCCTACGCAAGATGACCACCGAAGGCAAGACCGTCATCTTCATCAGCCACAAACTGGAGGAGGTGATGGTCATCTCGGACCGCATCACGGTCCTGCGCGGCGGCAAGGTCGTGGCGACGGTCAACAAGGCCGAGACCTCGCCCTCGGAACTGGCGAAGATGATGGTCGGGCGCGAAGTGCTGTTCCGCGTGGAGAAGGAGGAGCGGCAGCCCGGCGAGGTGGTGCTGGAGGTCTCGGGCCTGTGCGCCAAAAACGACAAGGGCCTGCCCGCCCTCAAGAACGTGTCGTTCACCATCCGCGAGGGCGAAATCCTGGGCGTGGCGGGCGTCGCCGGCAACGGTCAGCGCGAACTGGCCGAAGTGCTGACGGGCCTGCGCAAGGCCACCGCCGGCACGGTTACCGTCCTGGAGTGCGACGTAACCAACTGCTCGCCGCGCAAGATCATCGGCGAGAAGGTGGGCCATGTCCCCGAAGACCGCCTGGGCATGGGCCTCGTGCCCAACCTGCCGGTGTCCGACAACGTCATCATGAAGACCTACAAGGAGCGCCCCATCTCGGCGGGGCCGTTCCTGAATGGCGGGGCCATCGGGCGGTTCGCGCGGCGGCTGGTGGAGCAGTTCAACATCGCGACGCCCAGCGTGCAGACGCCGGTGCGCCTGCTTTCGGGCGGCAATCTCCAGAAGACCCTGCTGGCGCGGGAGATTTCCATCAGCCCCCGCCTGATGATTGCCATGCACCCGACGCGCGGCCTGGACGTGGGGGCCACCGAGGCGGTGCGCCGCCTGTTGCTGGAGCAGCGCAAGCAGGGCGCGGCGCTCCTGCTCATCAGCGAAGACCTGGACGAAATCCTGGAACTCGCCGACCGAATCCTGGTGCTGTACGAAGGCGAGGTGCAGGGCATCGTGCCCGCCAAGGACGCCGACGTGGCCGCTATCGGCCTGATGATGGCCGGCGTGAAACCCGGCGAGCCCGCAGCGACCGAGACGGAAAGGAGGTCCGCATGAGAATCCGACTGGAACGCCGTCTCAAGCCTTCCAGGGCTGCCGGTGTCCTGGTGCCCCTCATCTCGCTCATCCTGGCGCTGGCGTTCGGCGGCCTCATCCTGCTGGCCACGGGCGCGAACCCGATCGTAACGTACAAGGCCATGGCCGTTGGGGCGTTCGGCGGCAAGTACGCCATCTCGGAGACGCTGGTCAAGGCGATTCCCCTGATCCTGTGCGGGCTGGGCGTGGCAGTGGCCTTCCGCATGCGTTTCTGGAACATCGGCGCGGAGGGGCAACTGGCCATGGGCGGGTTCGCGGCGGCATGGGTCGCGCTGTTCCTGCCCGGTCTGCTGCCCAACCTGCCGCTGAAGTGGCTGCTGCCGGTGATGATCGTGGCCGGAATGCTGGCCGGGGCGCTGTGGGGACTGATCCCGGCGCTCCTGCGCGCGTTCGTCGGCGTCAACGAAGTCATCACGACGCTGATGATGAACTATATCGCCATCCTGTGGATTGAGTACCTGTTCTACGGCCCGTGGCGCGACCCGAAGGGGTACGGCTTTCCGGGCACCGCGCCTTTTCCCGTGGAGGGGTGGCTGCCGCGCTATCCGGGGACGCGCGTCCATCTGGGCCTGGTCTTCGCGCTGGTTGCGGCGGTGGTGCTGTGGTTTGTGCTCACGCGCACCCGATGGGGCTACGAGGTGCGCGTCATCGGCGAGAACCCGCGAGCGGCACGGTATGCGGGCATCAGCCTGTGGCGCAACTTCCTGCTGGTGATGCTGGTGAGCGGTGGGCTGGCGGGGCTGGCCGGCGTGGGCGAGGTGGCCGGCATCTCGCACCGGCTCCAGAAGGGTTTGACCGTCGGCTACGGCTACACCGCCATCATTGTGGCGTGGATGGGGCAACTGAACCCGTGGGGCGTGGTGCTGGTGGGGATTCTTCTGGCCGGCCTGCTGGTGGGCGGCGACCAGATTCAGATCACCATGCGGCTGCCCGCAGCGGTGGCGCTCGTGCTCCAGGGAGCCATTCTGTTCTTCATGCTCGGCGGCGTGCTGTTCAACCAGTACCGCCTGCGCGTGGACTGGGGGCTGCGCAGACGTTCCATCCGTCCGACTTTGCCCGCGGAGGGAGGCGAATCATGACCATCGCACTCATCACATCCATCTTGTGGGTTACCATCCGCGCGGGAACCTCGCTCCTGTACGCCACGGTCGGCGAAATCCTGACGGAGCGGGCGGGTATCCTGAACCTGGGCGTGGAGGGCATCATGATCGTGGGCGCGGTTACCGGCTTCGCCGCGGCCTTCCACACCAAGCAGGTCTGGGTGGGCGTGGGGGTGGCGATGCTGGCGGGCGCGGTCATGGCGTCCATCCACGCCTTCCTGTCGGTGAGCCTGCGCGCCGAGCAGGTGGTGAGCGGACTGGCGTTGACCATCTTCGGCACCGGCCTGGCCAACTATCTGGGCCAGCGGCTGGGGCCCAAGGGCACGCCGCTGGTAGGCATGGTGGGGCCCAAGTTCACGCCCACCCCGTTGTCCAGCCTGGCCGAAATTCCGGTGCTGGGCAAGTCGGTTTTCAATCAGGACATCCTCACGTATGCCACGTATCTCCTCGTGCCGCTCCTGTGGTTCTTCCTGAACCGCACGCGGCCCGGCCTGCACCTGCGGGCGGTGGGCGAGAACCCCCAGACCGCCGACGCTATGGGCGTGAACGTGGCGGGCATCCGCTACCTGTACACCATTGTGGGCGGGATGCTCATCGCCCTGGGCGGCGCGCACCTGTCGCTGGCCTACACGCCCGGCTGGACCGAGGGCCTCACGGCGGGGCGCGGCTGGATCGCCGTTGCGCTGGTGATCTTCGCCACGTGGGACCCGGTCCGCGCGGTCGTGGGCGCCATCCTGTTCGGCGGCATCAACGCGGTGCAGTTCCGAATGCAGGCCGCAGGGACGACCATCCCCGCGGCGTTCCTGAACATGCTGCCGTATGCCTTCACCATCGTGGTGCTGGTGCTCATCACGTGGTGGGAGGGCATCCGCAAGCGGGTGGGCGCGCCCGCGGCGCTGGGCCTGCCCTACGCCCGCGAGGAGAAGCGGTAATCTGCGCCCGAGGCTGAAGCCGTCGGGCTGAAAGGGCGAAGCCCTGCGGGCTGGGGGGCGTAGCCCGCTACGCCCCTACCCGCGGCGGGGGTTCGGCCCACG
>JARYMK010000111.1 GCA_029907165.1 Anaerolineae bacterium
ACCGACCACCTGAAAAGCAAGCTCAGCGAAGCGCCTCACGGTATGGGTGCGACCAGTCGCCAGGACAAAATCCTGAGGAACACCCTGCTGGAGCATCATCCACATGGCACGGACGTAGTCGCCGGCAAAGCCCCAGTCGCGCCGCGCGTCCAGGTTGCCCAGGCGCAATTCCTTGTCCAGGCCCAACTTGATGCGGGCCACGCCGTGGGCCACTTTCCGCTCCACGAACTCCAGCCCGCGCCGTGGCGACCCGTGGTTGAACAGGATGCCCGACGTGGCGTGCAGGTTGTAACTTTCGCGGTAGTTGACCGTGATCCAGTGGCCGTACACCTTGGCCACGCCGTAAGGGCTGCGCGGGTAGAAGGGCGTGTTCTCGTTCTGCGGCACTTCGCGCACTTTGCCGAACATCTCGCTGGACGACGCCTGGTAGAAGCGAATCTTGGGGTCCACGATGCGGATGGCCTCCAGCATGCGCGTAACGCCCAGCGCGGTAACCTCGCCCGTGAAGACCGGCTGCTTCCACGACGTGGGCACGAACGACTGCGCCGCCAGGTTGTAAACCTCTTGCGGGCGGTACTCTTGCAGCAGGTCCACCAGCGACATCTGGTCCAGCAGGTCGCCCGGGACGAGGGTGATCTTGTCCTGGATGTGCTTGATGCGGTCAAAGTTCACCGTGCTGGTGCGCCGCACCATACCCACGACATGGTATCCCTTTTCCAGCAGGAACTCGGCCAGGTACGACCCATCCTGGCCCGTGATTCCGGTAATCAAAGCGGTTGGCATGACTCCTCCTGTAAGCGCCGTTAGCCATTAGCCTTCTGCACGCGGCCAGAGGCCAAAGGCTAATGGCTAGAAGCTAACGGCTGATAACCTTCTGTCTCCAATACTCCAACACGTCCAGCAGGCTCTGCTCAAAGGGAATCTCCGGCTCCCAGCCGGTGCATTCCCGCAGGCGGGTGCAGTCGGCCACAACGGCCGGGATGTCCGACGGGCGCATCCGCTCCGGGTCCTGCTCCACGCGAATCCGCACCCGCGCCAGCGACAGCAGCACGTCCAGCAGTTCCTGTACCTCGCGGGCTTGGCCCGAACCGACGTTGTACACCTCGCCCGACTCGCCCTTCTCCATGAGGAGCGCGTAGGCACGCACCACATCGCGCACGTCGCTGAAATCGCGCTTGGCCCGCAGGTTGCCCACCTTGATGACGGGCGCGCGCAAACCCGTTTCGGCCTCGGCGACCTGCTTGGCGAAGTCTGGGGCCACAAACCCCAGCCCCTGCCGCGGGCCGATGTGGTTGAACGGCCGCACCCGCACCACGTCCACCCCCTCGCTCAGGAAGTACTGGAACCCCAGCATGTCCTGCGCGATCTTGCTGACCGCGTAGGGGCTCATGGGGCGGAAGGGGTTCGTCTCCCGAACCGGCACCTCATCGGGGTACACCAGCCCGTACTCCTCGCTGGAGCCGATGACCAGCACGCGGGCCTTGACCTTCGCGCGCAACACGGCCTCCAGGATGTTCAACTGCGCGCGGATGTTGTTGGACAGCGTGAACCACGGGTCCTTGCGCGACAGGTGCACCACCGGCTGGGCCGCCAGGTGGAAAATGTAGTCGGGCTTGCTCTGCTCCAGGAGCCGCACCACCGCGTCCAGGTCCGACAGTTCCAACGGGTGCAGTTCCAGTTGGCTTTGGATATGAGCGATATTTTCGGTAGGGCCGTACACAGTGCCGGCGACTTTCCAGGGCCGGGTTTGGAGCAGGTGTTCGGCCAGGTGGCTGCCGACAAAGCCGGATATGCCTGTGATGAGCGCCTTCAACATGTCCTCCAGCGGCGGGGCTTTGCTGCCCGCGAAACGACATGGGCATTATACTTCAGTCGGGCCTCAACTGCAAAGAAGCGCCACGAGGTGTTCACAGCCGAGACGACAAGGCGGAAGGAGCACAGCAGAGGCGATTCACGAATCCTTTTTATTTTACCATCCCGCGACCTACCGCGCCTGGCTCGCCACGACCCGCCGCGTCTGCACGTACCAGCCTGCGATGCTCTGGAACCGATCCGATGCGCTGCGCACCGGCCCCAGCGTTACCCCCTGCACCGTGTCCCGAACGCCCATGGTGTACACGGGCTGGTACAGGAACACCGCAGGCGCTTCGTCGCGGAGAATCTCCTGCAGGCGCGCGTACAACTCCTGGCGCAGGACAGTGTCTGGCGTCCGTCGCGCCTGCTCCATGATCTCGTCGGCGTCGCGGTTCTGGAACCGGGCGAAGTTCTGCCCCGGGTCGGTGGCCTGCGTGGAATGCCAAAACGGATACATATCGGGGTCGGGCGTGATGTCCAGCCAGTGGTACAGCACAGCCTGGAACGCGCGGGGCCGCAGGTAATCATTAGCCAGTTCGCCGGCCGGCAGCGGCGTTACCGCAACGCGCGCGCCGACCTCTTGCCACTGCGCCGCGAGAGCCTCCGCTACCCGCACATCCTGCGGCGTGTCAAGGCAGGCGATTTCCACCCCCAGCGCCTTGCCATCTTTATCGCGGATTCCATCGCCATCGGTATCGGCCCAGCCGGCGTCGGCCAGCAGCGTCCGCGCCTGCTCAGCGTCGTAGTCGGCCTCCTCAACGGCGGGGTTGTAGGCCCACGACGTGGGCAGAAGCGGGCCGTACAGCGGCAGCGCCTGCCCCCGCAGCGCGTCGGCGATGAGCCGCTTGCGGTCGGTGGCGAGGGCCAGTGCCCGCCGAACAGGCATCGCATCCAGCGGCGGCGACTGCGTGTTGAAGATGACCCAGGCGGCCTCGGCCACCGGCGCGGAGTACAGGTTCAGCGAGGGCAACTCTGCGGCCTCGTCCAGCCGGTCAGCGGGGATGGTTCGGATGCCGTCCACTTCGCCCCGGCTGTACGCGGCGAACACGGCATCGGTGTCGGGATACAGGCGCAGCGCCAGACGCTCCAGATAGGGCTTCGGCGCGTCGGACAGGGGGTTGGGGCGCAGCACAATCTCCTCGGACGTGGCGCGTTCCAGCATGAACGGGCCATTTCCGACGGGAGAGGAGTTGAACGGATGGGCCAGCAGGTCTTTGGCCGCCGTGCCCGCCAGGATGTGCTGGGGCAGCAGGCCGATGGTGGTGTAGTCCAGGAACGGCGCGAACGGCTCGCTCAGGGTGAACTGCACGCGCAGGGCATCCACCTTCGCCACCTGCACGGCTTTCCACAGTTCCAGCAGGTAGGGCGGGCCGGGAAAGTCGGGCGACTGCATCAATTGGAAGGTGTACACCGCATCGTCGGCGGTGATCGGTGCGCCGTCCTGCCACTTCAGGCCCGCTTTGAGGGTGAAGGTGTACACCAGGGCGTCGCCCGACACCTGCCACGATTCGGCCAGGTCGGGCACGATGCGCGACCGCTCGTCCACGCGGGTGAGTCCGCGAAACAGTAGGCGCGCGATGTCCTCGTCGGTCTCGTTGAACGCGGCGAGGACGGGGTTGGGCCACTGGGGCGCGCCCACCACCCCTTCCGTGTACGTGCCGCCCTCCGCGGGAACCAGCACGGTGCTCACGTGCACCACCTGGCGCGCCAGCACCACGCCGATAAGCACGATCCCGCAGATCGTGAGCAGTGCGGCCAAACGGGAACTGCGCGGCATACGCTCTCCAGGATTCCCTTGTGCGGTCAGGGGCGGCAGGCGCGTTTGGCGCGGACTATGAGATCATGACGATGATCAGGGAGATGAGCAGGAACGCCACCGCCAGGGCGATAGTGGAGTTGTACAGGACTTTCTCCACGCCGCGGCGCGTGCGCTGCACGGCAGACTGAGCACCGAATACCCCGCCCAGGTCGGACTCGCGGGCCTGGAACAGCACCGCGACGATGAGCGCGATGGCGATGATGATTTGCGCGATATGCAGATAGGTCAGCAAGAACAACACCTCCTCAAACGTTGCTGCGCGTCGGGATTATAACATCTCCCCCGTGTCGCGCCAAATACCGCCGCGGCGCGATGAGGGATTCGGGCAAGGATTTGACAAATCGCGCGGGGCGGCATAGGGTAGGCGCTGACAACATCCAGGAGGAGCGCACCATGGGCCACGAGCACGAACACAAGCATGCCCGAGTCAACGCGAAAGTGGCCATCGCCACCGACGACGGGCTGACCGTCCGCGATACCTTCAGCGGCGCGGCGTACTACGCCGTGCTCACGGTGCGCGAGAGCGACATCGTGCACAGCGAACTACGCGAGGCTCCATCCGACGCGGCGGGGAACCTGGCGCAGACTATTGGGGCGCTGGCCGACTGCCAGGTGGCGCTGGCGCGGCGCATGGATGACGACATGCGCCGGACACTCCAGCAAGCGGGCATCCAGCCCGTCGCTACAGCGGTGGAACTGGTGGAAGACGCGGTAGATTGCTTTGTGATGGACACGCTGGCTGAATTGGGGCGGTAGCCGCCCAGTGCCGAGCCACCGAGAGTCCAACGCCCTCCTGCCATCCGGGGCGAAGCGAAGCCTTTCGGTGGGCGAGATGCCTCGTGGCGCTGCCACGCCCTCACCCTACCCCTCTCCCAAAGGGCGAGGGCTCTCCAGTTCTTCGCCCCGGCGGCATTTTGACAAACCCCCATTTCCATGCATAATAACGGCAACAATCCGATACATCCGCAAAGGCTGTGACGGAGAGGAGTAGGCGGCGGGGAGCCCGCCAGGGATGGATGGCCGATGACTGGAAGCCATCCTCGGGTCAGCGCCGTTGAAGTTCGCTCCTGAGCCGACGGGTGAACGCCGACATTCGGCCAGTAGTCCGCTCCGGACGCCCGCCGTTACCGGGCAGCCAGTAAGCCCTGACGGGCCGCTGGTGATGAGAGGGCTTTTTGAAGCCAAACAGGGTGGTACCGCGGAGTGCGATGTAGCCGCTTCGTCCCTGGGGGACGGCGGCTTTTCTTTTTGGAGCGGTCGCACGTTCGCACCGCACAGAACGCCGAGACCGCCGAGAGCAGAGGGTGAATTGCTGCAAATTCTGCGTGCTCTGCGGTGAAGTGCGTGGAGGCACAACGATGTGTCCCTGCGGGCGGGCGAGCCGAGTCCTTGTTGCAACAACCAAACGCACCACACGGTCAAGGAGAGGGATATGCTAGAGCAACTGAGCGACATCCGAGAGCGCGCGATGGCGGCGCTGGCGGGCGTGGACAGTCTCGCCGCGCTGGACGCCTGGCGCACCGAGTACCTGGGCAAAAAGAGTTTCGTTACCACTGCGCTCAAGGGCATCGGCCAACTGCCGCCGGAGGACCGGCCCGTGGTGGGCAAGGCCGCCCACGAACTGCGCCTGGTGCTGGAGGCGGCGCTGGAAGAAGCACGGCAGCGCGTGCTGGCGTTGGAGCAGGAGCGCGCCGCCCGGGCCGAGCGGGTGGACGTTACCCTCCCTGGCAGGCCCGCCACCATCGGCCGCCTGCACCCCATCACTCAGATCCTGTACGAAATCTACAGCATCTTCGCCGAGATGGGGTTCCAGGTTTACGACGCGCCCGAGGTGGAGACCGACGAACTCAACTTCCAGTTGCTGAACCTGCCGCCCGACCACCCGGCCCGCGACATGTGGAGCACGTTCTACACCACACGCGATGGCATCCTGCTGCGCACTCACACGTCGCCCGGCCAGATTCGCGCCATGCGCCAGTTCTGCCCCGAGCCGATCCGCGTCATCTTGCCCGGGCGCGTGTACCGCTACGAGGCCGTTACGGCGCGCTCCGAGTCCATGTTCCACCAGGTGGAGGGTCTGGCGGTGGGGCCTCGCATCACCATGGCCGACCTGAAGGGCGTGCTGACTGATTTCGCCCGCCGCCTGTACGGGGAGCACCGACAGGTGCGTTTCCGGTGCAGTTACTTCCCGTTCACCGAGCCAAGCATGGAGGTGGACGTCAGTTGCGCGCTGTGCGATGGCGCAGGGTGCCGCGTCTGCAAGCACACCGGCTGGGTGGAGATCGCGGGCGCGGGCATGGTACACCCGCAGGTGCTCCGCAATGGCGGCTACGACCCGGAGCAGTTCACCGGCTTTGCCTTCGGCATGGGGCCCGACCGCATCGCCATGCTCCGCTACGGGATTGACGACATCCGCTACTTCTACAGCGACGACCTGCGCTTTCTCGCGCAGTTCTAGCGAGATGAGGGAGACGAACCCATGAGAGTACCATTGAGTTGGCTCAAGGAATACGTGGATATCACCCTGCCGGTGGAGGAACTGGCCGAGCGCCTGACCCTGGCCGGCCTGGAAGTAGCGGCCATTGAGCGCATCGGGGCCGAATGGGACCGCGACAAGATCTTCGTGGGCGAGATTTTGGAAGTCAAGCCCCACCCCAACGCGGACCGCCTCGTGCTGGCCGTCGTCAACTACGGGCGGGGCGCACCCATGACGGTGGTAACCGGCGCGCCCAACATCCGCGTGGGTGAGAAGGGGCACAAGGTCGCCTTCGCCACCGTCGGCGCGCGCCTGATAGATGGCTACTCCGAGGAAAAGCGCTACATGACCCTCAAGCCGTCCAAGATTCGCGGCGTCCCCAGCGAGGGCATGGTCTGCTCCGAGAAGGAACTGGGCATCTCCGACGACCACGAGGGCATCATCCTGCTGGAGGACGACGCGCCTGTGGGCGTCCCCCTGGCCGACTACCTGGGCGACGTGGTGCTGGACATTGACCTGACGCCCAACCTGGCCCGGTGCCTGTCCATCATCGGCGTGGCGCGGGAAGTCGCGGCGCTCACCGGCCAGCGGGCGCGGGTGCCCGATCCGGTAGCCCTCGCGGAGGGCGCGCCCATTGACGGGCAAATTGAGATTCTCATAGAGGATCCAGACCTGTGCAACCGCTACTCGGCCCTGCTGGTGCGCGATGTCAAGATTGGCCCGTCGCCCAAATGGATGCAGCGCCGCCTGACTCTGGCGGGGATGCGCCCCATCAACAACATCGTGGACGTTACCAACTACGTCATGCTGGAATGGGGCCAGCCGCTCCACGCCTTTGACTACGACCTGCTGCGGCCCAGGCGCGCCGGCGGCCCGCCCGCCATCATCGTCCGCACGGCCAAGCCCGGCGAGCGTATGACTACGCTGGACGGCGTGGACCGCGACCTGACGTCCGAGATGCTGCTCATCACCGACGGCGGCGGGCCTGTGGCCATCGCCGGCGTCATGGGCGGCCTGGAGAGCGAGGTTACCGAGCAGACCCGCAACGTTCTGATTGAGTCGGCCAACTTCCACGCCATCAACAACCGGCGCACGTCCCAGGCGCTGAAACTCGTGAGCGAGGCGTCCATCCGATTCAGCCGGGGCATTCCCGCGTCCAGGACGGTGCCGGCGGCCACCCGCGCCGCAGAACTCATGCGCACCCTGGCGGGCGGCGTGGTGGCCCAGGGCGTGGCCGATAACTACCCCGTCCCGCAAGTGCAGAGGACCGTCCGCCTGCGTCCGAACCAGGTGGGCCGCGTCCTCGGCATAGACATGACGGCGGACCAGGTCAAGGCCACGCTGGAGCGCCTGGAGTTTGAATGCGCGCCCGCGCCCGACGGGTTAGACGTGAAGGTGCCACTCCACCGCCTGGACGTGGAGATTGAGGCCGACCTGCTGGAGGAAATCGCCCGCATGGTGGGCTACGACCGCATCCCGACCACCCGCCTGCGCGACGAACTCCCGCCGCAGCGCAACAACCCGCCGCTGGAACTGGCGCGGCGCGTGCGAAGTGCGCTCGCGGGGTGCGGGCTGTACGAGGCGATCACCTACTCGTTCGTCGGGGCCGAGGACCAGGACCGCCTGCTGCCGCCTGCATCTCGTGGCGACGTGTCGGTGCGTGCCGTAGAGCCTGGCCCCCACCTGCGGGATATGCTGCCGTGTATCCTGGCCGCCGACGCCTGCATCCGCCTAGCGAACCCCATGACGCCCGAGCGCACCACCATGCGGACCACGCTCCTCGCCAGCCTGCTGGCGGTAACGGCGGCCAACCTGCGCTTCACCGAGCGGGTGAACCTTTTTGAGGTGGCGAGGGTGTACTTGCCCGTGGACGACAAAGGCTTGCCCAACGAGGTAACTCACCTGGGCATCGTGATGACAGGCCCCCGCACCGAGCGGTCCTGGCTAACGCCCGAGCCGGAGCATCAGGACTTCTTTGACCTCAAGGGCGTGGTGGAGGCACTCATGGCCGCGCTGGGCATCGGAGACTGGCGCGTGGAGGCGGCAGCGCACCCCACGTTCCACCCGGGTCGCTGCGCCAACCTGATCGTCGGCGACAAGCGCGTGGGCATCTTCGGCGAACTGAACCCGGCCGTGCGCGTGGCGTGGGAACTCCCTGAGCAGCGCGTGTGCCTGCTGGAGATGGACCTGGACGCGGTGCTGGGCCACGTGTCCGCCGCCGTGAAGTTCCAACCGGTGTCGCGGTATCCGGCGGTGGTGCAGGACATGGCCATCGTGGTGGACGAGAACATCCCCGCCGCGGAGGTGGAGCGGGTCATTCGCGAGACGGGTGGCAGGCTCCTGCGCAACGTCGTGCTATTTGACGTGTACCAGGGGCCATCCATACCGGCGGGCAAGCGGAGCCTGGCCTACTCGCTCACGTATCAGTCGGATGAGAAGACGCTCACCGACGCCGAGGCGGCGAAGGTGCACAACAAGATTGTCCAGCGCCTGACCGCCGTGTTAGGGGCCCAGTTGCGCGGGCCATCAGGCCGGTAACCGGCGTAGCATTCTGCACCACAGGAAAGACGGAGGGGTTGCTGCCTGCTCAGCAACCCCTCCTTTTGCGCGTTGCTCCGGAGCCGTAGCCCCTTCCCCTCAACGCGCCTGACCTAGGGGAGGACCAGCAATTGTCCGACGTAGATCACCCATGGGGCGGTAATGCCATTGGCAGCCGCTAGGGCCTCCACCGTAGTCCCGTGGCGCCAGGCGATAGAGTAAAGTGTATCGCCGGGGAGCACCGTGTAGACGCGCCCAGGCCGCGGCTGCGACTCGGGCAGCAGGAGCCGCTGGCCCGGGTATATCCACCACGGGTTGGTGATGCGATTCAGGAGCATGAGCGTCTGCACCGTTGTGCCGTGCCGCAGGGCGATGGACGTGAGCGTGTCGCCCGGCTGGACGATGTACACGCGGGCGGATGGCTCACCCCTCGCGGGGATGAGCAGGCTCTGACCCACGTAGATGAACCACGGGTTGGCAATATTGTTGATGCGCGCCAGTTCGGCCACCGTCGTTCCATAACGCCACGCGATGGAGAACAGCGTGTCGCCCCGCTGGACGATGTACACCTGCGTATCGGCGGGCGGCTGCGGCTGACCCGCCGGCACCAGCAGGACTTGCCCCACGTAGATGAACGATGGGTCTGCCAGGCCGTTCAGCGCCACCAGCACGTCCACCGTCGTGCCATAGCGCAGTGCGATGGAGTACAACGTGTCGCCCGGCTGCACCGTGTAGCGCCCGAAAGGCATGGGCGTGGCCGTCGGGAGCGGCGTGGCGGTGGGCAGCGGGGCCGACGTGGGCCAAGCCGTCGGGCTTGCGCTGGGCGCGGGCGACGTGGGCCAAGCCGTCGGGCTGGGCAGCGGCGTCGCCGATGGCCACGGCGAGACGGTGGGCGCGGGCGTCGGCGTCCAGACCGGCATGGTGGGCCACGGGGTGGCCGATGGCGTCGCCGTGGGGGTGCGCGTGGGCGTCGCGGACGGTCCAGGCGTCGCACTCCATTGCGGCGTCGGCGACGGCGACGGCGCAGGCAGGGTGTTCGTCGGCGCGGGCGTGAAGGTGGCCGTCGGCGGCCACGTAGGCGTGGCCGAAGGCAGCCCTGTCGGCATCCGCGTCGGCGTGTGCGTGGCCGTGGGCGTATGCGTCGGCGTGTGCGTGGGTGTGGGCACCCAGGGCGGCGTGTACCACGGCAGCGGTGTAGGTGTGGCAGTGGCCGTCGCCGTGGGGGTGCGCGTGGGCGTATGTGTTGGCGTCGGCGTGGGCGTGCCGGTCGCGCTGGCCGTGGGGGTAGGCGTATAGGTAGGCCACCACGGCGGCGGTTTCGTCGGTGTGGCGGTGGGCAGCGGCGTGGGCGTATCGGTCGGCTCCATCGTCGGGCGCGCCACGGGCGTCTGCGTCGTCTCGGGCGCGGAGGTCGGCGTCGGCGTGGCTGTAGGCGTATCCGTCGGGGTTGCCGTGGGCGTGCGCGTGGGCGTGGACGTCGGCCCAGGCGCGGGCGTGTCGGTTGGCTCGGGCGTCGGCGTGTCCGTTGGCGTTGCCGTAGGCCTCGGCGTCGGCGTATGCGTC
>JARYMK010000112.1 GCA_029907165.1 Anaerolineae bacterium
AGGCAAGAGGATGGATAGCTTTTGAGACGCCAGAAGAGGCAACCGCCGCGAGCATCAAATACGCAGTTGAGACTTTTGGCAGCAAAGTATTACAGACCAGCTTGACACCACCTCCCGAGGGACATGTACCTAATACAGAGGCTCTCTCCATATTGCCTCCTTCACCTGAAGCAGGATTAGGGGACGTTTTTGAGCAATATGGCTATTCTCTTTCAGCCACTGCCGTTGAGGATCCAACCACCCCTGGTATGTTCTATAAGGCAAAAGCGGGCTACAAGTTGGTGGCTGTTGAAATTGTGGTAGGCAATGTGTCCGGTGAAACGCTCGGCGTCAATCCCTTGTATGCAACGCTGGTTGACAGCAACGGCTTTGTCTATCAGCCAGAGCTAGCTGGGCGAGATGGACAACTTGCAACGGTTGACCTGAATGCCGGCGAAAAGGTAAAAGGATGGGTGGCGTTTGAAGTCCCCGAAGATGCGACTCTTGCCAGCATTAAGTACTTGGTGGAAATACTCTCGGACAAGTTCTTGCAAGTGGGTTTGATCGAGTAAGCCCAAGTTGGGCAACTCTTATGCAATAGTGTGGGCGCGGGCTAACCCTCGCTGGAGGCGACAGCGCCTTCGGCGCTCGTTGTATCGCGGCTTTTTGGTTTTGCTGGTATACTTGTTTAGAGTGGCGGTTGTGCAAATCCGGCGCTGCGCCTCAGCTCAACCGTTGGGCGGCTTCCGTCGTAGCCAAAAGGCGTATGCAAGAACTATGAATAACACTGAAATCGTAAACCTTGCTATTGCAGTTGTAGGCATCGTGATCGCTCTTGTATCACTTGTATATAGTGTGCGAATTGGGCCAACCTCACAGTATCGAGTTGATTTTGAAACTAGGGAATGCCACAGGCGGGCTAGATGTCCAAAAACTAGGGCAATCCACCGTTGCGGGCATGGGGGAAATTGCCGAAAATAGAGATAGGCTCAATTTACGAATAAGTCGGGCTAAATCTTTCATCGGCAAGGAGATAGACATGAAAACCCTATTGTTCTCAAAGCATGTTCTTGCAGGAGTAATGACGGCGTTTCTCGCAGGTGCAATGTTGATTTCTGCGCTTCTCTATTCTCAGTCTTTGCTTCCGAGTGAAATCAAGGGATGGGCTGCGCCACTGATTACCGTTTGGGTCGTTATCGGTCTAACAATCGGGCTTGTTGGAAAACGCTATGGCAACACCCTGCGACGAGTATTTTTCAGCACCCTATTCGGCACAGGCTTGAGCCCATTTATGATTATCCCGCTTATGAAGTTCGTCGTGCTACCTATCGGGAAACTGGCTGAATGGCTGGGGCTGATGGACCCAGCAACAATGCCCAATGAGGTTGCCACAAATCTAGCCATGATTGCGATGATAGCAATATGGCTTGTCGTTGGATTATTTATCGGGACTATGTTGCTATTCTTGCCATTCAAAAAGCCTGAACAAGCAAGTATTCAAACGCAAGTTTCGGAACAGAGTTTATAAAAGAAGGCAGTGTTCTGCAATCAAAAAGCCAGCCAACACCGTTTGCAGGCGGACAGCGGCTTCACCGCTGAAGGTATGTGCCGCGAGCCAGCCAGGTAGTTTTTTGGCGTAGGCGTCTTGCCCGCCCCGCCGCTGCCGCTGAAACCAACCGTTCAGCCGTCCGCTTCGTGCTCGACCTCGCGGCGCGGCGGCTTCGCCCCGGCGCCCACCCCACAACGAATCGCCCGCATGAGGACGGCGCGGGTTGAATCCGCCGTGCGCGGCGCCTCGGGTTCGCCGGCCCCCGCCGCTTCCCCGCACAAACGCACAGACGCGAGAGGAGCGCCCCTCTCGCGTCTGTTGTTCTCGGGAGTTAGGCTGGTGGCCTAGCCCAGGCCCACGGGCACGTCCCGCTTGCTCTGCCAGATGGCCCAGACCACCGTGGCGAACAGGAGGACCAGCGCCACGTAGATGCCCGGCTTGCCCTGGTTCTCCACGATCAGCGGCGCGGCCAGCAGGCTGATCAGGTTCACCACCTTGATCATCGGGTTGAGGGCCGGCCCGGCCGTGTCCTTGAGCGGGTCGCCGCAGGTATCGCCTTCTACGCCGCACTTGTGGGCGGGCGATCCCTTGCCGCCGAAGTGGCCGTCTTCAATGTACTTCTTGGCGTTGTCCAGCGCGCCGCCGGCGATGGCCATGAAGACCGCCAACAACTGCCCTGTCAGGATCACGCCGGCCAGGAACGCCCCCAGCGACTTCACGTCAAAGAGGATGCCCACCACGAGCGGCAGGGCAACCGAGAGCGCCACCAGGCTGATCAGTTCCTTCTGCGCGGCGGCCGTCGTGATGCTCACCACCCGCCCGTAGTCCGGGGTAACTGTGCCTTCCAGCACGCCCTTGACCTTGAACTGCTTGCGCACCTCATCCACGACCAGGTTGGCCCCGCGCGCTACAGCCCGCAGCGAGAACGAGGAGAAGATGAACGGCAGCGCGCCGCCCAGCAGGAACCCAATGGTCCCCGTCAGCGTGGAGACCGGAATGCCCTGGTCCAGCAACTTGAGGAACTCGCTCACGCCCATCTTTTCCAGCCCGCCGTAGGGCAGCGTCAGGGCGTCGGCCACAAACGAGAAGAACAGGGACGTGGCAGCCACCACAGCCGACGCAATGGCGACTTGCTTCGTGATCGCCTTCGTCGTGTTGCCCACCGCATCCAACTCGGCGAGAATCTTCCACGCTTTCGGCCCCACGTGCGCCATCTCGCCGATGCCGTTGGCGTTGTCGGAAATCGGGCCGAAGGAGTCCATGGCCACGTTGTTGCCGGTGTGCGAGAGCATCCCGATGCCAACCATCGCCACGCCGTAGAGCGTGTAGATCAGGCCCTCGTTGCGGAAGATCAGGTAACTGGAAGCCAGTGCCACCACGATGGCAACCAGGCTCCACACGCTGGCCTCCATGCCCACCGCCAGGCCCGACAGAATGGTCGTGGCGGAGCCGGTCTTGGTGGATTCGGCGATCTCCTGCACCGGCTTCCTGTGCAGCGAGGTGAACAGCGAGGTCAGCGGGTTGAACACCACCGCCAGGCCCACGCCGATGGCGTTCAGCGTGGCCAGTTGCCACTCCTGAGCGTACAGGGTGGAGAAGACGAATGCCCAGATGACGGTGTTGATAGAGGACACTTCGTAGGAGCGGAACATCGCTTCCTCGGCGTCCTTTGCCCGCAGGAACTTGATCGGGAACTTCTCCCAGATGGGAACGGTGAAGGTGCCGATGATGGAGGAGATGACGCCGATGGCGCGCACGATCAGGGGATACACAATCCACTGAATGTGGCCGGTCATGCCGTACAGGAAAAGCCCCAAGATCAGCGTGGAGACGATGGTTACCTCGTAGGACTCAAAGATGTCCGCCGCCATACCGGCGCAGTCGCCCACGTTGTCGCCCACCAGGTCGGCGACCACGGCTGCGTTGCGCGGGTCATCCTCTGGCAGGCCCTGCTCCACCTTGCCCACCAGGTCGGCGCCCACATCGGCCGCCTTGGTGTAGATACCGCCGCCGATTCGCATGAAGAGGGCGACCAGCGTGCCGCCGAAGCCGAAGCCCAGCAGCGCGTCGGGAGCCGCTTTGCCGAAGACCATGAAGATGATGGTGCCACCCAACAGCCCCAGGCCGTCGGTCAGCATGCCGGTGAAAGTCCCGGCACGGTAGGCCACCGTCAGCGCGCCGTTGTAGTTCTCCTTGACGGCCATGGCGGTAACGCGGATGTTCCCCTCAATGGCGACGCGCATTCCCAGTTGGCCGACTAGGATGGAGAAGGTGGCGCCGGCGATGAAGGCCAGCATTCGCCCGAAGCCGATGCCCAACCTCGCAGCGGCTTCGTTCCCGCCGAACAACTCCAGGGCCTGGTGGCTTGGCTTGACCACGTAGACGCTGAAGAAGAGCGCCACGGCCAGCGCGCCCAGGATGGGCAGCATGGTGCGCAACTGCCGCCAGAGATAGGCGTTGGCACCCACTTTGATGGCGCTCCACACCTGCTGCATGGCGGGGGTACCCTTGTCTCGCCGCACCGTATCGCGCCACAGCCAGTAGGCGTAGAGCAGGCTCAGAAAGGCTACACCGATGACGCCAAAGAGCATGCCTTGTTCTAGTGGACTCAGTGCCGACACGATTGCCTCCTCCTTGAGTGTTGTGTTTGCCCACTCCTAATTCTGTGAAGCGACGCTTTCCCAGGTGGGCCGCAAAGAAAGCGCGCATAGGTCCGCATTGACGAACGCGGCGTGGCCGCATCAGCCAGATCAAAGCGCCCCGCGACGGGTGCCGACGCGTGGAACTCTCTAGCGTGCGCTCTGCGCTCAAAAGCCCCAACGCGCATCTGCGCGGTGCCGTCCGGCGATCAATCGGGAGTCCGAAGGGCAGGAGACTGCGCCCTTCCGGGTGGGCCGTGTCAGCCCACCCAATGGACGGCATTCTAACACAGAGGCGCGACGACTGTCAATAATCCGCATGTGATTTCTTTCACGCCTGCCCGGAATCCAGCATGAGAATGGCCGGCGCATCAGACGGCACTCGCCACGTGTCGCCATCCTTCTGCACCAGGGCGACGCGCACGCCTATGGTCGGCGAGTGGGCGATGCCCGCGGCCGCCAACGGGATGGCCACGTACACGTCGTGCGTGCCCCGGCGTACCCGCAGGCCGCCCGCGTCCGTCGTGCCGGCGATACGCGCAGACCACGGCTGGCTGCTTGCGTTACCTTCGGGCCAAATCTCCACGACGATGGTCTGATCGTCCATCGGCTCATAGGTCTCCAGGCGCAGATGCAGGCTCTGCTCGTCGCGGTGCAAGCGAAGCCGCCGCACCGGGATGAACGCGCGCTGGGCAGCCCCCTGCGACGCGGCCAGGGGCACCAGCGTCAGGCTGCGATCCCATGCCCAGGCTTCGGGCCAACCGCTGGCGGCTGACTGGATGAACGGGATAACGTTGTCGGCGCGGCCCGGCGCGGCGTCGGACTCGGCCAAGTCGCGCGGCGGCGTCTCCCCCAGGATGCAGTACACGTCCAGCAGCCGCGCGCGGTACAGACGGTCAAACTCCGCCTGCATGGGCGAGCGGTTGCGGCTGGAATACCACCAGAACCAGTCGCTACCCTCGGCCTGGTAGATGCGTTCCCAGGCGTCGGCGAGCAGTTGCGCCGGCGCGCCGGGGTGGGCCGTCTGCCAGTCAATGAGCCGCTGGCGGGTCTGGGCAAGCCAGGCCCACGCGCGATTGTGCTTCTCCTCGCCGATCCACGTGTCCAGGTTGCCGTTGATCCAGGATCCGGTGAACAGGCGGTCAATCCGGGCGCGGGGCGGGTACTTGCGCAGGTACTCGCGGACGGTAACGGGCTGTAGCAGCGGGTCATCGCTGAGTCGCTGATACAGCGTGCGCAGGAACGGGTTGCCGTTCTGCTCGTAGTATTCCCATGCGTTCTCGCCGTCCAGGATGATGGACACGAGGTACGGCAGGCCGTCAGGCTCCAGGCGCTCGCGAATCACGTGCAGTCGGTGGATCATGTCATCCACCGCGGCTTGCGGGTCCATGCTCTGATAAACAAAGCCGACCCTGTCCGACAGGGCGTGGTCGCGGAAGATGGCAGCCACAGGTCGGCTCCCGCCCTCCACCCAGTAGGGCTGGTACAGGATGGACGGGTTCTTCACGTGGCCCGCGTCATCGCGCTCTATCCGCACGCCCAGGCTGCGGGCCAGGATGGCCTCATCCGACGCGAACCATACAAAGCCGGCTTCCGCGATCAGGGGGACGACCGCCGCCCCCACAGCCCCCTCCGACGGCCACAGCCCCGCCGGGCGCTTGCCGAAGCGCTCCGTATGGGATTGGACGGCGCGCAGGAGTTGCTCGCGGGCGTCCTCGGGCGCTACCAGCGCGGGACTCGGCAGCGCGATGCCGGGGACCGCAATCCGCGCCGAATCCGTGTTCACCAGCAGCGGCAGGATGGGGTGGTAGTAGGGCGACGTAGTGAGTTCCACCTGCCCGCGGGCGGCCAGCGCCTTGTAGGCCGGGATGATGCCGGCGATGACCTCCTGCTGCTTTGCCAGGATGATGCGGATGTCGTCGGGCGTGTATCCCGCGCCCTTGTGCGAAATCGCCACGAACTCCGGATCTTGGGCCAGGTTCACCGAGTCCATCCACGCCAGGTTGAACAGCGCGATGAGGTCCAGGTAGTCGGCGTCGGAGAAGGCGTCCACGTCGCCACGGGTGGCGTCGCGCCGCGCCTTCAGCGCCAGATAGCGGGCCGACCGCGCCATCACCTTGTGCTCGTTCACGCAGAAGAAGAACGAAAGCATGTACGCCTTGTCTTCGCGGGACCACGAGGTCTCCCTACTGAGTTTCAAGGCGCGGTCCTGGGCCGCACCGCTGGCGTAGGCTTCAATCTGCGCAAGCAGCGAGGGGACAAAATTGACGGTGGCGTGGACTTTGGGATACTGAGCCTGGAGTTCCGCCATGCGGAGATAGTCTTTGACGGCGTGCAGACGCACCCACGGGAGCGCGTATTCCCCCGTCCGCGGGTCCAGGTAGTCTGGTTGATGCATGTGCCAAAGGATGGCGACGTGCAGAGGGTGGCTCACTCACTCCCCCGGTCGCGAGATCGCATGTGCGGGAATAGGATGACCTCGCGAATGTTGGGCTGATCCGTCAGCAGCATTGTCAGACGGTCAATGCCCATGCCGAAGCCGCCGGTGGGCGGCATGCCGTAACTCAGCGCTGTGATGAAGTCCTCGTCCATCTGGTGCGCTTCTTCGTCGCCGGCGGCGAAATCGCGCCCCTGGGCGAGGAACCGCTCCCGCTGATCCAGCGGGTCGTTCAGTTCCGAGAAGGCGTTGCAAATCTCCATGCCGGCCACGAACCCTTCAAACCGCTCCACGGTCGTCTCGGAGCCGGGTTTCTTCTTGGCCAGCGGCGATACGTCTATCGGATAATCAATCAGGAACGTGGGCTGGATGAGATCGGGCTCCACGTAGGAACCGAGGAGCGAGTCAATCAGTTTGCCGCGGCTGGACTTGGCCTCCACCTCCAGCCCCCGGGCGATAATGGCGTTGAACAGGCTCTCGGCATCCGGATACGCCTCGTAGTCCACGCCGGTGGCCTCCAAGATGGCGTCGCGGAGCCGAATCCTGCGCCAGGGCGGCGTGAGGTCTATCTCCTGACCCTGGTACGTGATCTTGGTTGTGCCGATGGCCTCGCGGGCCACGAAGGCCACCATCTCCTCGGCAGTGCGCATCACGTCGTTGTAGTCCGCGTAAGCCTGGTAGAACTCCAATTGCGTGAACTCGGGGTTGTGCTTGAACGAGATGCCCTCGTTGCGGAAGTCGCGCCCGATTTCGTACACGCGCTCGTAGCCGCCCACGATGAGCCGCTTGAGGTAGAGTTCAAAGGAGATGCGCAGGTACAGGTCCTGATCCAGTTGGTTGTGATGGGTGATAAACGGGCGGGCGGCCGCTCCGCCGTAGATGGGCTGCAGGATGGGCGTCTCCACCTCCAGGAAGCCGCGCTCGTCCAGGAAGCGCCGCAGCGCCGCCACGGCCCGCGCCCGAACGCGGAAAATCTCGCGGACTTCGGGGTTGGCCAGCAAGTCCAGATACCGCTGGCGGTGGCGCAGTTCGGTGTCCTTCAGCCCGTGCCACTTGTCGGGCAGGGGACGCAGCGTCTTGGCAGCCAGCGCGATGGAATCGGCCAGGACGGTGATTTCGCCGGTGCGCGTGCGGAACAGCGTGCCCGGCACGGACACGAAATCGCCAATGTCGTAGAGTTTGCGAAAGTCGTCGTAGGCTTCCTCGCCCAGGCGGTCCACCCGCAGGTAAATCTGAATCCGCCCGGAGCCGTCCTCAATGTGCGCGAAGGTGGACTTGCCCATCTCACGGATGGTCATCAAGCGGCCCGCAACGGTTACGCGCACTTCGGCGCCTTCGGGAGCGGCCTCAAAGGCGCGCTTGGCTTCCTCGGCGGTGTGCGTGCGGGGCACTCGCGGCGGATAGGGGTCCATACCCTTCTCGCGCAACTTGGCCAGTTTCTCGCGGCGGTACTGTTCTTGATCGGTCAGTCGTTCGGTCATGCTCGCCTTTCGCCGCTGTGCGGCTATTCCAGGGCGATGATGCGGATATTGCGCACACCACCCGGGGTGTGCACCTGCACCGTCTCGCCCACACCATGCATGAGCAGCGCCTTGCCCAGCGGCGATTCGTTGGAGATGCGGCCACTGGCAGGGTCGGCCTCGGCGGACCCCACAATCTGGAACGTCTCAGGGGGTTCCCCGTCTTCCACAATCGTTACCTTTGACCCGATGGTTACGCGGTCGGACGTGCCTCCCTCTTCTATGAGCACGTAGTTGTTCAGCATCTGCTCCAGGGTGAGGATGCGGCCCTCCACGAAAGCCTGCTCGTTCTTGGCGTCATCGTACTCGGCGTTCTCGGTTACGTCGCCTTCTTCTTTTGCGGAGTGAATACGGGTGGCCACTTCGGGCCGTCGGACGTTCTTGTAGTACTCCAGTTCTTCTTGCAGTTTGCGAAGTCCGTCAGGGGTCAGGAAAACTGCTTTCTGTACCATTTGCCCTCTCAATCCTCGTGAAGAGTGTTTTTGGACCTAGTGAGGCAAATAGAAAAAGCGTCTGTCGCGCCCTCCGTGGGAGCGTATCCAGAACGCATCTTCCCATCTCTAACAAAAACCGAGAGACGATTGCCGAGGCACACCGTTCTCTCTATAGTGCATTCTACACAGGTTGGCGCTGGTTGCCAAATTGCCGTTACCCGCAACTCTAACCTTTGGCCGTGCATTCGGCGTTGGGGTGCACCATCTGCACTATGTGAGTGCAATCCGCAGTTCTTCCGTCAACCTGCACCAGCACCCAGGGCGTGAAGGAACAACGGAGCATCCCGTGCGGATGGAAGCCTTCGCCGCGCGGCTCAGGGTGGCACGTGCAGGATGCGGACGGCCTGCGGCTCAACAGCGAAGACGGAACCGAATCCTAGGTGCGATTCGGCTCCATCTTCGGGCAACAAGCCGCAAATGGACGCGATCGGGTGTGCGGGTGTGGAAGGACGATATCGCAATCGTTTGGGTCGCGCTCATTGAGGGTCGCTACCGCTACGCCGCAGCGACCGCGCGCGCCCCCGCCGGCTCGGCCGCGTAGTACGGGGCGAGGTGCGCCCGCAGCGCCTCGCGGGCGTAGAACAGCCGCGACTTCACCGTCCCCACAGGGCACTGAAGGGTGTAGGCGATCTCCTCCACCGTGAACCCCTGGAGGTAGTACAGGATGACCACGGTCTTGTGCGCGAACTCCAGGCGGTCTAGCCCTTCCTGAATAGCCGCCTGCAACTCCGCGCGGAGGGTCAGACCTTCTGGGCTGGATGTCGGGCCGCAGGGCAGCGCCTCTGCCAGGTCGTCCAGGCAGTCCGTGTTCGTGCGGTTCCGCGCCAGGTAGGTGTAGCACAGGTTGACGGTAACCCGGTGCAGCCACGGCGCCAGCCCGCGCTCGCCATCCAACTTGTGCAGATTGGCATGGATGCGGACGAAACAATCCTGGACGATTTCGTCGGCGACGTCGGCATTGCGCACTAGCCCCATCGCCGTGCGGTAAACCTGGGCCTTGTACTTGTTGTAGATGGCCTCAAAGGCGGCGATGTCGCCTTGCCGGGCCTTGAGGATTAGCACACTGTCTTCCGTCATGTCCGCCCTCCTGCAGCAGACCGCACCTCGGCAGTCTGCACTGAGGAGTATAGCGCGCCCACGTGGGGCAGCATCGTACATCTGCTGTATTTGCAGTGAGCCATACGGCGTAGGCGGTACGTGTTTCGGGAGAGGCGGCCTAAGCATTTTGGCGTAGGCAGTGGGGAGATGCTATAATCCTGACACAAGTGTCCGGATTCACAACCGGGGGAACGGGATGTCTCTGTTCTACAGTTTGGGCGCTGTCGTGGCCATCGGGGCGTTGGCAGGGCTTGGAGTGCTCGTGGTGGAGCGGCAGCGGAGCCGCTGGGCGAACCGCTTGCTGGGCGGCTTCCTCCTGACGGTGGCCGGATACCTGGTGTCGTCATTGGCTTTCCGCTGGCTTGCGAGCGTCCCGGCCATCTGGCCGTTTACGAGCCTGGCGGTGCGCGACGCCCGGGCATGGGCACAGGCGGCTCATGCGCTCTCGGTCCTCTTCGCGTCGGTGTTCCCGTCCCTCATCCTACACTTCGCGCTGGAGTTCCCGC
>JARYMK010000113.1 GCA_029907165.1 Anaerolineae bacterium
TTACCTTCCGGTAGCATTATCATTTGGCGGTCAATCTGCGCTCGGTAACATTATCATTTGACTTGACACGGAGCTCAATGCCCCCGGCGAGATTTGGTTCTAGACGGTGCTGGCACGACAGCACCGCGCCGACGCAGGTGCACGACGCACTTGCCCGCGACGCAAAACGGTAGTACAATGCGGGAAACTCGCGCTGGAGAGACCGTCATGGAAGACATGAGCCAGTCCCCAGGGGATGCCCCGAACCCCGCCCCCCCAGACCGCAGTACCTCGTGGCTGCGCGAGACGGCAGAAACCATCATCCTGGCAGTCGTCCTTTTTCTGCTGTTGCAGTTGGTGGTGAGGAACTTCCGCATCCAGGGCGATAGCATGCTGCCCACGCTGGAGACCGGCCAGTTCGTGCTTGTGGAGCGCGTGAGTTACTACTTCTCGGAGCCGCAGCGGGGAGATATTGTAGTATTTGAGTACCCGCGCGCTCCCCAAGAGGATTTTGTCAAGCGCATCATCGGGCTTCCCGGCGAGACGGTGGAAATCACCGGCGGGCAAGTGTACATCAACGGCAATCTGCTCGCAGAGCCCTATGTGCACGGTCAGCCGACCCTGGCGTACCGCCCTGTCAACATCACACTGGGGCAAGACGAATATTTCGTGATGGGCGACAACCGTGCGGCCAGCAGCGACTCGCGCATCTGGGGGCCGCTCCCGCGCCGCAACATCATCGGGCGGGCGTGGCTGTCCTACTGGCCCCCGTCGCGCTGGGGTCTGGTTCCGCGAGCCGCCTATCCATGAACGGCGGCTTGCAAAGACATTCGCAACATTGCGAAACCCGTCGCAGGCGCGCATTCAACTTGCCACCCGTCCACCAGCGTAGTATAATACTTGCACGACTCCGAAAGGGGCTCTGGCGAAGGTGCTATCCATCTACACGGTACACGCAGATTCAGCCAATCGGGGGATCGCGACAACACAGGCCTGAGGACGTGGGATACCTGCGCTCTCAGGCCTTATTTGCGTTCTGCTAACGGAGAAAGGGACATGCGAGAAATCCATTACAACACCATCGTTGAAGCCGTAGAACGGCTTTGCATGGAATCCAACTACTTCCTGGGCGACGACGTGCTCCAGTCCGTCCAGAAAGCCCTGGAGCATGAAGAGTCGCCGACGGGGCGCGAGATTCTGCAGGAAATCCTGGAGAACGCCCGCATCGCCCGCGAGGACGAGATGCCGCTGTGCCAGGACTGCGGGTACACCGTCGTGTTCGCGGACATCGGGCAGGATGTGCACATCGTCGGCGGCGATTTCAACGAGGCCATCGCCGAAGGGACGCGGCGAGGCTACATCAAGGGTTACCTGCGCAAGTCGGTGGTTGCTCACCCGTACTCCAGCCGCATCAACACGAAGGACAACACGCCCCCGGTCATCCACGTCCGCATCGCGCCGGGCGATAAGTTGCGCCTCACCGTAGCCCCCAAGGGCGGCGGCAGCGAGAACATGAGCGCCCTGGGCATGCTGAAGCCCGCCGACGGGCGCGAAGGTGTCATCAAGTTCGTTGTGGAGACCGTCCGTAAGGCGGGGGCAAACCCCTGCCCGCCCATCATCGTGGGCGTGGGCATCGGCGGGACGGCCGAGCAGGCCATGCTCCTGGCCAAGCGGTCGCTCCTGCGCGAGGTCGGCCAGCCCAGCGAGAACCCGGAAGACGCCGCGCTGGAGGCCGACATCCTCACCCGTGTCAACAAACTCGGCATTGGGCCGCAGGGGCTAGGCGGCCGCACGACGGCGCTGGCCGTCCACGTGCTGAGCCAGCCGTGCCACATCGCGAGTTTGCCCGTGGCCGTCAACATCCAGTGCCACAGCGCGCGGCACAAGGAAATCGTTCTGTAGACGAGCGGAGGGCTGTGGACGATGAAGATTCACACACCGTTGACCGATGACGTTGTCGCCAGCCTGCGGGCTGGGCAGAAGGTGCTCATCTCGGGCACCATCTACGTGGCGCGCGACGCCGCCCACAAGCGAATCGTGGAGGCCATGGGCGCGGGCGCGCCGCTCCCGCTGGAACTCCAGGGGCAGATCATCTATTACATGGGCCCCGCGCCTGCCAAGCCCGGCCAGCCCATCGGCTCCGCAGGCCCCACCACCTCGTACCGCATGGACCCCTACACGCCGCGCCTTCTGGCCGCCGGCCTGAAGGGCATGATCGGCAAGGGCAACCGCTCCCAGGCCGTCAAGGACGCCATACGGCAGTACCGCGCCGTGTACTTCGCATCTACAGGCGGCGCGGGCGCGCTCATCGCCAAATCGGTGAAGAAAGCCGAAGTCATCGCCTACGAGGACCTGGGGGCCGAGGCGCTGTGGAAACTTGAAGTGGAAGACTTCCCCGCTACCGTCATCAACGACATCTACGGAGGCGACGCTTACGAAGATGGCGTGCGCCAGTACGCCATCCCAGACTAGTCCGGAGGCGCCATGCGAATCCAACTGTCGGCCGCGAAGGTCCACAACGACTTTATACGCAAGGTGGAGGAGATGAGCGGGCAGGACCTGCTCAAGTGCTACCAGTGCGGCGAGTGCTCCGCGGGATGCCCGGCCGCCTTCGCCATGGACCTCCTCCCCAACCAGGTGATTCGCCTCCTGCAACTGGGCGAGCATGAGGCGGTGCTCAAGTCCAAGACCATCTGGCTCTGCGCGGCGTGCCAGCAGTGCTACACCCGCTGCCCCAAGGGCGTGGACCTGTCCCGCATCATGGAGGCGGTCCGAGACCTGCTGATGCTGGAACAGGGCGACCGCATCGTGATAGAGAAACTCCCCGCCGAAACGCTTGCGGAGTTCCCCCAGCAGGCTTTCATCAGCGGGTTCCGGAAGTACACAGCCTAGCGCAACGGTGAGGTGCGGGCATGAGAATTCCCTACTATCCCGGCTGCACTCTCAGCACCAAGGCAAAGGGGTTTGACCAAGCGGCAAGGCAGTCCTTCGCCGCACTCGGGATAGAGTTGGCCGAACTGAAAACGTGGAACTGCTGCGGCGCGACCTTCCCCCTGAGCCGCGACAACCTGCTGGACCTGGTGGGGCCGGTGCGGAATCTGGTTAGCGCGGCGGCGGAGGGCGACAAACTGGCCGTCGCGTGCTCTACGTGCTTCAACGTCTTGAAACGATCCAACCTCGTCATGCGGAACGAGGAGGACAAGCGGGAGAAGGTCAACTTCTTCATTGAGGCCGACTACGCGGGCAGCGTGCAGGTGCTCCACCTGTTGGAGATTCTCCGCGACGAGGTGGGCTGGGACAACCTGGCGAAAGCCGTCAAGAAGAACCTGGCCGACCTGTCAGTAGCCCCGTACTACGGCTGCATGTTCCTGCGCCCGCCCAAAGAGATGGGGTTTGACGATCACGAGAACCCCCAGATACTGGAGAATTTCATCCGCGCGCTGGGCGCCCAGGTGGCCGACTATCCGCACCGCGCCGAGTGTTGCGGCAACTACATCGCCGCCTTTGACTTGGAAACGACAAAGGAAATGTCCTACCTCATCCTTGCCTCGGCGAGGAAAGCGGGCGCGGACCTCATCGTAACCGGTTGCCCGCTGTGCCAGTTCAACCTGGACCGATGGCAGCAGGACCTGGCCATGAAACACGGCGGGTTCCGGCCCATCCCGGTCCTGTACGACACGCAATTGCTCGGCATCGCGCTGGGGCTGGACGCGACAACGTTTGACCTGGACAAGCATTACGTGGACCCCAGGCCAATTCTGGCCGAGAAAGGGCTGATCTAGGAGACGCACCGTGGCGGAAGACAGAGCGCCCATCACACGGGTTCTCATCATCGGGGCCGGTATCGCCGGGATACAGGCGGCGTTGGACATCGCCAACTCCGGCTACGAGGTCGTGCTGGTGGAGAAGGAGCCTTCCATCGGCGGGCGGATGCTCCAACTGTCCGAGACCTTCCCCACCCTGGACTGCGCCCAGTGCATCCTCACGCCGCGCACGGTGGAGGCCGGGCACCACGAGCGCATTCGGCTGATGACCTTCTCGGAGGTTATCGCCATCACGGGCGAAATCGGCCACTTCACCGCAACCGTGCAGCGCAAGCCTGCTTCGGTCAACTGGGACGTGTGCACGGGGTGCGGCCTGTGCCAGGAGAAATGCCCCACCAAGGTCGCCTCGCCGTTTGATCGAGCGATGGGCAAGCGCAAGGCCATCTACACCCTGTCGCCCCAGGCCGTGCCCAACAAGCCGGTCATAGACCGCGAGGCATGTACCTGGTTTACGCGCGGGAAATGCCGCCTCTGCGAGAAGGTGTGCCCCGTCCACGCCATAGACTACGAGCAGCAGGCCACCACCACGCAGGTGGAGGTCGGCGCGGTCATCATCGCCACAGGGTACACCCTGTACGGACTGGAGAACCTGGGCGAGTACGGGTATGGGAAGATACCCGACGTTGTGGACGGCCTGGCGTTTGAGCGGTTGCTGTCGGCATCGGGCCCCACGGCGGGCAAGGTTCGGCGGCCCTCGGACGGCAAGGAGCCCAAGCAGGTGGTGTTCATCCAGTGCGCAGGCTCGCGCGCGCCGGAAACCGCCATGCCCTACTGCTCCAAGATTTGCTGCATGTACACGGCGAAACACGCCATGCTGTACAAGCACCGGGTGCACGATGGCACCGCCTACGTGTTCTACATAGACGTGCGCGCGGCGGGCAAGCGGTACGAGGAGTTCTACCACCGCGCCACCGAAGAAGACCGTGTGATCTACGTCCGTGGCAAAGTGGCGCGGGTATTCCGCGATGGCGACCAGGTAGTCGTCTGGGGTTCGGACACGCTGAGCGGGGCGTCGGTGGAAGTCGCGGCGGACATGGTCGTGCTGGCCCCGGCCATGGTCCCGCATCCCGAGACGCAGCGCCTCGCCGAGATGCTGGGCATCCCCGCCAACGAGTACGGGTTCCTGTTGCCGCTGGATGACAACATCCTGCCTGTGGAGACGACGCGCCCGGGCGTGTTCCTGGCAGGGGCGGTTACCAGCCCCAAGGACATCCCCGAGACCGTGGCCCAGGCGAGCGCCGCCGCGGCGAAAGTCCTGTCGCTGTTCGCCCAGTGGAGCGGCGTCCCCCAGGCCATGGAGACCCCCGTCGGAGCGGAGGCATCATGAAGCGGATTGGCGTGTTCATTTGCCACTGCGGCATCAACATCGCGGGCACGGTGGACGTGAAGCGCGTCGCCGAGGCGCTGAAGGATTACCCGGGCGTCGTCCTTGCCACCGACTACATGTACATGTGCTCGGACCCGGGCCAATCCCTGATTCGCCAGTCCATCAAGGAGCAAAACCTTGAGGGCGTCGTGGTCGCCGCGTGTAGCCCGGCCATGCACGAGGTTACGTTCCGCAAGGCGTCGGCGCAGGCAGGGCTGAACCCCTACCAGACCGAGATCGCCAACATCCGCGAACAGGTCTCGTGGGTGCACCAGGACGACAAAGAGGCCGCCACCCGCAAGGCGATAGAGCACATCAAGACCATCGTGGAGAAGGTCAAGTACAACGAGTCGCTGATACCGCTGTCCCTCTCGCTGGTCAAGAAGGCCCTCGTCATCGGCGGCGGCATCGCTGGACTCCAGGCGGCCATAGACATCGCCACCGCCGGCTACCCTGTCGTCCTCGTGGAACGCTCGGACCGACTGGGCGGGCACGTCGGCAAACTGTCGGGCGTGTACGTCAACTTCAACGCGGCGCGCGACCTGCTAGAGTCCAAGTTGCAGGCCGTTCAGGAGAACCCGCGCATCAAGGTCTTCTTGGAGACCGAGGTGGAAGAACTCGGCGGGTACGTGGGCAACTTCACCGCGAAACTGAAACATCGCGGAGACAACGGCGGCGAGCCGACGTTCTCCGAGCATACTTTCGGCGCGGTCATCGTGGCGACGGGCCACTCACTCCGCCCCCTGTCCAAGTTCGGCGAGTATGGCGGCGGCCGCTACCCCAACGTCATAGACGCGCTGACCTTTGAGCGGATGCTGGCGCCCGATGGCCCGACAGGCGGCGAAATCCGCCGGCCATCGGATGGCCAGGTGCCGCGGCAGGTGGTGTTCGTGCAATGCGCCGGATCGCGTGACCCCGAGCACCACATGCCCTACTGCTCCAAGATTTGCTGCATGTACACGGCCAAACAGGCGGCGCTGTATCGCCAGCGAGTGCCCGACGGCCAGGCGTATGTGTTCTACATAGACATCCGCTCGCAGGGGCGCGACTACGAGGAATTCGTCCAGTCGGCCATGACCGAGCACGACGTGCTGTACGTGCGCGGCAAGGTGGCGCGGCTCTACGAGGAAGATGGCAAGGTCATCGCCTGGGGAGCCGACACGCTCACCGGCAAGCCGGTTGAAGTGCAGGCCGACCTGGCCGTGCTGGCAACGGCGGTCATGCCTGCCGAGGGCGCGGTGGAACTGGCCCAGAGACTGCGCATCGCCACCGACGAGCATGGCTTCTTCAGCGAGGCCCACCCCAAACTGCGCCCCGTGGAAAGCCTGACCGCGGGCATCTTCCTGGCCGGCACGGCCCAAGCGCCCAAGGACATCCCCGAGACGGTGGCCCAGGCCAGTGCCGCCGCGGCCAAAGTCCTGTCCCTGTTCTCGCAGCGGGAATTGGTCGCCGAGCCGACCATCGCCTACGTGGACGAGGAACTGTGCTCGGGTTGCGGGTTGTGCATCCCCGCGTGCCCCTACCAGGCGCGCGCGATGCACCCGTGGAAGCACAAGGCCATCGTGAACGAGGCGCTGTGCCAGGGGTGCGGGGCCTGCGTGGTGGCCTGCCCGAACAAGGCGTGCAAACTGCGGAACCTGACGCCCAGCCATGTGCTGGCGATGATGGACGCGTACCTGGCGGAGGTGTAGATGACGACCGGCGCGACGGCATCCCTGTCCAGTGCGGTGAGAACAAGCGCGGCATCCACGGCCGGCAACGCGCAGCGAGTGGACCCCTCGTTCCTGCCGACGGTGGAGGCCCTGAGCCATGAGAACATCCGGCGGTGCTACTATTGCCTGAAGTGCACGGCGGGCTGCCCGACAGCCTACGCCATGGACTACGGCCCGGCGCACGTCCTGAAACTGGTGCAGTTGGGCCAGAAGGACAAAGTCTTGCAGAGCAAGGCCATCTGGATGTGCGTGGGGTGCGAGACCTGCTGGACCCGCTGCCCCAATGGGATCGCCGCCGGCCACGTCATGGACGCGCTCAAGCAGATGGCCCTGCGGGAGGGCTATGCCCCGGCCGAGCGCCGCGTGCTGGTCCTGCATCGCCAGTTCCTGACCAGCATTCGCCTCTTCGGCCGCGTGCACGAGTTGAGCATGTTGGCGCTGTACAAACTTCTGAGCGGCGACCTGTTCACCGACCTTGACCTGGGCGCGCGCATGTTCCTGCGGGGCAAGATTCCCATCCTGCCCGAACGAATCAAGGGCATGTCCAAAATCCAGCAACTGTTCGCAAAGCGACCGCGAGGGCAAGAGTGAAATACTCGTACTATCCAGGATGCACGCTGCACTCTACGGCGATTGAATACGGATGGTCCACCGAGGCCGTCTGCGAGGCCCTGGGCATAGACCTCGTGGAGATAGAGGACTGGAACTGCTGCGGGGCTTCGTCGGCGCACTCGCTGGACCCGCATCTGGCGTTGGCGCTGCCCACCCGCGACCTCATGCGGGCGCAGGCTGTGGGCGCCGACATCGTCATGCCGTGCGCCGCCTGCTACGGCCGCATGGCCGCCGCCGACCACAAGATGCGATCGGACTCCGCGTGGCGCAAGGAGATGGAAGCCGAGTTCCAGACCGAGTACATCGGCGCGGCGCGGCCCCGCACACTGGTGGACGTGCTGGGCAACGACCTGTCCCCAGAGGCGCTGGCAGCCAAGGTCAAGCGGCCGCTCAACGGACTGCGCACCGTGTCGTACTACGGCTGCCTGCTGATTCGCCCGCCCGACCTCACCAACCGATGGGACGACCCGGAGCACCCGGTCGTGATGGACCGCATCCTGAAGGCCCTGGGCGCAGAGCCGGTCCAGTGGGCGCATGCCGTGGAGTGCTGCGGGGCGTCGCTGGCGCTGGACAGGGCCGACGTGGTTACCGTCCTGTCGGGGCGCATTGTCCAGGGGGCGAACGACGCCGAGGCCGACTGCATCGTGTGCGCGTGCCCACTGTGCCAGGCCAACCTGGACAGCCGACAGAAAGGCATATCGCCGAAAGTCCCGGTGCTGTACATCACCGAACTCATGGGCATCGCCCTTGACCTGCCGGGACGGAGCAAATGGTTCGCAAAGCATCTCGTGGATCCCAGGCCCATGCTACGCCGCAAAGGGCTGGAATGAGCGACTTGAGGATGCGCCATGGCTGATGCCGCCGTTGACAAGCGTTCCAACGCCGTTCTTATCGTAGGAGCCGGGCTGAGCGGAATGCAGTCCGGGCTGCTGCTCGCCCAGCGCGGCCACGCCGTGTACCTGCTGGATGAAGCGCCCGGCATCGGGGGCTCGCTGCACCTGCTGGACCGCACCTTCCCCACGGACTCGTGCGGCCTGTGCATCAGTTCGCCCACCAACGCCACCTACTGCCCGTCCATTGAGTGCAGCCTGCATCCGAGCATCACCCCGCTGCCTCTGGCCGAGTTGCTGGCGCTGGATGGCGAGCCCGGGCATTTCCGTGCGCGCATTCGCCGCAACCCGCGTTATGTCAACGTGGAACGGTGTAACCTGTGCGGGGACTGCGCTGCCGTGTGCCCGGCCACGCGCCCGCATCCCCACGAAGGCGACCTGGCCCCACAGAAGGCCATCTACGCGCCGCCACCCCGCGCCGTGCCCAATGCCTACGTGATTGACATGGCCGCCTGCATTCGCTGCGGCAAGTGCGTGGAGGCATGCCCGACCGGTGCCATCAACCTGGAGGAGCAGGCCGCAGAAGAGACGCTGGAAGTCGGCGCGGTCATCCTCAGCCCAGGCTACGCGCCATTTGACGCGCGGCGCAAGGGCGAATTCGGCTTCGGCGTGCTCAGCAACGTGGTTACCAGCATCCAGTTTGAGCGGATGGTCAGCCCGCCCGGCTCCACCAGGGGGAAACTGGTTCGGCCATCCGACGGCAGGACGCCCAAGCGCATCGCCTTCATCCAATGCGTCGGCTCGCGCGATCAGACCGTGGCGCGCGAATACTGCTCGTCCATCTGCTGCATGTACACGGCGAAGCAGGCGCGGGCCGCGCTGGAGTCCCAGCCCGATGCCGAAATCACCGTCTTCACCATGGACATCCGAACCTTCGGCAAGGGATACGACCGCTACTGGGACAGCGTGCAGCACGAAGGCATCCGTTTCTGTCGGGCGATGGTCTCCAAGGCCAAGCAGCATCCCAAGACAGGCCACATCGCCCTCAACTACGTCAGCGAGGCTGGCGAGCCGAAAGAAGAAGAGTTTGACCTCGTTGTGCTCGCTGTGGGACTTGAGTCGCCGCAGTCGGCCCGCGAATTGGCCCAGCGCATCGGGCTGGACGTGAACCCCTACGGATTCGGCGAGACAGGCGAGTTTGCGCCCGTCGCCAGCAACCGAAGCGGCATCTTCATTGCGGGCTGCTACACAGAACCGAAGGACATCCCCGACACCGTGGCCCAGGCTGCCGCAGCGCTGCAAGCCGCCCGGTTGAACTTGACGGCGGTGTTGGACGCTCCCATCCGCCACGAGAAGTTGGAGGATGCGCAGGATGTGTACGAGGACCTGCGCCACAAATACGATGCCCGGCTGGAGATGTATCAATCGGGGCAGGAGCCGGACTACTGGTTTGTGGATCAGGCCCAACAGCAGTTGGACGACGCCGAGTTGTACCTGAGCCGGATCCGGCAGCAGGGCGCGGTGCAGCTCCAAAACGTGCAGAACGAGGTGGCGCGGGCGGCGCAGGCCCATCAGGAGGCGCAGGATGCGCTGGCGCGGTTGTTGAGAGAGGTGGACACGAAAGAGATCGAGGCGGCGGAGCTGACCGTTCGCGCGGCGGAACTGGCGCTGGAGGAGGCCCGCGGCCGGTTGGCGGATGGTGTGCTGCGGCTTTAGCGTTTTGGAATGAGAGGGTTTAAAAAGTAACGTGTTGCTGATTAGTAAGTAGCTTGCATGGAAGGTGGAATGTGGTATGAGTCACTTTGAACTGTTCGTTTCTCATTCCAACGTTTTCAGCGGT
>JARYMK010000114.1 GCA_029907165.1 Anaerolineae bacterium
GGATACAGAGCCGCCGTCCGGGTCCGCAGCCGCTTCGTGGATTTGGCCCGCTGCACGGGCTGTGGCGAATGCGAGAAGGTGTGCCCGGTGGCCGTGGATGGGACGCGCCGCGCCATCTGGCGGACCGTGAACGCTGTCCCCGACGTGTACGCGATTGAGCGGGCCGGGCGCGCGCCGTGCGCCGACACATGTCCGGGCGGCATCCACGTGCAGGGCTATGTGGCGCTCATCGCCCAGCGGCGGTTTGAGGAGGCGCTGGAACTCATCCGCGAGGCCATTCCCTTCCCCGCGGTGTGCGGGCGCGTGTGCGACCACCCGTGCGAGGCCAATTGCCGCCGCAACGAGGTGGACGAAGCCGTCTCCACCCGCGCCCTGAAGCGGTTCGTCGCAGACTACGAACTCCGCGCAGAGCGCCGTCCGTCGCTCCTGGGCCGCAAGGAGCGGACTCCCGATGTTGGCAGCGGGCGCAGGGTGGCGGTCATCGGCTCTGGCCCCGCGGGGCTGACGGTCGCGGCAGAACTGGCGCTGCGCGGGTATCGGGTAACCGTCTTTGAGGCGCTGCCTGTCGCAGGTGGCATGTTGGCTGTCGGCATTCCACCCTACCGGCTGCCCAAGGACATCCTGCGCATGGAGATAGAGGCCGTTGAGGCCCTGGGCGTGGAAATCCGCCTGAACTCGCCGGTGCGCTTGCAGGATGGCGGCCTTGACGGCTTGTTCGCGCAGGGGTACGAGGCCGTCTTCGTCGGCGTGGGTGCACACCACAGCACAGAACTGGGCATTCCGGGCGAGCACCTGGAGGGCGTTGTTCACGGCGCGCGGCTGCTCAAGATGCTCAACTTGTCGCAGCAGGTGGACGACCCGCAGTGGCGGCAGGGGCTGGAGCGGGTGTTAGTGCGCGGGGCCGACACGCGCGTGGCCGTCATCGGCGGCGGGAACACGGCGATGGACGTGTCGCGGTCGCTGCGCCGCTTGGGGGTCAGGTCGGTTACCGTGCTGTACCGCCGCTCGCGCGAGGAGATGCCCGCCATCCCCGAAGAGGTGGAAGAGGCCGAGCGAGAGGGGGTTCCATTCCAGTTCCTGGTAACGCCGGTGCGCGTGCTGGAGCGCGACGGCCGCGTGGCCGGGCTGGAATGCGTGCGCATGCGGCTGGGCGAGCCGGATGCTTCGGGTCGCCGCCGCCCCATCCCCATTGAGGGCAGCGAGTTTCGCCTGGACGTGGACGTGGTAGTGCCCGCCATCGGGCAGTCGCCCGACCTGGGATTCCTGGGCGAAGGGCATGAGTTGCGCATCATGCCGCAGGGCACGTTTGACGTGGACCGCAGGACCTACATGACCAACCGGCCTGGCGTGTTTGCGGCGGGCGATGCCATCACGCAGCCGGTGTCGGTGATCCACGCGATTGCCTCGGCCAAGCGCGCGGCAGCGGCGATAGACGCCTATCTGCGGGGCGTGGCGCTGGACGAGGCCGTAGCGGATGTGCCGGTGGCGCGGCGGGAGTTGTCGGACGCTCAGCGCCAGCCACGCCCGCGCGTGCCGGTGCCCACGATACCGATGGACGAGCGACTGTCCACGTTCAAGGAGGTGGAACTGGGGTTTGACCCGGAGCAGGCGGTGGCCGAAGCGAGCCGTTGTCTCACATGCGGCCCGTGCTCCGAATGCCTGGCGTGCGTGCGCGTGTGCGAGCCGCGCGCGATTCGGCACGACTGGGTGGAGGAGCAGCGCGACCTGGCGGTGTTGGGCGTGATTGTCGCGGAACTTCGGCCCGATTTGGCGATTGCGCCCGGGCGGGGGGTGCGGCGCGTGTCGGCGGATGACCGCGTGGGGGCGTCGGCGGCCGCGGCGGAACTGCTGGCGCTTGCGGCGGGGCGGCCTCGCCAGACTATCGCCACGTGGAGGCGGCGCGCGGTGGCGGCAAGACCCCGCGTCGGTGTCTGGCTGTGCGCCTGCCAGGGGCAAATCGCCGAGCGTCTGGCGCTGGAGGCGATTGCCCGGCGCGCGGCAACGCTGCACGATGTGGCCTGGGCCGAGGTGGTGGAGCAGGCGTGCGCGCCCGATGCGGGTGCGCGCCTGGCCCATGAGGTGGAGCAACACGGGCTGAACCGCGTGGTGGTGGCCGCGTGCTCCTGCTGCGCCCTGGACCAGGTCTGCTATGCGTGCACGACGCAGCGGCTTCGGTGCAAGGCCCAACTGCTGCCGCTGAACGAGGCCGGCGCATGGCTGGAGTTCGTGAACATTCGCGAGCAGTGCGCGTGGCTGTACGATAGCACGGACGAGGCCAACGCCGTGGCGGAAAGCCTGATCGCGCTGGGCGTCGCCCGCGCTAGGATGGGCGGGGCCGATATGACCTTCGCGGAGTATCCGGTGATGCCGGCGGCGCTGGTGGTCGGCGAGGGAAGGGCGGCGCGGGAGTTGGCGAGATTGTTGTCGCGCGTGGGTCTGGCCACGTCGTGGGCCACGCGGGAAGTCGCCGGGGATGCAGATACGCCAGCCGGGGTGCAGGTGTTGCCGGGGGCCAGCCTTGCGCGGGTAGAAGGCGCTATGGGCGACTTCCGCGTAACCCTGGGCGGGGAGCGCGGCGAGATGTCGGCCATGTGCGGTGCTGTGGTGCTCGTGGGCGTTGAGCCAGATCGCCGGGTTCCAGGCATTTTCCACGTGAGCGCAGGCGCGCCGAGAGTAGCGTTGGAAGCGACGGCGGCAAAGGTAAGCGCGCTCCTGGGGCGAAGCGTCATCCGCCGCGATGGGAGCAGCGCCAGCGTGCGCGAGGCGCTGTGCCGGGCGTGCGGGACATGCGCAGAGGTATGCCCATTCGGCGCCGTGGAGATACGCAATGCGGGCAGGCGGCTGGCGGCCTCGGTCATCGCGGGCCGATGCCAGGGGTGCGGTCTCTGCGTCGCGCGGTGCCCATCGGGCGCGATGGCGCAGGGCGCGTACTCCGACCGGGACATCGCGCTGTCGCTGGAACTCCTGTGCCGGGGGTGGAAGTGAGATGACCGCACACACCAACCATCCGCGCATTGTGGTTTTCGCATGTAACTGGGAGGGGTACCACGGCCTGGAGGAACTGGGGCGAGCGCGGCAAGGTCTGGATGCGCAGGTGCGTGTTGTTCGGCTTCCCTGCCTGGCGCGACTTCACACGGGGTTGATTCTCAAGGCATTCCAGGCGGGCGCGGATGGCGTCCTGGCGCTGGGATGCACGCCCGACCGCTGCCATTTCGGCGTGGGCGGGGAACATGCCCAGGCCCTAGCGCTGCAGGCGTCGGATCTGCTGCACCTGCTCGGCATCGCGCCGACGCGCCTGGCGGTGGACTCGGTTCCGGAGGGGAGCGCCACCGCCTGCGCCGAACGGATCGCATCCTTCGCGCGCGGGCTTGTGGACGGTCGGAGGGCGTAGCATGGACGCACTGGAGACAGCACTCCGAGAGAACCGCGCCTACCTGTGCCTGAGTTGCGGGAAGTGCACGGCCGTGTGTCCGGTGGCCCGCAAGGATGCGGGGTTCTCGCCGCGCCGCCTAGTGGAGCGCGCGGTAAACGATGACCCAAGCACATGGTTGGGCGGCGACGAGGTCTGGAAGTGCCTCACGTGCCTGCGGTGCAGCGCGCTGTGTCCGGGCGGCGTGCGCTTTTCGGAGTTCACCCGCGACGTGCGCGCGCTGGCGAGAGAGTCAGGCAACGCCGGGGCATGCACCCACGGCGACGCGATCTTCGCCTGGATGCGCCTGATGCAGGAGCCGGATTTGCGCCAGAACCGTCTGGATTGGCTCACGGCCGACCTGCAGGTGTCCGACGATGGGGACACTCTGTACTTCGTGGGGTGCCTGCTGCACTACGATGTGATGTTCCGCGCGCAGGGGTTTGAGGGTGTGGCCATCGCCCAGAGCACCGTGCGCTTGCTCAACCGCATGGGCATCGCGCCCCGCGTGCTGGCCGACGAGCGGTGCTGCGGGCACGACCTGCTGTGGGCGGGCGATGTGGAGGGGTTCCGCAAACTAGCGCGCCTCAACGCGGCGCTGTTCGCCCAGGCGGGGATTCGCCGCATCGTTACATCCTGCGCCGAGTGCTACCGCACGCTGAAGTTGGACTACCCCGAAGCGTGCGGCCTGAAGGTGGAGCTGCTCCACATCTCGCAGGTGCTGGCCCAGGCGGTGGCCGAGGGGACCATCGCGTTCCGCAGGGACGCGCCGCCTATGGCGTTCCACGACCCCTGTCGGCTGGGGCGGCATGCCGGCGAGTACGATGCGCCCCGCGCGGTGCTGCAGGCTGCTGCCGAGTTGCGGGAGATGGAGCACGCGCGCGAGCGGGCGCTGTGCTGCGGAACCAGCGTGTGGACGCAATGCGGGCAGGTGGCGAAGGCGCTCCAGGACGAGCGCATCGCTGAGGCTTTGGCCGCCAGCGCTGAGGTCATGGTTACAGCCTGCCCCAAGTGCCAGATTCACTTCACCTGCGCGATGAGCGGGCCGGCTTCGGCGTCGGGGCGGCGGGTGGCTGTCCGCGATTTGGTCTGCGTCCTGGCAGATGCTGTCGTTCGGAGATAGCGGCGCGGTCGCGCGATGGTCATGCTGTTGATCGCATCCTACATCATACTCACGGAGGACTTGGGGTGAACGTACAATTCAGCGAACTGGGCCACTATGCTCGCTACTTTGTCCGGACGCGTGTGCTGGGCAGGCGAGACCCGCTGGTGGGCGGCATCAACATCACGTCGTACTGCAATCTGGCCTGCGCGCATTGCCCGTATGTTGGCTCGGAGATTCCCCGCGAACATCTGACGCGGGCGCAGTTGGAAGAGATGATGCAATCCTTTCTGGATCGCGGCGTGCGCATCCTGTTCCTGCAGGGCGGCGAGCCGACCCTGTGGCACGATGGCGACTACCGCTTCAACGACCTGGTGCGGGATGCCAAGAAGCGGTTCTACAAGGTGGCCTGCGTAACGAATGCGATTCTGCCGATTGACAACCCGTGCGACCTGGTGTGGATCAGCGTGGACGGCTCCCCCGAGGTGCACGACCAGGTGCGGGGGAAGGGCAGTTACGCCACCATGGCGAAGAACGTGGCCGAGAGCCAAAACCCGAACATGTACGCCAACATTACGCTGTCCAAGATCAACGTGCACGACCTGGAAGCCAATGTCCGCAACATCGTGGAGGCGATGCCGCGCATCAAGGGCATCTCGGTCAACTTCCAGATTCCGTACCCGGGCGTGGAGGAGCACACGCTGGATTACGCGCAGCGGGCGGCGGCGGTGGAGCGCATCATCGCACTGAAGCGCCAGGGATACCCCATCCTCAACTCGGAGACGGCGTTCCGCCTCATGCTGAAGCCGGGGTGGAACAAGACCCACTGGCTGATTCACCTGGCCCATCCCAACGGCATGGTCGTGGAGGGGTGCGGCGCGCGGTTGGTGGACCCGCGCATCTGCGAGAACTGCGGGTATGGCGTCATGGCCGAGGTGCAGGCCGTATACAACGGTTCGCCGTCGGCCATCCTTGAGGCATTTCGCCTGTTCCGTATCGTAGCCTAATCCTGTCCAACTCGGAGAAAGGGACATGCCGACCTTTGAGGAAGTTCACCGATACTACAGGCAGCGGCTGGATGGGATTGAACCGGACAGCGCTCGAGCCTTCTACGAGATCATGGTGGCGCGTTTCATCATTCTGTCCGCGTCGCTGCCGTTCACGCTGGGCGCGGTGCTGGCCTACTTTGAGACGGGCCAATTCAACTGGCCGGTCTTCATCGTGTCGTCGGTAACGGTCTTTCTCATTGTTGGGGCCGTGAACGCGGGGAATACGTACTTTGACTACGAGACGGACCTGAACAACTGGGAGTTCAGCGCCTATTCCGGCGGCATCCGCGTGCTGGTGGAGAACAAGATCACGAACCGCAAGCGGGCGCTATACTTCGCGGTGGGGCTGCTGGTGGCGGCGCTACCGCTGGGCCTGTCGCTGCGGTTCCTGCTGCACACCGGCCCGTGGACTATCCCGCTGGGGCTGTTCGGCGCGCTGGCGGGTTGGTTCTACACCGGCAAGCCGCTGATGCTGGTCTATCGCAGCATGGGGGAACTGGTCATCGCCACGTGTTCGGGCGCGCTGACGGTGATTTCGGGGTACTATCTTCAGGCGGGGCGCTTCTCGCCTGCGCTGGTTCCCCTGTGCATCGCGCTGGCGCTGTCCATACTGAACGTGATCCTGGCCAACGAGTATGCCGACCGGCGGACCGACGCCCAGTCGGGCAAGCGGACGTGGCTGGTGGTGCTGGGGCCGGAGCGGGCGTCGGTGCTCTACCGCGTGAACCTGATCATCTCGCTGGCGGCGATGGCGACGGCGTGGGCGTGGGGCGTGCCGGTGTACGCGGCGCTCATCCCGCTGGCGTTTGCGCTGCCGACGGCGGTGGACAACTTCCGCAAGATGGCGGCACGCGGGTACGAGGGCGACGGCATCAACGAACTGACACTCAACACGTTCAAGGTGCACTTCGCGCTGGAACTGTTCGCGTCGGTCTGCCTGCTCATCGGCGGGCTGGTGCGTTGGTTGACATAACAAGGACTCCGGCGTTTTCACCGTAGGGCACGCCGAGGCGACAAAAGGCCGGAGTAGCCGCTCATAGTCATAAGGAGACGCACATGCCGAGAGAGGAACTGCGTATAGGGGTGTTCGTGTGCGACTGCGGCACGAACATCGCGGGGAGCGTGGACACAGAGCAGGTGCGGGCGTTCGCCGCGACGCTGGGCGATGTGGTCGTCGCGGCGCGGAACAAGTACACCTGCTCGGACCCAGGCCAGCAGGAGATCAAGCGCCTGGTGGTGGAGCACGGCCTGAACCGCGTGGTGGTGGCCTCGTGCTCGCCGCGCCTGCACGAGCCGACCTTCCGCGCCTGCATCCAGTCGGTGGGCCTGAACCCCTACCTGCTGGAGATGGCGAACATCCGTGAGCATTGCTCCTGGGTGCACTTCCGCGAGCCGCAGTTGGCAACCGAGAAGGCGAAGGACATCGTGAAGGCCGCCGTGGCGCGGGCGCGATGGCTCTACCCGCAGGACGAGGAGCACATCCCCGTTACCGATGCGGCGCTGGTCATCGGCGGCGGCGTGGCGGGCATCCAGGCGGCACTGGACCTGGCCGACGCCGGACATCAGGTCTATCTCGTAGAAAGGAAGCCGTCCATCGGTGGGATTATGGCGCAGTTGGACAAGACCTATCCCACCATGGACTGTTCCATATGAATCCTCGGGCCGAAGATGATGGATGTCGGTCGACATCCCAAGATCAAATTGCTGGCCTACAGCAAGATAGAGGATGTTTCCGGGTACGTGGGCAACTTTAAGGTGAAGGTGCGGAAGAAGGCGCGGTACGTGCGCGAGGACGAGTGCACGGCCTGCGGCGACTGCGCTAAGGTCTGCCCGGTGGTAGTCCCGAACGAGTTTGAGGCGGGGCTGTCCACGCGCCGCGCCATCTACATCCCGTTCCCCCAGGCGGTGCCGTCGGCGTATGTCATCAACATGCAAGAGTGCCTGGGGGACGTGCCCATCGCCTGCGGCAAGTGCATTCAGAAGTGCGAGAAGAAGTGCATTGACTTTGACATGCGCGACGAAATCCTGGACCTCAACGTGGGGGCCATCATCGTGGCCACCGGCATGGAGCCGTATGACCCGATGGAACTGGACGAGTACGGCTACACGCGCTACGAGGACGTCATCACGAGCCTGGAGTTTGAGCGGCTCATCTCGGCGGGTGGCCCGACCGAAGGGAACCTGATCCGCCCCAGCGACGGCAAGCACCCGCACCGCATCGCGTTCATCCAGTGCGTCGGCTCGCGCTCGGAGAAGAAGGGCAACCCGTATTGCTCCAATATCTGCTGCATGAACACGATCAAAGACACGCTCCTGCTGAAGGATCACTACCCCGACGTGGACCTCACCGTGTACTACATGGACATCCGCGCCTTTGGCAAGGGATTTGAGGGCCTGTACAAGCGGAGCAAGGCAGCAGGGGTGCGGTACATCCGCGGGCTGCCGGGCGAGATAACCCGCGACCCCGCCACAGGGACCCTGCGGGTGGTGGTGGAGAACACAACGGCCAATCGCATTGAGGAGCACGAGCACGACATGATCGTGCTGTCCATCGGCGCGGTGCCCAGCGGCGACACGGAACTGGTGCGGCAGTTGCTGACGCTTTCGCGGACCAGCGACGGCTTCCTGATGGAGTCGCACCCGAAACTCAAGCCCGTGGACACGCCGACCAAGGGCGTGTATCTGGCGGGGTGCGTGGAGTCGCCCAAGGACATCAAGGACAGCGTAACCCAGGCGAGCGCGGCGGCGGCGCGGGCGCAGGTGCTGCTGAACAAGAGCAAGATCGCCGTGGAAGCCATCACGGCGGTGGTGGACCCGGACAAGTGCAAGTTCTGCGGTCTGTGCGCGAAGGTGTGCCCGTATGGCGCGATCACGGTGGACGTGAAGGCGAAGACACCCGCGAAGGTGGTAACGGCGGCGTGCGCGGGGTGCGGGACGTGCGCGGCCGAGTGCAAGTTCAACGCGATTCTAATGCGGCACTTCTCGGACCAGGCCATCTATGCGATGATAGACGCCATCCTGGAGGACCGGCCGCAGGACAAGATCGTTACCTTCGCGTGCAACTGGTGCTCCTACGCTGGGGCGGACACGGCAGGCACGGGCCGCATGGCGTACCCGCCCAACGCGCGCATCATCCGCACCATGTGCAGCGGGCGCGTGGATGAGGACTTCGTGCTGTACGCCTTCCGCAAGGGCGCGCCGGTGGCGCTGGTGTCGGGCTGCCATTACGCCGACTGCCACTACATCAACGCGAACCGCAACACGGTGCGGCGCGTGGATCGCCTGTGGGACCGACTGGAGAAACTGGGGATTCGTCCGGAGCGGCTGCAACTGGAGTGGGTCAGCGCCGCCGAGGGGCAGAGGTGGGCCAAGACGATGCGCGAGATGGAGGAGTTGCGCGCGTCGGTTACGCCGGAGGAAATCCGGCACACGATGGAAGTTCTAGAGGCGTAATTCACCGCAGAGCCACGGAGATCGCTGAGGAAGGCTGCGCGGACTCTGCGCTCTCCGCGTCTCTGCGGTGAGTATGGGGGTCGCAGGAGGTGGCGATGGCGGAGAAGGTGCGGTTTCGGTGCATGCGGTGCGGGCACGAGTGGGAGGGCGAGCACGACCCTGAGAAGGAGCGCATGTGCCCCAAGTGCCGCAGCAACAGCGTGCGCGTGCTGAAGGCGCCCAAAGCAAAGGAGTAACACGTGATAATGTAAGATGCGAACCGTGGTTGGCCGCAAGCGGCCTGCGCGGCCGGCATCTCTTACGCCAATACCTGGCTTAGCAGTGCAGCGATGGCCGCATTGAGTAAGTAGTAGTGCTTGCCGACGCTCCTAGTACTTGACCACAGAGAAGATTGTCCGTTGTCATTCTGAACCGCAGCGAAGCAGAGGTACAGAATCTCCTCATCAGGCAGGAGCACCACGCCTGTCTCAATGTGGAGATTTTTCGTCGCTGCGCCCCCTAGAATGACATGCGAGCAAGGATCAATGTGGCGAAGCACTAGGCCTGGGCTGGTTGTTTTCCTCTGCGGCGTTATCTCTTCTTGAGCGCCCGATACACCACGAGCACCAGAACAGCCCCGCCAAAGGCCAGCAGGATGCTCCACAGGTTAATCCCCGTAACCGTCCCAAGCCCGAGGAACGACCCAATGTATCCTCCGACGACGCCGCCTACAATTCCGAGCAAGAGCGTGGTGAGAATACCGCCCCTTTCCCGGCCGGGCAACACCAGTTTCGCGAGATACCCTGCGATCAGTCCAACGACGATCCACGATAGAATCCCCATTGCCAGCCTCCTGGTTCAGATTGTGCCGATTGCGGTCAGCGTTCAATGGGACTGCACGCCTCGGCCGTTCATAGTCTACCTGATATTGGCACTGAAGTCAATCGGTTGTACTCGTTCAGTACCTTAGTGACACATCCTCCTTTCCCAGGATTCCATTGTGCACGAGGTACTGGAGTGGCGTC
>JARYMK010000115.1 GCA_029907165.1 Anaerolineae bacterium
AGGAAGATGTGGGCGCTGGCCCGAACCCTCGGCTCGCCCCAGGCGATAGCCACGCCCCAGGCCAGGTACGTTACCACCATGCTGGACAGGACATAGGCCGTCCACACCACCAGCGCCGTGTGCCCGACCGCCTCACCCCAGCGCGCGACGCGGTCGCTGTGGGCGAGGAGCGCCGCCAGGCCAAGCGCGCCCGCCGCCGTGAACGCCAACAGCCCCGTCCGCACCAGCGCGCCGTGCAGGTACACCAGTTTCACCACATCGCCGAGGGTCTTCTCCGACGGGGACAGGATGAGCAGCGCGGCCAACGCAATCAGCCAAACGGCCGCGCGCAGTGCTGCGATTCGCGTCAATCCGTGCCTTGTCGTCAACGCAGTGCCTCCAGGTGATGGCTCGCGGTCTAGCCCGCGCAGCAGCGAAGAATCTCGCGCTGCAGGCCGCGCCCGCTACTCCCGCTCCAGGACCTCCCGCACCTTGGACAGCAATTCCCGTACGGTGAAAGGCTTCTGCAGGAAGATGCCCTGGGCCTCCGATTCTTGGCGCAGCAGGATCGTGTCCGAGTAGCCCGACGTGAACAGCATGCGCACGTCGGGGCGCAGCGCCTGGACGTGTCGGGCCAGTTCGTGCCCGCTCATCTGGGGCATGACCACGTCGGTGAGGAGCAGGTGCAGGGGGCCGTTGTGCGTCTCGCAAATCCCCAGCGCCTCGGTTCCGTTGCGGGCCTCCAGGACGGTGTACCCTTGGGTTCTGAGGATGCGTGTGGCCACCTCTCGGACGATGTCCTCATCCTCCACCAGGAGGATGGTCTCATCGCCGCCGCGGGGGAAGCCCTCAACCCCCGGCTCCACCTCAGATGCCGGGCCTTGCACGGCCGGGAGGTAGATTTCAAACCGGGTGCCGTGCCCGGGTTCGCTCTCCACGACAATGTGCCCCTCGTTCTGGTGCACGATGCCGTAGACCACCGAAAGCCCCAGTCCCGTGCCGCGACCCACCTCTTTCGTCGTGAAGAACGGCTCAAAGATGCGGTCCCTGATTTCGGGCGGGATGCCCACGCCGGTATCGGAAACGGCCATCATCACGTACTCGCCCGGCGCGGCCTCCGGGTGCCGCTGCTGGAAACCCTCGTCCAGGATGACGTTCGCCGTCTCAATGGTGAGCCGCCCACCGGTGGGCATGGCATCGCGAGCGTTGGCCGCCAGGTTGACCAGCACCTGGCCGATGTGGCCCGGGTCGGCCCGCACCGGCGACAGGCCGCCGTCCAATGACAGGCGCAGTTCAATATCCTCGCCGATGAGGCGCTGCAACATGCGGCTGGTGTCGGTGATGATGGCGTTGAGGTTGATGATTTTGGGCTCCACCATCTGGCGGCGGCTGAAGGCAAGGAGTTGGCTTGTGAGCGCCGCAGCGCGCTGGCCCGCCCTCTGAATCTCGCGCACGTCCTCGGCCCGCTCGTCGTCGGGGCCCAGCGACTCCAGCAGAAACGCCGCATTGCCGAGAATCGCGGTCAGCAGGTTGTTGAAGTCGTGGGCCACGCCCCCTGCCAGCGTCCCGATGGCCTCCATCTTCTGCGACTGGCGCAGTTGCTCCTCCAGGCGCTTGTACTCGGTGATGTCGCGGTTGGTGGACAGCATCCATCGCTGGCCCGCAATCTCCACCATCTGGGCGGAGATGAGGACGTGTCGGATGGTGCCATCCTTTCGGCGCACGCGGACCTCCATGCCGCTGACGAGGCCCTTCTCGCGCAGCCGCCTCACTACTTCGGCGCGCTCCGCCGGGTCCACCCACGTCCCCAACTCCAGCGACGACTTGCCGATGAGTTCTTCGCGGGTATAGCCGATGAGGGCGAGATAGCCCTCGTTGACCTCCAGGTACGTGCCCGTCTCCACGTCGCTGATGACGATTCCGTCGGTGCTGGTCTGGAAAATGGTGCGGAACTTCTCCTCGCTCTGGCGGAGGGCGTCCTCGGCCCGCTTCCGCTCAATGGCCGACGCGATGTTATCGGCGACGAAGGCCAGGAGTTCCAGGTCCCGCGGCGTGTACTGGGTCTCCGTGTGGTAACTCTGCACGGCGACGACGCCGATGACGCCCCGCGCAGTCCGCAGGGGTGCGCCCATCCACACCAGCAAGGGCGTGCCGATGACCTCCACTTCGCCCTCCTGCACGAGTCGCGCGTCGGTGGCCGCATCCACGAACAGCGGCTTGCTCGTGCGCCGCACGTAATCGGTTACGCTCTTGTGCAGGGTCTGCGGGGGTAGGGTCTCCAGGCGGTCGTACTCGTCGCGGTAGAACGGGAAGGTGTACATGCCGCTGTCCGCGTCGTAGAGCGCCACGTAGGAGTTGGTTACGTCCATCAGCGTCCCCAGTTGCTGATGGACGACGACGAGCAGGTCTTCCAGCGTGGCCGCAGTCGTGGCTGCCTGGGCGATGCGCAGGAGCACGGCCTGGACCCGCTCGGCGCGCTTGCGCTCGCTGATGTCGCGGACGATGGCCTGGATGAGCACCTCGCCTGCCAATTCAATGGCGTTGAGGCTGACCTCGGCATCAAACGGCGTGCCTTCCAGCCGCGTGTGTACCCACTCAAAGGACTGAGACTCGCCCGCCAGGGCCGCGCGGATGTACGCCAACGCAGCCGTGCGCGAGTCCCGCCCGTCGGGCTGGAGCGGCGGCGAGAACTTGTAGGGCGGCTGGCCGATGATGTCCTCGCGGGAGCACCCGAACATCTGCAGCGTGCGCGGGTTGCAATCTATGAACCGGTCCTCGCGCATGAGGAAGATGGCATCGTTGGCCGCCTCAAACAGCGTGCGGTATCGCTCCTCGCTGTCGCGCAGGATCGTCTGGGCGCGGGTGCGCTCGGTCAGTTCACGCTTGGCCTCTTTGTACAGCCGCACATTCTCCAGCACGATGGAAGCCAGCCGCGCGAACAGCGTGAATTGCTCCACCTCCTCCCTGGAGAAGGCCGCCGCCGAGGGTTCCCGCGCCAGGCCCAGGATGCCCACGACCCTGTCGCCGGACTTCAGCGGGACGCCCATGGCGGGGCCGGCGGGGTCGCCCTCATAGTCGGGCGAGCGGCCAGGCCACGAGGCGTAGTGGTCCGCGATGAGCGGCTCGCCCGATAACCACACCTTACCCGCCAGGCCCTCGCCGCGCTTCATGCGGTGGCCCAGGAACTTGCGGTAGCGGCCCGCGGCGACGCGCGCGACGATCTCATCCCGATCCCTATCCACCATGTATAACCAGCCGTAGGCGGCCCCGATGAGGTCCATCGCCCGCTGAACGATGGTCTGGAGGGTTTCCTCCAGGTTCAGGCCAGACATGATAGTCAGCGCAGTCTCGTGGAGAGCGGACAGGAAGGCGTTGCGGCGGCGCAGTTGCTCTTCGGCCATCTTGCGCTCGGTGATGTCGTAGGCAGTGCCCATGGCGGCGGGCTGGCCCTCAAACTCCACCACCGCCGCGGCGAAGTCCACCCACCGCTCCTCGCCGCTCTTGGTAACGATCTTGAACTCGTAGCGCGTGGGCACGCTGTCGCCGTGTTGCCTGGCCAGACCGCGCTCCCGCACGATCTCCCGATGGTCGGGGTGCACCAGTTCCCAAAAGCGGATGTTGGCTAACTCGCGGCGCTTGTAGCCGGTCAGGGTCGTGCACGCCGGATTCGCATACCGGAAGTTCTCGCCCTGGTAGATGAAGACCGCCGCCGGCAACGTCTCGGCCAGGGTGCGGAAGGCCGCCTCGCTCTGCTGCAGCGCCCGCTCGGCCAGGGCGCGCTCGGTGATGTCGTGCAGCACCACCAGCCGCCCCGCCGGGGGCGCGGGCTGGTCCGGGCCCGGCACGATGCTCAAGGCATAGCGCCGCTGGGCCGGGCCTTCGCCTAGGACAACTTCTACCTCGGTGGATGTGCCGTCCTGCAGCGCGGCCACCAACTCGCCCCACCGCGGAATCAGGTCCTCAATCGGTTGGCCCACCGCAGCCGCCGACCGCCAGCCCAGGATGCACTCCGCAGCGCGGTTCAGGTGCTGCACCCGATTGCCATCGGCCAGCACCAGGAGCGCGTCGCCGAAACCCGGGGGCGGCGTCGGAATCTCAACCGGCGCGGGCGCGAGGAGCCGAAAGCGGAATGCCGCGAACGCGAACAGCGCCGATGATACCGTGAACGCAAAGGGAGCCAGGTTCAGGCCGGGGATGGGGCTGATGCCCAGCAGATAGGCCGCGCCCGCGATCAGGGGCAGGCCCCCCCCCGCCGCGATGATGCCCATCTGGCGACGGCGGAGCAGGACAGATTCGGCGTAGGCGCGGGCGATGAGCCAGGCGCTGGCGGCCACGACGGCCACACTGTAGGCGAAGAAGACCCAAAACCACGCGCCCCGCTGAAAGACGAACAGCGTCAGCGGCCCTGTCGCCCGCAGGGTGTAGCCCTTCCAAATCAGCCCGTGCATCCCGTCGGTGAGGGCCAGCATCGCCGTGAGCGCCGGAATGGCCAACAGGGCGGCGAGCCTGCCCTTGGGCAGCCGCGTGCCCCAGCCCGTGTAGTGGGCGAGGAAGATGAGCAGCAACGGGTACGTGCCGGAGATGGCGACGTACTCCAGTTTCAGCCACAGGACCTTGGCGGGCGCATCGGGCGACAGCAGTTCCATCGCATAGCCCGCCGACCAGATGGCGACGCACGCGGCCATCAGGCCGAAGGCGACGGTGTGGGCCGTGCGGGGCCGACGGCGCAACCCGTAGTACGCCAGCGCGGCCGAGATGGTCGCAGACAGGAACAGTGGTATCACATAGATTGCGAGCGAATCACGCATGGGCGCTCCCGCCGGCGGGGCACGCATGGCGCAACCCGGCCGGCGCTCGGTTTCGCCCCACATTATAGCGGCCAAACGGCCATATGCGCAAAACGGAACGACCCCGACGCCTTCCGGCCTCTCGGCTGATTCCGTAGGGCGGCTTTCCCTAGCCGCCGCGGGCCCATCACCGCAGAGATCACAGAGCACGCAGAAAATTCAAGATAATCTCTGCGGTCTCCGCGCGCTCTGCGGTGAATCTCCCCGCCGCCACCGCGGGCAGGGATGGAAACCCGCCCTACTACTGCCTGAGTTCCACCGAAACCGGTTCACTACCCCGGGGCAGCACGGCTTGACGTGCGCCGATTCCGTAGGGTAGAATAGTACGGACAAGAAAGAGGCTCTAGCGGAGGAGGTGACACCATGGCAAACTCCGTTCCGCAATCTTCCAAGCGGCCCCGTGCGCCGCGCGGGCCGGCAGCCGTCGCTGCCCTCTACCTGGTCATCGGCGCGCTGTGGATCCTGTTCTCAGACCGCCTCGCAGAGTCCCTCGCACGCGACGCAGCGACGTTCTCTCGCCTGCAAACCTACAAGGGCTGGTTCTACGTGCTGGCGACGGCCGTGCTGCTGTACGCGCTTGTTGCGGCCCACGTGAGGCGAATCCACAGGCTGCGGGATGAGGCGCAAGAATCGGCCGCCCGCTACCAGGCGCTCTTTGACGTCAGCCCCGACGCGCTGTTCGTCCTGGACGGGCAGGGACATATCCTGGACGCCAACCGCACCGCCATAGAGCGGTACGGGTACACCCGCGACGAACTGCTCCGCATGACGGTGCAGAACCTGGCCGTGCCCGACTTGCGCGAGATGGCGCCTGCCCGCGTCCGCCAGGCGCTGGAGAGGGGCGCGCTATTTGAGTGGCGGCACCGTCGCAAGGACGGCAGCGAACTGCCGGTGGAAATCGCCGCACAGGGGTTCACTTGGCACGGCGAGCGCCGCGTGCTGTCCAGTGTGCGCGACATCACCGAGCGCAAGCAGGCCGAGGAGGAAATCCGCAGGCTCAACGAAAACCTGGAGCGGCTCGTGGAGGAGCGCACCGCCCAACTGGAGATGGCAAACAGGGATTTGGAGGCTTTCTCCTACTCCGTGTCCCACGACCTGCGCGCGCCGTTGCGGGCGATAGACGGCTTCTCGCGTATCCTGCTGGAGGATTACGCCCCCGCGCTGGACTCCGAGGCGCAGCGTCTGCTCAACGTGGTGCGCAGTAACACCGTCAAGATGGCGCAGTTGATTGACGACCTGCTCACCTTCTCGCGCACGAGCCGCATGGAGATGCGCGCGACCGAGGTGGACATGACCCAACTGGCCCGCGAGGTGGCCGACGAGTTGCTGGCGCAAGAGCCGGGCCGCACGATAGACCTGCGCATCGGCGACCTACCACCGGCCCGCTGCGACCGCGCCATGATGCGCCAGGTCTTCGCCAATCTGCTGTCCAACGCCGTGAAGTTCACCCGCACGCGGGAAGCGGCGGTCATAGAAGTTGACGGCTGGACGGAAAATGAGGAAAATGTTTACAGGGTGAAAGACAACGGCGTGGGGTTTGACCCCCAGTACGCCGACAAGTTGTTCGCCGTGTTCCAGCGGCTGCACCGAATGGAAGATTTCGGGGGCACCGGGGTGGGGCTGGCTCTGGTGCACCGCATTATCACGAGGCATGGCGGCCGCGTGTGGGCCGAGTCCGAGCCGGACAAGGGGGCGGCGTTCTTCTTCGCGTTGCCCGCGGCGAGGGGAGTCGCGGCGTCCCCTCTCCCGCCGGGAGAGGGTTGGGGTGAGGGTGTGTCCGCGCGGGGCTGAACCCCGCCGCATGTAGGGGCGTAACTTGCTACGCCCCTACAGCCCGCAGGGCTTTGTCCCTTCAGCCCGACGGCTTCAGCCTCGGGCGGCTGGGCCGTCCCCTCTCCCGCTGGGAGAGGGCTAGGGTGAGGGACAAACCTGCGACGCACCTCCGAGGTGCGTCGCAGGTGCAGAGGTTGCCATTGCGAGGGCGCGGAGCGCCCGGAGAATCTCGTTCTGGCCGGTGAACGCTGGTGGCTAAAGGCGCGCGGCTAACGGCCAGAGTCTCAATAGGAGGCATGGTATGCCACAGGAACCCGTGGAAATCCTTCTGGTAGAAGACAACCCAGATGACGTGGAACTGACCCTGCGCGCGCTGCGTCGGTACAACATCACCAACCGCGTGCAAGTGGCGCGCGACGGTGCCGAGGCGCTGGATTTCCTGTTCTGCCAGGGAGATTATGCCGCGCGCGACTGCCTGGACCGCCCGCGGGTGATTCTCCTGGACCTGAAACTGCCCAAGGTGGACGGGCTGGAAGTCCTGCGGCGCATCAAGAGCGACCCGCGCACCCAGACCATACCCGTCGTCGTGCTCACATCCTCGCGGGAGGAGCGCGACATGGCCGAGAGTTACCGGCTCGGGGTCAACAGTTTCATCGTCAAGCCGGTGGACTTCGCCCAGTTCACCGAGGCTGTGCGGAACATCGGCCTGTACTGGATGCTGCTGAACGAAGCCCCCCGCTAGGGGCTTGTTGCAGAGATGCCGCACATGTCAAGGGGGAGGAGCGCGATGGCCGAATCGCTGCGTGTGCTTGTTCTGGAAGACCGGCCGGAAGATGCCGAACTGATGCTTCGTGAACTGCAGCGGGCGGGGTATGAGCCCGACTGGAAGTGCGTCGCCGCAGAGCGGGAGTTTGCCGAGAGTCTGTCGGAGAGGTGGGACGTCATCCTGGCCGACTACGTGCTGCCCGAGTTCAACGCCGTGCAGGCGCTGCAACGGATGCGCGAGCGGGGGCTGGATGTGCCCTTCATCCTTGTAACCGGCTCTGTGGGCGAAGAAGTCGCCGTAGACTGCATGCAGGCCGGTGCGGCGGACTACGTCTTCAAGGACCGGCTGGCGCGGCTGGGGCCAGCCGTCCAGCGGGCGCTGGAGCGCAAGCGCGCCCGCGACGAACGCAGACAAGCGGTGGCCGCCCTGCGCGAGAGCGAAGCCAAATTCCGCACCGTCTTCCACAGTTCCGCCGACCTCATCACCATCGCCGACATAGAGACGGGCATCTATGTGGACGTCAATGACGGCTTCTTGGAGGCCACGGGCTACGCCCGCGACGAGGTCATCGGCAAGGCGGGCGACGACCTGCACCTGTGGCTAGAGCCGGCCCAGCGGCGCGGGATCGTGCGGCGCGTGTCCCAGGGCCAAGAGGTCCGCAACGAAGAGGTGTGGTTCCACAAGAAGGACGGGACGCCCGTCATCGGCCTGCTCACCGCCGAGAAGGTGGAGGTGAGCGGCCGCCCGTGTCTGCTGTGCGTCGTCCGCGACATCACCGAGCGCAAGCGCATGGAGGAGGCCCTGCGCGACAGCGAGCGGCGGTACCAGACCCTCGCCGAGATGTCGCCGATGGGCATCTTCCGCACCGACGCCCAGGGCAAGACAACCTATGTGAACCCCCGCTGGAGCCAGATTTCCGGCGCCGACCCCCAAGACGCCCTGGGAGACGGCTGGACTCAGGCCGTGCACCCCGAAGACCGCGAAAAGACGCTTTCGGGCTGGAGGGAAGCCGTTCGCGAAGGGGTCGTTTCCCCGGCGGAGTACCGTTTCCTGCGCCCGAACGGGACGGTTGCCTGGGTCATGGGCCTTGCGGTGCCCGAGGTGGATGACCAGGGCAATGTGGTGGGATACGTGGGCACCATCACCGACATCACCGAGCGCAAGCGCATGGAGGAGGCCCTGCGCGAAAGCGAAGCCCGCTTCCGCAGCCTGGTGGAATCCATGGACGACATCGTGTTCACGCTGGACCGGGAGGGCCGGCACACCGGTGTGTTCGGGCGCTGGCTGCAGAAGTACGGCACGCCGCCGGAAGTGTACCTGGGCAAGACAGCGCGGGAAGTGCTGGGGCCGGAGGCAGCACGCGTCCACGAGGAGGCCAACGCGCGCGCCCTGGCCGGCGAGAACGCTGTGTATGAATGGTCTGCGCCGGGCGCCGACGAGCCGCTGTACTTCCAGACCTCGGTGTCGCCGCTGTACGGCCCCGACGGGCAGGTTGTGGGCATCGTGGGCGTGGGGCGCGACATCACCGCGCTGAAGCGCGCGGAGAAAGCCCTGCGCGAGAGCGAGGAGCGGTACCGGGCGCTGGTCAACCTGTCGCCCGACGGGATTTGGGTGCACCGGCACGGGGAGGTGCTGTTCGCCAACGATGCCGCCGTCGCCATGTTCGGCGCGAAAAGCCCCGAAGACCTCATCGGCAAGCAGACGCTGGACTTCGTCGCGCCCGAAATGAGAGACATCGTGCGCGAAAGGATTCGGCGGGGCATGGAGGAACGGGTTCCCGCTCCCCTGATGGAGGAGAAACTTCTGCGGCTGGACGGGACCGAGTTCTACGCCGATGTGCTCGCAGTGCCCATCATGTGGGGCGGGGAACCGGCGGTTCAGGTCATCATCCGCGACAGCACCGAACGCAAGCAGATGGAAGAGCGCCTGCTGCAGGCCCAGAAGATGGAGGTGGTGGGGCGGCTGGCGGGGGGCATCGCCCACGACTTCAACAACATCCTGACGGCCATCAACGGCTACGCCACCTTCGCGCTGGAGTCGCTCTCACCCGGCGACCCCGTGCGCGCCGACGTGGAACAGATTCTGGCGTCGGCCGAGCGGGCCGCCAACCTGACCCGGCAATTGCTCGCCCTCTCCCGCCGCCAGATCATTGAGCAGCGCGTCGTCAGCCTCAACGACCTCATCCTAGACCTGGACAAGATGCTGCGGCGGCTCATCGGCGAGGACATTGAACTCGTGGTCATCCCCGGCGAGGACCTGGCACCGGTGAGGGCCGACTCATGCCAGATTGAGCAGGTCATCGTCAACCTGGCGGTCAACGCCCGCGACGCCATGCCCGACGGCGGCAAACTCATCATTGAGACCGCCAACGTGTCGCTGGACGCCGAGTACGCGCAGCGGCATCCGGGCGCCCAG
>JARYMK010000116.1 GCA_029907165.1 Anaerolineae bacterium
GATGCGCTGACTATCCCTGCAGTCGTTACAGCCCGTACTGCGCCTTGACCAGCGGGGCCAGGCCGAGTTTCTCCAGCGTCTTCATGGGCGCGAGCATGGTAACGGTAACGACGCCCGGCAGGCGGCCGATTTCCACTGCGCCGGTCAGCGTTACGCGGTTCAGCACCTCGTCCTTGGACATGCCCAGCAGGTCGGCCAAGCGGGCCACGCCGTTGTCCGCGGCCTCGTTCAGGTTCGCGCCAGAGCCGACCATCTGGACGGGTGCGGCCTCTTCCAGCGCCTTCTGGCCGAAGCGGGCGGCCAGCGCCTTGGCGGCGGCCTTCTCGCCCGCCTTGTGCGGCCGGGCAAGGAAGGGCAGGTCTTCCGCAGGCGGCAGGAGGATAGGCCCGCCGATCTTCAGGCCCTTGAGCACATGCACCTCCACCGAGACGCGCGCGGAGACGTCGGTGGTATGGCCGGCGATTTCGCCGTCGCCCTGCATGGCGTGGGCATCGCCCATGTAAACCCCGCCGCCGTCCACCTTCACCGGGCAGATGAGCACGGCGCCCGCCCGCACCGAGTCAATGTCCAGGTGACCATCGGTGCGGTGCTCCAGTTGCTCCTTGGAGATGCCGTACTTGTGGGGCGCGCCGACCAGGAACTGCCCGAAGTCGCCGGCGTTGTGCGAGTCGGGCATGTCAATAGACGGGGTCGTGCCGATGTTGCCCAGGAACGGGCGCATCCGGGTAACGACGCCTGCGATGTCGGCGGGGCAGAGGGCGACCACGGGGTTCTGCTCTGATTTCGCGGGCAACGCCATGAGTTTGGCCGCTTCCTCGGCGAGGCGCTTGGCCACGTCGGGGCCGACGGTTACGCCCACCTTCTTCGCACCGTCCAGCAAGATGGTGTAGCCGTTGGCGAAGTGGAAGGGGCTGACCTCGGCTCCACACACGGCGCAGTGGATGGCCTCGGCCCCCACGCCCACGACCTTGGTCGGCGGGCTTTCGGTGCCGCAGACGGGGCACACGCGCGCCACGAACGGGTCGCCGATGTATCGCCCTTCCACCACGGTCATCGTGCCCGAGGATGTTACGAGGGAGGTTACGCGGACACGACGGATGTGAATGGCGATGGCGTCGCCCACCTTCGCGCCCTCAACGGCGACCGGCGTCGTTACCTCGTGCCCGCCGTGGAACGAGGGGGTGATCATCGGGCCCCAGCAGCCAGGGGCGGTATCCGCGATGATGCGCCCCCCGTCGGCGACCGGGCCGATCATGGGAATGCTCGGCCCTACGATGCCGCCGGTGAAGGTACCCACGCGAACCATCTTCTTCGCTTTGCTTGCCATAGGTTACTCCTTTCCTTGTGGTACTGGTGCCCCCGGGTTGACCTAGGGGCGGGCGGATACCTGTGGTCGTTTCAGCGTTGGAATGCGTAGGGATAGTATAGCATGGGGTATGGGGGATGTCAACTGAGTTTTCCGGCGGCGGGACCGTGTCAGCGCCGGGCAACGGTCCTTGGTTGGCGACTATGGCTGCACGGTTTCCGGTCCCCGGCCAAAGTGAGCCAGCACAAGCGCCACGACAGATAACGCGAGCAGAGGAATGTGCATAACCCCAATCCATACCAAATCGGGGTTGCTCCAATAGTTCAGATTGAATAGGCCATAGAGCAAGCCGTTGAACGCGGTTACGCGCATGGCGAACCGATCCACTCTGGGGTAGGCCAAAATGAGCAGAAACAGCAGCACGGGCGTCATGAAGCAGTAGGCCAGGCCATAGTCGGGTGAAGTGAGCAAGAGAAGCGGGTTGAAATTGGGGGTAGCGTGCGCTCCATCAGTCCGCAACGGCGACCAGAAGGTGAGGAGCGCCAACGGGAGCAGCACCCAACGCCAGCGGGGCGCATCCCTGAAGCACACGTACCATCTAGCTTTCCACGCGACCCAGAGCCAGAGCAGGCCCAGCGTCACGTTCGCCACGAGCGCGCCCGTATGGACGGCATAGCCATAGGTAGGGGTGTTCGCGCGGGTCTGGACCGCGGCGATCACCAGGTGGTTCAGCCCGAAGTACGCCGCTAGGGTCCTGCTGCCGATCTGCGGGTTCCAGGCCGCCAGCGCGATTGCGGCCAGCGTAAGGACGTGGAAGATCCAGCCCCAAGCGGCATACGGGACGGTGGCGCGCTGAAGGATCTCCGTGATGACACGCTGGGTCTCCCTAGGGTCATAGGGAGTTTCGGTGTAGAGCGGCAAGAATGCGATGACGATGAGCAGCAAGTAGACAAGCGGATAGAACCATTTGCGACGGGTCATGAAATTCTCCCCTCCGTGCTTTTTGTACCAGGGTGATTATAACGCCACCGGTCGGCCGTGGTCAATGGTCCCGTGTTAAGGTTTTGTTAAACTTGTGCTGGGGCTGCTGTGCACGAAGACTCGCAAAGGCGCAAGGCCAGGCGGCTCGTGGCGACCGCTGTGGCGGGGCGAATCGGGAGACTCTAGCGCTCTGGGAGCGGCTCTTACAGCACGCGCTCCATCAGCAACTCGTCGTAGTACAAGCCGTCCACGCAGAGCGCCATGTGGTCGGTGCCGCAGACGGTGAACCCGCAGCGGCTGTAGCAGCGGATGGCGGGCGCGTTGATTTTCGCCACGCCCAGTTTGAGGATGACGATGCCATGGGCGCGCGCCCAGGCTGCGCATTCCTCCAGGAGCGCGGCGCCCACGTGCACCCCGCGCCAGTCGGGCTTGACATAAACGCCCCAAACCTCGCCGATGTGGCGGGTCTTGGGCCAGTGGCCGCGGGCCAGCCCCGCCATGCCGACCAGTCGCCCGCCAGCCTCGGCGACGGCGATGACGCCTGCGGAGTCCTTGTCGTATGTGGAGATGCGCTCGGCCCAGGTCTCCGCGGGCTGCGCGGCGGTGGCGTCGTAGTCGGCGGAGAAGGCGATGGGTTCGCCGGCCAGGGCGGCCAGGCGCAGTTCGCGCACGGCGGCCGCGTCGGCCAGGGCAGCGGGCCGGATGGTGATGGGGCCGCGAGGTGTGGTGAGTGTGATCGGCACGGCGTTCTCCTCTACGTCAGCGAGCACGGGTTCGGGGCCAACACAAAGTTCGCCCCAACGACCTCTCGCGCGACTGATCGCGAATTCTGCGCCCTGTTCGCGCCGATTCGCGTTACTCGTGGGTGGATGCCAAGGGGAACGTCCATTCGCCTCTACGGTTTGAGGCGAACGAAGCGCCGTTTGCCGACCTGGAGGACGGCGTCCTTCGGCTCCACGAGGCGGTCCACGCTGTCCACCACCGCATCGTCCAGCCGCACGCCACCCTGCTGGATGAGCCGCCGCGCCTCGCTCTTGGTGGCGGCGGTCCCGGCCTGCACCATGAGGTCCACGATATTCAGCCCGTCGGGCGGCACGGTGAACTCGGGCATGTCGGTGGGCAGTTCCCGTCGCTGGAACACGCGCACGAATTCCTCCTCGGCGCGGGCGGCAGCCTCGGGCGAGTGGATGTAGCCCACGACCTCGCGGGCCAGGCGCATCTTCACGTCGCGCGGGTTGACCGTGCCGGCGCGCAGGTCGGTCGCAATCTGCGCCAGTTCCTCGTCGGGGATGTCGGTAACGAGTGTCAGGTAGTCCATGAGCATGTCGTCGGAGATAGACATAAGTTTGCCGTACATCTGGTCAGGCGGCATGCTCAGGTCCACGGTGTTGCCGAAGGTCTTGCTCATCTTGCGGCCGTCGGTGCCCGGCAAAAGGGGCACCAGGAACACGTCCTGGGGCCGCTGGCCGAGCATGGCCTGGAGTTCGCGCCCGGCCAGGATGTTGAACTTCTGGTCGGTGCCGCCGAACTCCACGTCGGCCTGGATGGCGATGGAGTCGTAGGCCTGGAGCAGGGGGTACATGAGTTCCATGAGCGTCAGCGGCGAGCCGCTTTCCCACCGCTTGCGGAAGGTCTCGTGGGCCATCATCTGCGCCAGGGTGAAGCGGCTGGTGAGGTTGAACACGTCGGCCAGGGTGAACTTGCCGAACCACTCGCTCTGCCAGCGTACCTCGGTGCGGCTGCGGTCCACGATCTTGAAGAACTGATCCATGTAGGTCTTGGCGTTGGCCTTGACCTCTTCGGGGGTGAGCATGGTGCGCGATTCGTCGCGGCCCGATGGGTCGCCGATTTGCGCCGTCCAGTCGCCGACGATGAGCACGACCTGGTGGCCCAGGTCCTGGAGTTGGCGCAGTTTGCGCAGGCCGACAGCGTGGCCGATGTGCAAATCGGGCTTGCTGGGGTCAAACCCCTGCTTGAGGCGCAGCGGCTTGCCCGAGCGCAGTTTCTGCAGGAGTTCTTCCTTGACGATGATCTCGGCGACTCCGCGGGTGAGAATCCATTCCAAGTTGTCGCGCATGGCTCCGTCTCCTCGGCTGGTGGGGTTCGGCATCGCGCGGCCGGATGCCGACCTGTTGCCGCCATTATACCGTCGCGCGCCGGTTTGGGCAAAGTGCGCGATGGTCATTGCGGGGGGCGACGCGGTGGCTCGCGATGGGGGCATTCGCGGTTTCTCGCCGTGCCAGGATTGCTTCGGGCGCTGCGTGCGCTCGCAAGGACAACTTCTGCCTGTCATTGCGAGCGAAGCGAAGCAATCTCCCGCTCCATCTGTCATGCTGAGCGAAGCGAAGCATCAGCGGAGCGAAGCATCTCGGCAGACGAGATTCTTCGCGGCTGCGCCGCTCGGAATGACAGCCTACCAGGATTGCTTCGGGCGCTGCGTGCCCGCGCGATGACAATTGTTGCGCTTGTGGCCTGCTCGTGCATGCGCTATAATAGATTTGTTCAGAATTGTCTATATTCCTGTGTCCAGGAGGGCAGCGTGTCCAGCGAGGATATTCCGAACCGCGGGCGGCCCGTAACCATCAAGGACGTGGCGCGCCTGGCCAACGTGTCGCCCAAGACGGTCTCCAACGTGGTGAACAATCGCCCCGTGGTGAAGCCCGCCACCCGCGAGCGCGTGCTCCAGGCCATCCGCGAACTGAACTATCACCCCAGTGCCCTGGCGCGGGGCATGGTAACGCGCAGCCGCCGCCTCATCGGGCTGGTGCTGGCGGACATCACCAACCCCGCATACCCGGAGATGGTGGAGGGCGTGGCGAGCCTGGCGCGTCAGGCGGGGTTCATGGTCATGCTGTGCAACACGGGGCGCGATCCCGACGAGGAGGAGCGGTACGTGCACCTGCTGATTGAGCAGCGGGTGGACGGCGTGATCATCGCCAGCAGCCGTATGGATAGCAAGGCGGCTGAGGTGCTCACGTCGGCGGGCATCAAGGTCCTGCTGTTCAACCGCCACCCGGAACGGTACTCGGTCAGTTTCGTGGGCGTGGACAACGAGAACGGCGGGTATTTGGCGACCAAGCACTTGCTGAACCTGGGCCACCGGCGGATTGCGTTCATGCGGGGGACGCGAGGGGCATCTACCAGCATTGAGCGGGAGCAAGGGTATCGGCGCGCGCTCGCCGAGTTCGGGATTGAGCCGTCGCCGGAACTCATCGCGTGGGGCGACTATCATCCCGACGTGGCCCGGACAGCAGCCGACCTGCTGTTGCGCATGAGGAACCGCCCCACCGCCGTGTTCGCGGCCAACGATGTCATGGCGCTCAGCGTCATAGACGCGGCGGCGGCATTGGGCCTGCGCGTGCCCGAAGACGTGGCGGTTGTGGGATTTGACGACATCGCCATCGTGGCCAACCGCCTCATCGGCCTGTCAACCATTCATGGCGACTTGGGCCAACTGTCGCGCGAGGCCACGACGTTGCTGTTGGAGGCGATCAACGGTAATCTCACCGAGCCGGTGCGCAAGGTCTTGCCGGTGTACCTGGTGGTGCGCCGCACGTGCGGAGGCAAGCCGACGGGCGACTGGTAAGACGTGTTGGGCAAAGTCGCCACGAAAGGAGTTTCCCCGTGGCTACAAGTCGGTTCGTGGGGCTTCAGGCGCGTGCTCGCGCTGCGGACGCGCTGGCACTCGTGCTGGTTGCCGTGTGTGGCCTTCTGCTCCTTCCGCTGCCTTTCGGGCGAGATCAGGGTGACTACGCGTACGTCGGGAGCGTAGTGCTTCGCGGGCAGGTGCTCTACCGCGATGCGTGGCAGAATCCCTGTCCGGGCATCTGTTGGACGTATGCCCTCGCGGAGGCGCTCTTCGGCCACCGCATCATGAGCATCCGCATCGTGGAGTGGGCGGCCCTCGTGGCGAGTTGCGGACTTGCGGGACGGGTGGCTGCATCACTGTTTGGGCGAGGCGCTGGCTACGCGGCCATGGCGGCCTACGCGCTGCTGTATGTACCGCTAGATCCATGGTACACGGCGCAACCGGAGTGCTTCGCGAACGTGCTCAGCCTGGCGGGGTTGTACCTCCTGGTGAACCGGCAGGCGGATGGACGCCGGTGGAAACTGGCGCTTGCTGGCGGCATGTTCGGCGTCGCTGTGTGCTACAAACTGACGCTGGCGCTGTGGCCTGCGGTGTTGGCGGTCTATCTCCTGCTACGGCATGGGCGGGATAAGTGGGCACGCGGGGTTAGGGATTCTGTGGTGTTCTGCGGGGGTGTTCTGGCGGTTCTCGCGGCGGGCGCGGGCTACTTTCTCGCGGCGGGCGCGTGGGACGACCTCGTGAGCCAAGTCGGCACGTTCAACACCACGATTTACCGAGAGACTGCGCGTTACCATTCGCTGTTCGCGTGGGCGCGCGGGCTTGTAGACCGTGCCCTGGGGACGTTCCTGTCGGTGGGGTGGGTGGGGTTTTCCATCCTCGCCATGGCGACGGTCCTGTTGCTGTTGGCGACGCGCGCAACCCGCAGGGCGGCCCCTGTTCTTCTATTGGGGATTGCTGCCGTTGTTGCGGTGTGTATCCAGCCGCACTATTGGATGTACCACTGGATTCCCGTGCTCCCAAGTCTGGCCGTCCTCGCGGCACCTGCGCTCGGGGCGACGTTCCGGTGGGTGCGCGAGGCGCGGCATGACCTCCAAACGTGGGTCGCGGCGGCAGCGGTCCTGGCCGCCCTGGTCGGGGCAGGCTGGCCCTCGGCCATGCGGGCGTGGGACGCCGCGCGTGTGGCGGTTGGGTTGAGGCCACCGACAGAGTTTTACGAGCGGTTCAGCACGTATGGCCGCGGGGACTTCTCATTCGTGGCCGAGTTGGAAGTCGCGGCGTATCTCAAGGCCCACTCGTCGCCCGACGATTTGGTTCAAGTCTGGGGATTTGAGCCGGGGATCAACTTCCTAGCGGAACGGTTCGCACCGACGCGGTTCAGCATGATCTGGCCGTTCCTCGTGGGGCCAAGGGGGCATCCGTTATTGCAGCAGTGGTTTGCGGAGTTCCTCGCGGAGTTTGACCGCCGGCCCCCGCTCTACGTAGTTGTCGTGGAGCAGGACTACAACCCGGTGCAGCGGGTGGACTCCAAAGGCGCGCTGGAGTGGTATCCCGCCATGGCCGAGCGGTTGGACCGCGGCTATCGCGTGGAGACCGTGATAGAGCACTTCACGCTTTACCGACGGGCGGACTGAAACACGGACTTGGTTCCAGAAACTGTCGCGGTTGCCGCCCGAGATGCTTCGCCCACAATGGCAGCGGGCGATTCCCTCCGGAGCCGAACGCCAGCGGCCCGTACCTTGTCAGTCCACCGTCAGCGTCTTGCTCAGGTTGCGCGGGAAGTCGGGGTCAGTGCCCCGCGCCACGCTTAGGTGGTACGCGATCAACTGCGCCGGGATGGTCAGCGCGATGGGCGCAAGGTCGCGCTCCGAAACGGGCACCGGCACATAGTCGTGAACGTTGGCACGCAGCGCCGGATGTTCCGCCGCGATGGCGATGGCGTGGCCGCCCCGCGTCGTAACCTCGTTGACGTGGTTGATCATCATGGCCTCATCGCCGGGCGCCGTGATGAACAGCACCGGATAGCCGTCGTGAACCACCGACAGCGGCCCGTGCTTGAACTCGCTGGACAGCATCCCCTCGCAGTGGGTATAGGTCACTTCTTTCAGTTTGAGCGCCGCCTCCAGCGCGATGGCGTGGGTGACGCCGTAGCCCAGATAGTTGAGCGCGTTCCAGTGCTGCAGATAAGCGGCCACATTGCGGGCGTAAGGTTCGCTCTCGCCCAGCGTCCGGGCCAGCAGGTCGGGCAGGGCGTGCAGGGGCCGGACGTCGCGGCCCGCCAGGCGGTAGGCCAGGTACAGGAACAGCACTGCCTGGTTCACGAAGGTCTTGGTCGCGGGGACGCTGATTTCGTAGCCGCAGGCCAGGGGCAAGTACACGTCGCTGTGGTGCATGAGCGACGAGCCGATGACGTTGAACACGCCCAGGACGCGCCCGCCCTGCCTCCGCATGACCTTGACCGCGTTGAGGATATCCTTCGTCTCGCCGCTCTGGCTGACGAAGACGCCCACGTCGTCGGGCCCCACGGCTGTCCCGCACTGCTCTATGAACTGCGGGCCGAGGATCGGCACGGCGATGCGCCCCGCAATCTGGCCGAAGTAGTAGGCCCCCAGCAGGCAGGCGTGGTAACTGGTGCCGCAGCCCACGAGGTACACGGGGCGCTCCCCGCAAGCCGCAATCGCCTCCAGGAACCGGTCCGCGTGCGGCGACCTGTCCAGCAGGTGGAGCAACTCGCGCGCTACGGTGGGCTGCTGGTGAATCTCCTTGAGCATGAAGTGTGGGTAGCCCTCTTTCTCCGCCACCTCCACGGGGCCGTCGTACCATTCGGCTTCGCGGTGGATGGGCGCGCCGTCCTCCACGCGGTACAGTTCCAGCGCGTGGGGCGTCAGGACAACGATTTCGCCGTCGTAGATGCGGACGATTCGCCGCGTGAGGGGCAGGATGCTGGGCAGGTCCGACGAGACGCAGGCGAAGCCGTCGCCGATGCCCGCCACCAGGCCGGAGCCTTTCTTGATGGCGAACAGGCGATGGTCGTCGCGGTGGGTGATGACGAAGGCGTAGTCGCCCTCCAGGTCGGCGTAGGCGGCGCGGATGGCCTCCAGCATGCGGCCGCCGTTGCGGTCAAAGTGGCGCTCCACGGCGTGGACGCAGGTCTCGCCGTCGTTGGTGCCCCGCACGACCAGTCCCTCGCGGATGAACATCTCGCGCAACTGGACGTTGTTGACGACGTTGCCATTGTGGGCGCCGACCATGTCGCCGTCGGAGTCCAGATGGGGCTGCGCGTTGGCATAGGAAGGCGCGCCAAAGGTGGCCCAGCGCAGTTGGGCGATGCCGCGAGAGCCGCGCATGGCGGGCAAGTCCAGGCGGGCGCTAACGTCGTCCAGCCGCCCCACGTCCTTGCGCAGGTCAATTGTGCCGTCGCGCGTGAGGGTCGCGCAGCCGACGGAATCATAGCCGCGATACGCCAGCCGCCGCGCCGCATCCACCAGGGTTGTGCCCAGAACCTGCTCGTTGTCCGTGATGATGCCGAAGATTCCGCACATGGGCCTGTCCCGCTCCTTTGCGAAGGTCTGCGCCGTTTGGCGGCCGTTGGGCTGCCATGGCGGGCCCATTGTATCCCAACGGGCCGCTGTCGGCAAGCGCGTGTACTCGTTCAGTACCTTAGTGACACATCCTCCTTTCCCAGGATTCCATTGTGCACGAGGTACTGGAG
>JARYMK010000117.1 GCA_029907165.1 Anaerolineae bacterium
GGGATGCTCAAAGATGGTGCCGATGGCGTCCAGCCGAAAGCCGTCTACCCCCATGTCCAGCCAGAAGCGCACGGCCTGGAACATGGCTTCTTTCACCGCCGGGTTGTGCCAGTTCAGGTCGGGCTGCTGCTTGAAGAAATAGTGGTAGTAGTACTGGCCGCGTGCGGGGACGTACTCCCACGCCGAGCCGCCGAAGGTGGACTGCCAGTTGTTCGGCGGGCCATCGCCTTTGCCATCGCGCCACACGTACCAGTCGGCCTTCGGGTTGTCGCGGCTGGACGCGGACTCCAGGAACCACGGGTGCTGGTCCGACGTGTGGTTTAGCACCAGGTCCAGGATGACGCGGATACCACGTTGGTGCGCGCCGTCCAGAAAACGCCGGAAGTCGTCCAGCGTGCCATATTCAGGGGCCACGCTCGTGTAGTCCGAGATGTCGTACCCGCAGTCAAACAGCGGCGAGGGGTAGTGCGGCGACAGCCAGATGGCGTCAATTCGCAGGTCGCGGAGGTAGTCCAGTTTGGCGATGATGCCGGGCAGGTCGCCAATACCGTCGCCGTTGGCGTCGGCGAAACTGCGTGGGTAAATCTGGTAGAATACCGCCTTCTGCCACCATGTCAGCGATGTCATCTTCGGAGCCACTCCTGATTTCGTTGCTGTATTCTGTTGTGCGGGCCATCGCTCCGCCACCACAGGGACGGGCCTCAGACCTGCCCACACGATCTACGATCCTATGCCCCGCCCCTGCGAGGGGTGGCCAGAAATGCCAATAGCGCCGCGTTCACCTCTTCCGTTGCCTCGTTCTGCACCCAATGGCCGCAGTCCTGGATGTAGTGCACGGTCAGGTTGGGCACCCACTTCCCCAGGCCGTGCGTCAACGCTATGCCCAGCGCGATGTCCTTCACCCCCCAGAGGAGCAGCGTCGGCGCTTCTATAGGCCGCACGCGCTGGGCAGGCGGGTGTCGGAAGGCTGCGCGGTACCAGTGGATCATGGCGCGGAGCGCGCCGGGTTGGCCCATCGCGGCAGCGAACGCCCGCAGGTCGTCATCCGAGAACGCGTCCTTGCGGTAGGCCGCCCTGCGGAAGAACAGGCGCGCCGTAGCCAAGGGCGATAGCGCGAACAGGGTCTCCGGCAGCCACGGAATCTGGAAGTAGAACATGTACCAACTGCGCCGACGCTGGCTCCAGCGTCGCATCTCCCGCGCGAAGGCCACCGGATGCGGCGCGTTCATGATGACGAGCCGCTCCACGCGCTGGGGGTAGTCCATGGCGAACCGCCAGGCCACCGCCCCGCCCCAGTCGTGCCCGACGATGACGGCGCGCTCGCGCCCGGCCCAGTCCAGGATCGCGGCAACGTCAGCGGTCAGCGCGTCCAGGCGGTAGGCGTGCACGCCGCGCGGCTTGTCGCTCAAGTTGTACCCGCGCTGGTCGGGGGCGACGACGCGAAAACCGGCATCCGCCAGGGGCGGAATCTGCCGCCGCCACGAGTGCCAGAACTCCGGGAACCCGTGCAGGAGCACCACGAGCGGCCCTTCTTCCGGTCCAGCGACGACCGCGTGCAGGCGGATGCCGTCGGAGGCCGGTATGCGGGTTTCTGTCAGTTCAGGCATGGCTGTCGCTCCTTCGCTCTACGTTCGGCGGTTTGTGCGTTAGCGCAAGATTACCGCAGGTCGGAAGTGGCGTCAAGGCGATCCGCAGCCGATGGAAGCACGCCACAGCGACGCGAGGTTGCAGGCGACGCACCCGCAGGGGCTCGCGTTGATTCGCGGACGGAAGTGTGGTATGATGAGCCTGCACCGATCATCAAACCTCTGGAGGACACCTATGGGCGCTCTGGACGCGCAGGTTTTGAACCCGTCGGAACTGGTGGCGTACCAGGACGGAGCGGTAGTCAGCCGCGAAATCGTCAGCCAGAAGATGGGCACGGTTACGCTGTTTGCCTTTGACGAGGGGCAGGGATTGAGCGAACACACCGCGCCGTTTGATGCGCTGGTGCTCGTGCTGGATGGCGAAGCCGAAATCACCATCGCGGGGACGGCGTTCCGCGTGCGCGCCGGCGAGATGATCCTGATGCCCGCGCACAAGCCCCACGCGCTGAAGGCTGTCCAGCGGTTCAAGATGATACTCGTCATGATTCGGGCATGACTGCCGACCCGTCGCTCCGATATCCATCAGGGAGGCTACAATGAAACTGGTACGGTATTGCCCTGTCAAGAGAAGGAAGTGCGGAAGGCTTGGGATCCTGGTGGAGCGCCCCGATGGGCCTTACGTTCTGGATCTGGCACGCGCACGGGCGTGGGCATTCCCCTTCAGCCAGCATTCGCCTATACCCTCGGATTTTCTTGCGCTTCTCCGTCTGGGCGAGAAGAGCCTAGGCTTGATGCGCAAAGTTCTGGATGCGGCCTTGCGCCGCTGGGATGACCTTCCTTTTGGCGCGGCCACCCCACTGGCGCAGGTGCGGTTGGAGGCCCCCATCCCCCGTCCGGGGAAAATCATCTGCCCCGGCCTCAACTTCCGCAAACATTTGGAGGAGACGAAGGGGCTCTCTGCCAAGTCGCCCGAAATGCCCCTGGCCTTCCTCAAAGCGCCGTCGTCGGTTGTCGGCCCTGAGGACCCCATCATCATGCCGTCGTGGACGCAGAAACTGGACTACGAGGTGGAACTGGCGGCCGTCATCGGCGTGGGAGGCACGAACATCCGGCCCGAAGACGCACTGCAGCACGTGGCCGGCTACACCATCCTCAACGACGTCAGCGCCCGCGAGGTGCAGGTGGCGGAGATGAAGGCGGGCTTCTTGACCCTGGGCAAGAACTTCCCCACGTCCTGCCCGATGGGGCCGTATTTGCTCACGGTAGACGAACTGCCCGATCCGCACGTGCTGAGCATGGAACTGCGCGTGAACGGGGAGGTTCGCCAGCGCGGGCACACCAGCGACCTCATCTTTGACTTCGTGGCTCTCATCGCCTACTGGTCGCGCATAGGGCTGGAGCCCGGAGACGCGATCACTTCGGGCACGCCGTCGGGCGTGGCGCTGGGGCGGGAACCCGACACGTCGTGGTATCTGAAGCCGGGCGACGTGGTGGAGGCCACGATAGAAAGACTGGGCACGCTGCGCAACCCCGTGGCTGCGCCGGCAGCCGCTGGCTAGGGCTGCCCCTCACCCGCGGTTCCGCAGGCTCCAGCGGACCGAAGCCGTGTGCACCGTCGCGGGCCACAGGCGGTCGGCCAGGGCGTGCAGGATGTCCGCGAAGCACTCGCCTGCGACCCATGCCCCGGCTTGTGCGGGATGGCGCACCATCCACATGATGAGCGAGGTTAGCAGGTCGCCCCACCCTGTGGGTGCGCCGAAGATGATCCACCGCCCAATCGTGTTGACGAGCATGAAGACGAGGAGGATGTACCCCAGCCGCAGCAGCGTGCCGATGATGGGCGCGTGGGACAGCCCTCGGTGGCGGGTCTGTTTGGCGTAGGGATACCAGAAGGCCACAAATGCGATGTACAGCGGGATGCCGACTACGGGCCACCGCCGGATGCGCGCCTCGGTGCGCGTGATGTGATCCTGGTCCAGATCGGGGTCCGCGAAGTAGGTGCCGAAGAGCATCCCCGCCAAGGCGTAGCCGGTGATCTCCAGCGCGATCCGCACGTCAGCCGTGGCGTACCAGGTGAGGGCGAAGGCGGTGGGTGTGCCCAACAGCAGTGCGGCTTTGTTGACCCGCTGGTGGATTTTCCCTGACGGCATGTCGGTCTCCGGGGTTGGAGTTCTACGCTGCATTTTGTACCACTGCGCCTGGATGTCAAATGGGGGCCGTCGCCCTCGCCCGAGGCGGAAGCCATCGGGCTGAAGGAGCGAAGCCCTGCGGGCTGGGGTGCGGCGCGGGCTCCGCTTTCGCGCCTTTCGCGGCGTTTCGCGGCGTTGGTGCTCCGAACGCCCCCCACCCTGGCCCTCGTAGTCTGACCTGCGAAGCAGTTCTGACGACGCTGCCCGCAAATGGACGCGAACCGTTATTCGGGGATGAGCCTTCTCGCACAGCGGCTGGCACCGGCGCTCACCGCGCCTTGACATTCAGGGCAGGCTCTGGCACAATCGTGCGCGGCACCTGCGGCGCGGCATGGACACAACCTGCGCCGCGGAGTGTACTGTTGAGGAGCCTGCCATGAAGCGAAGTTGGACGCCCGCCTACGCGCTAGCCCTGGTTCTGCTCCTGCTCGGCGCATGCAACCCGAAGGCTACGCCCACGCCGACTGCCCTCCCCACCCCGCCGTCCGGCGACCTGGAGGCTGCCGCGCGGTACTTCACCAACCTCCTGGCGGAACGCAAATACGCCGAGGCCGCTGCCATGTTTGACCCCCAGATGGCCGCGGCGTTCCCCGTCGCCAAACTCAAGGCCACATGGGAGGAAGTCATCCGCAACGTCGGCGACCTCAAGGGCATCAAGGAAGTGCGGATGGCGCAGGAGGCCGGATACCGCATCGCCTACGTGGCCTGCGATTTCGCGCGCAACCCGCTGGACATGAAGGTTGTGTTTGACGCCCAGGGGCGCATTGCCGGGCTGTGGTTCGTGCCGCCCGGGAGCGGGGGCACCTGAAGAGCGCCGGACTACGCTGACCCTGCCGCATTCTCGGAGATGGACGTCTCCCTTGCCGACGGCGATTGCCCACTGCCGGCCACGTTGACCATGCCCAAGGGCGCAGGGCCGTTCCCTGCGGTCGTCCTTGTGCACGGGTCGGGGCCGAACGACCGCGATGAGACCATCGGCCCCAACAAGCCGTTCAAGGATTTGGCGTGGGGGCTTGCGACACGGGGCATCGCCGTCCTTCGGTACGAGAAGCGCACAAAGCAGAGCCCCGGCCAGATGATAGCATCCATGCCGACGCTGACCGTCAACGAGGAGGTCGTGAACGACGCGCTGGCAGCCACCGAGTACCTGCGCGGCGTCAGCAGCATTGACCCCAAACGGGTGTTCGTCCTCGGCCACAGCCTGGGCGGGACCGTGGCCCCGCGCATCGCGGCCCGCGACCCGCGTCTGGCGGGCCTCATCCTGCTGGCAGCCAGCAATCGGAACCTGGCCGACCTCATGCTGGAGCAGAGCGAGTACCTGGCCTCGCTGGATGGCACGGTCGCGGCGGAGGAGGCGCGGGCGCTGGATGAACTCCGCCAGCAGGTGGAGCGGGTCAAGGCGCTGGACTTCAAAGAAGGCGAGGTGATCCTGGGCGCGGGCAAGGCGTACTGGGCCGACATCCTGGCCTACGACCCCGTCGCGACGGCGCAATCGCTGGCCGTGCCCATGCTCATCCTGCAGGGCGAGCGGGACTACCAGGTTACGATGGCGGACTTCGCGGCGTGGAAGGCGGGACTTGCCGACCGCCCTGGCGTGCAGTTCAAGTCGTACCCCAGCCTGAACCACCTGTTCATGGCGGGCAGCGGCCACCCCAATCCCGCCGAGTACAACGTGGCCGGCAACGTCGCCCGCGAGGTTGTGGACGACATCGCCTCGTGGATCGCCCGTCTGCCGTAGGGACGGCGTTTCGGCGAACCTGCCGAAGGCAAACCGAGTACTACGGACGAATCGGGCATAGAGCCCGCTGGTGGCTCCGTCATTGTGGGCGGTGAAGCCGCGAAGAATCTCGCGGTGGCGAGACCCCGCGAACACGCGCAAACGGTAGGAGGTGCAAATGACAGCCATCGTCCAGGTTCAGAGCCTCTCCAAACGGTACATGCCCGAGAACGTCCTGGCCGTGGACGACGTGTCCTTTGAAATCCAGCAGGGGGAGATCTTCAGCCTGCTGGGGCCCAACGGCGCGGGCAAGACGACCACCATCTCCGTGCTCAGTTGCCTGCTGTCCCCCACCGCAGGCGATGCGTTCGTAGCAGGCCATTCGGTCGTCCGCGAGCCAATGGCGGTCAAGCGCGCCATCGGCGTGGTGCCGCAGGAAATCGCCCTGTACAACGTCCTCAGCGCGCGGGAAAACCTCGTCTTCTGGGGGCGCATGTACGGCATGGGCGGCCGGGAACTGTCGCGGCGCGTGGACGAAGTCCTGCAGCAGGTGGGACTGGCCGATAGGGCCAAGTCCAGAGTGGGCACCTTCTCCGGCGGGATGAAGCGCAGGCTCAACATCGCCGTCGGCCTGCTCCACAAGCCGCAGATCGTGTACATGGATGAGCCGACGGTGGGCATAGACCCCCAGAGTCGCCGCAACATCTTGGACATGGTCAAGGAACTCAACCGCGAGGGGATGACGGTGCTCTACACAACCCACTACATGGAAGAAGCGCACGAACTCTCGCATCGCGTGGGCATCATGGATCACGGCAGGTTGATCGCGCTCGGCACGCAAAAGGAACTTACCCGGCTGGTGGGCGAGCACGAAACGCTGCGCCTGCACCTGGGGGAGGATCAGACCCCCGAACCGCTCGCCGAGGCCCTGCGGGGCGTGCCGGGGGTCATCCGCGTCTCCACAGCCGACCACGAGATCGTGCTCATCGTCCCCGAAGCGGAAGACGCCCTGCCGCCGGTCATCACGAAGGCCAACGAACTGGGCGTCAAGGTGCGCTCGGTGGACATCCAGGAGCCGACGCTGGAAGCCGTGTTCCTTCACCTGACGGGCCGGGCCCTGCGGGATTAGGAGGCGGCCATGCGCAAGATTCTCAATGTGGCATGGAAAGACCTCGTTACCACATTCCGCGACCCGACGGCGCTCATCATCATGCTGGCCGCGCCCTATGCGCTCACCCTGGTCATGGCATTCGCGTTTGGCGGGCTGAGCGGCGGCGGGGGTGGCCTCAGCGGAATCCCCGTGTTCGTGGTGAACCACGACAGTGGCGAGTTCGGCGGCTATCTGCAGCAGACTTTCCAGTCGCCCGATTTGGCCGACCTGCTGGACGTTACCGTAACGGCGGATGAGGCGGCGGCCCGCGCAGCCGTGGACGCCAACAAGGCCGCGGCGGCGGTCGTCATCCCGGCCAACCTGAGCGACAGCATTGTGCCGCCGGGCCTGGCCAGTGGCAACCCTTCGGCCCTGGCGAACCGCCCGCAAGCCGTGGTGGAAGTGTACGCCAATCCCGACCGTCCCATCAGCGCGGGCATCGTGCGCGGCATCGTGGACCAGTTCCTCAGCCGCGTGTCGGCGGGAGCGGCGGGCGGGCAGGTGGCGGTGTCGCAACTCATCGCCAGCGGCCTTCTCGCGCCGCAAGAGGCGCTGACCAAGGGCATGGAAATCGGCGAGCGGGCGGCGCGTCAGGCTACCGAGACCCGCCTCATCGCGCTCAAGGGCGAGACCGCCGCGCAGGACCCCCGCGCTAGTTTTGACTGGCTCACGTACATGGCCCCCAGCATGGCCATCCTGTTCCTCATGTTCACGGTGAGCAACGGCGGGAAGACTCTGCTCGCCGAGCGCGACTGGGGCACGCTGCCCCGCCTGCTGACGACGCCCACGTCCACCTTCCAGGTGCTAGGCGGCAAGGTCTGCGGCATCTACCTGACAGGCCTCGCCCAGATGGGCATCCTGCTGGTGGCCAGTAGGTTCATGCTCGGCGTGAAGCATGGCCCGTTCTCGGCAGTGGTGCCCGTAACGCTGGCGCTGGTCGCGGCGGCCACCGGCTGGGCGCTGGTGCTGGCCGCCTATGCGCGCACGGCGGGCCAGGCCAACCAGATGGGCACGATTCTGTCGCTGGCGTTCGGCGGGCTGGCCGGCAACTTCTTCCCCCGCCAGGCCCTGCCCGAGTGGATACGGACGGTCTCACTCATCACGCCCAACGCATGGGGGCTGGACGCGTTCAACAAGTTGACGGCGGGCGGGACGCTGGGCGACGTGCTTGTGCCCATTGTCGGGCTTCTGGCGATGGCCGCCGTGCTGTTCGTCGCGGCGTCGGTCATCTTCCGCCGGCAGTACGCGTGATTGCGCTGCGAGGGATGGAAATGCGAAAACTGCTTGCGATAGCATGGCTGGACTTCAAGATGGGGTTCGCGGACAAGTCCGAACTGGTCTTCTTCCTCGTCCTGCCCGTCGTCTTCACCCTGATTCTCGCCGGGGCGATGGGGGGCGGGAGTTCCGACGGCGATACCCGCTACGCCCTGCCGGTGGCGGACGAGGACGCGAGCGCCCTGTCATCCCAACTGACGGCGCTCCTTGCGGAATCGGACGTGGTGAGGCCGGTCGCACGAACCCGCGCCGAGGCCGAGGCCCTGGTCCGGGACGGCAAGGTGGCCGCAGCGCTCATCGTCCCCACCGGGTTCGGCGAGGCGCTGATGGCGGGCCGTGTTTCGGACATCACGCTGACCCAAGTGCCCAACGACACCCGCGCGCTGGCCGTGGAGCAGGCCGTGCGCGCCGCGGCGGACCGGGTGAGCAACGCAGTCCTGGCGGCCAACGCCAGCGTCGCCGAGGCCGAGCGGATACGTCCCTTCGCCGACGCGGCAGCGAGACAGGCCTACTTCCAGCAGGCGATGGCGATGGCGCAGGAATTACTGGCGAACCCGCCCGCCCGCGCCGAGACGACCCACGCGCCCGAAGTCATCCGCACCAGCGCCAGCCCTGCCGAGCAGTCGTCGGTGGGGCAGTTGGTTACGTGGGTGTCCATTCCCCTCATCGGCGTGGCCGCCATCTTCATTGACGAACGGCGGCAAGGGACGCTGCGCCGTCTGCTGGCGATGCCGGTCGGGCGGGAAATCATCCTCGGCGGCAAAATCGGCGGGCGGCTCATCCACGGCATGGTGCAGATGGCCCTGCTCATCCTGTTCGGCGCGCTCATCCTGGGGGTGAACTGGGGGCGGTCGCCGCTGGCGCTGGTCCTCATGATGTTGGCCTTCGCGCTAGCGTTCGTAGCCTTCGGCGTACTGGTGGGCACCGTGGCCAAGACGCCCAGCCAGGCCAACTGGATGGCCATCAGCAGCGGCATGCTCATGGCAGCACTGGGAGGCGCATGGTGGCCGCTGGAGATCACGCCGCAGGTGTACCAGCAGGCGGTGCGGATATTCCCGACGACGTGGGCCATGGCCGGGTTCAGCGATATCGTCGCGCGCGGGCAGGGGGTTGGCGGCATCCTGCCCGAGGCGGGGGTGCTGCTGGCCTTCGCCGCCGTGTTCTTCGGCATCGGCTTCTGGCGCTTGCGGTACGAGTAGGCAGGGAGCAGGTACAGGAACCTGCCCCGATTACCACAGAGAACGCAGAGAATTCAAGATAAACCTCTGTGATCTCCGCGTGCTCTGCGGGGGAATCCAGGGTCATTTATCACCGCAGAGAACACAAAGAACGCAGAGAACTCAAGATAAATCTCTGTGATCTCTGCGTGCTCTGTGATGAATCCAGTCCGGGATTGCTTCGCTTCGCTCGCAACGACAGAACCGGATGGCGTGCGCATGCCTTGCCAACGGACGAGCCGAACCGCCCTCGCCCAAGAAAAATGAGCTCGTTCAGATAGGTTAGTGACACTGGACAGGAGATGAAAGGAAGATACAATGGCTGCTCTATGAGTGTGT
>JARYMK010000118.1 GCA_029907165.1 Anaerolineae bacterium
ACGATGGCCGCGATGAAGGCCCCGTCGGCGCCCACCTCCGCGCCGTCGTAGGCGTAAGCCTCCTCCTCCACGAACGGGGGCGACAGGTAGATGTACACTGTCTCGCCGGGCGGCCAGTTCACGCCCGTAACGGTAACGTAGGTGCCCGCATACCCCTCGGCGGGGTCCAGGGTGATGGTCGGGCGCGGGCGCGGCGTGGGTGTGGGCCTGACCGCCGGCCCCCGCACCACCGTGGCAATAGAGTACCCCAGCAGCGCCAGGCCCGCCGCAAGGGCCAGCAAAGAGAGCACCGCGCGCAGTGCGGTGGTGGCTGGGCGCCGCTCTCGGTTCGCGCTCACACCTCACCTCCGTGGCATGCCCACGCACACGAAGCCAGACGCAGGCGCGCTGGCCTTTGTGCTACGAACCCTCCGCACGCTGCCCGGCGTTGCGGTAGCGGTCCTTGTCGCGCACGCGGTACTTCTCCATCACGCGCGCGAAACTGTCCTGCAGGTCAATCCCCTCGGAATTCGCCATGCAGATGACGGCGAACAGGATGTCGGCCAGTTCCATGCCCAGTTCCTGCGGCGCTTCGCTGGGCTTCTTGGGCTTCGGCCCGTACAGATGGTTCACCAGGCGGGCGGTCTCGCCCACCTCCTCGGCGATGCGCGCCAGGTTGACCAGCGGTGACCAGTACCCGCCGCCGACGGTGCGCACCCACTCGTCCACTTCGCGCTGCCAGTCTCGGATGGTCTTATCGGCCATAGCCCTCTCCGATGCCGAAGACTCGCGCGGCGTTCCCGCCCAGCATTGCCTGCTCCACATCGGGCGACAGCCCCACGGCGCGGATGCGCTTCAGGTACGTGCGTGGGCGAAGCAGCGGGTAGTCCGTCCCGAACAGGACTTTCTCCGGCGCGATCTCCGCCGCCACGCGGAAGATGCGGTCGTCGTACAGGTAGGGCGATGCCGCCGTGTCGTAGAACACGTTGCGCAAACTCTCGCGCACCTCCGGCATGAGTTCGTAGAATAGCAGTCCGCCGCCCCAGTGGGCGCAAACGATGCGCGTGTCGGGGAAAGCCTGGGCGAACCGCAGCACCACCTCCGGCCCGGTCTTGCCCTTGCCCGCGTACTCGTGCCCCACCTGCTCGTTGGTGTGCGTCAACACGACCCAGCCTAGCATCCGCGCCGCCTCCATGATGGGCTGCAGGGCCTCCACGTCGCTCAGCGTGTAGCCCTGGCCGTCGGGCATCAACTCGCCCAGGCCCCGCAGCCCGCCCCTGGCGCAGCGCTCCATCTCGTACACGGCCCTGTCGCCGTCGCACGGGTTGAGCACCGCCAGGCCCACCAGGCGACGCGGATACCGCGCCACGGCTTCCATCACGTAATCGTTGTCGTCGCGGCAGATGCCCGCGTCGCGCCAGGCGAATCCGCAAACCACGGCCACGTCCACGCCGTCCTCATCCATCGCCTGAACCACATCCTCCGCGGTCGCCAGGCGGGCTTTGGGGTCGGCATACAGCCGCTGGAAGTAGGCATCGCGCGCGCAGTACTCGTCCCGACAGGCTGCGACTTCGGGACGGTGCACGTGCACATGGACGTCAACGATCAACGTTTCCTCCCGCGCAGAAGTTAGCCAGGCCGATTATACCACACGATGCGCCCGTGGGCAATGGCAATAAAGCCGCAGGCGGCTATTCCCAGCCGCCAACCCAGCCCCACCCCCGCCTGTCATTGCGAGGGCGCAGCGCGCCCGAAGCAACGCCGGTGGACTGTCATTCTGAGGCGCGGAGCGCCGAAGAATCTCGCCAACCGAGATGCGTCGCTCAGCATGGCGGCATGGAGCCTTGGACTACCTCGCTGCGCTCGCAATGGCACTGACGGGATCGTCCGCGTCGTTCACCAAAGAAGACAGAACCGAAACACCGTCCCCCGTCTGTTTGGCAAGCCGGGGATTTTGGCTAAAATGTACGTCGGCAAAGGTTCGCCACGGGCTTGCTACCCTACTACAGCAAGGAGGACTGCTCCATGGATCTTGCCCAGATGATTCGCGACGTCCCCGACTTCCCCGTGAAGGGCATCTTGTTCAAGGACATCACGACCCTCATCAAGGACCCGGCCGCGTTCCGGGAAGCCGTAGATCGCATGGCCGCCCCCTACGAGGGCATGGAGATTGACCTCGTGGCCGCCATTGAGTCGCGCGGGTTCATCTTCGGCGCGCCCCTGGCCTACAAACTCGGCGCGGGGTTCGTCCCGGTCCGCAAGCCCAACAAACTCCCGGCGGAGACCATCAGCGCGTCGTACACCCTGGAGTACGGGACCAACACGCTGGAGATGCACAAGGACGCCATCCGCCCGGGGCAGCGCGTCCTGCTGGTGGACGACCTGCTGGCGACGGGCGGCTCGGCCAAGGCCGCCGCGACCTTGATTGAGCAACTCGGCGGCAAGGTAGTGGGGGTCGCCTTCCTGATAGACCTCACGTTCCTCAAGGGCGTGGAGAAACTCAAGGGCTACAACGTGTTCTCGGTGATTCAGTTCTAGCGGGCGACGCATGCCCCCTGCGACGAGGTCCGGCTTCACCGCAGAGGCACAGAGAACGCTGAGGAACTGGAAGAACAATATCTTCCTCAGCGCCCTCTGCGTCTCTGTGGTGCGGATCCCCTGCTGCCCCTAGAGTGTCAGCGAATCCCCCGGGTGCAGGATGACGCACTTGGCGCTGGTGTTGGCCTCCACCGCCGCCTTGAACTTCTCGGGGTCCTGCTTGATGATGTCAAAGGTCCCGTAGTGGATGGGGATGACCACCTTGGGCTGGATCAACTGCACGGCCTTCAGCGCGTCCTCTGGCCCCATAGTGTAGTTGTCGCCGATGGGCAGGATGGCCACATCAATCCCCCTCTCGCCGATCAACTTCATGTCGTAGAACAGTCCCGTGTCGCAGGCGTGGTAGATGTTTTTGCCCTCCAGCGTGAGGAGGAAGCCCGCGGGGTTGCCGCCATACGAGCCATCGGGGAACGAGGAGCCGTGGAGCGCGGGCGTCAGTTGCACCCGCCCGAACGGGAAGTTGTACCCGCCGCCGATGTGCAGGCCGTGGGAGCGCAACCCCAGGCTCGCCGCGCGCACGCTGATCTCGTGATTGGCGATGACCAGCGCGTTGTTGGCGCGGGCGATGCCCTCCGTGTCGCCCCAGTGATCGCCGTGCGCGTGCGACACCAGCACGTAGTCCACCTTCACCTGCTGCGGCTTGACGGGCGCGGTCGGGTTGCCCTCCAGAAACGGGTCAATGATCATCTTGCTCCCGCCACTTTCCACCAAGAAGCAGGCATGGCCGTAGTACGTCAGTTTCACTGCCATCTCGCACCTCCGTGTCCAGTGGTCTCGTCGGACATAGTATAGCCGCGCTTTCCGCCGTCTGTCAACGATGCGCAACTTGCGGCTCGGTTCCATGCTCCTCAGTTGCGACGCGCCTCGCAAGTGCGTCGCAACTGAACACCCCGCTTCTGTCAGCCCCAACAGACTTCGGAACCCATCGCAACTTGCCTCGTCGGCTCGTGTTGTACAGGGTGCAGAAAGGGGGACAGCAAATTGAACGGGTTGCTCATCGGCATCTCGGCGATCGCAGGGTATCTTCTGGGGTCATTCCCCACGGGCTACCTGATGGGCCGCATCCACCGCATTGACATCCGCAGGTTCGGGAGTGGGCGCACAGGCGGCACCAACGTCCTGCGCACGCTGGGCTGGCTGCCCGCGCTCGTCACTGCCGCCGCCGACGTGCTCAAGGGGATGGCGGCGGTCTGGCTGGCGAAAACGCTCGGCGCTCCGCCCGCGGGCCATGCAGCAGCGGCCGTGTGCGCCGTCCTGGGGCACAACTACACGTTCACGCTGAAGTTCAAGGGCGGAGCGGGAGTTGCGCCGATGGTCGGGGCCACGGCGTTGCTGTCCTTCCCCGTGGCGGCATACCTGCTGCCCGCGGGCCTGGCGGTCATGGCCATATCGCGCTACGCATCGCTCGGCTCGCTGACCCTGTCCGTGCTGTTCCCGCTGGGCATGGCGTTCCTGTGGGCTGGCCACCGAGTGCCAGGCGCGTACCTTGCGGCCTCGCTCGTCATGAGCCTCGTGGTCATCCTGGCCCACCGTCCCAACATTCGCCGCCTGCTGACTGGCACCGAGCGCAAGATCGGCCAGCGCGTCCCCGTGAACAACACGGACGAATCCCACGCGCCACCGGGGGCAGACCCCACGCGCTAGAGCCCCACCCTCACGGCAGCAGGCTCGCCAGCCCGACGAAGCCCCCCTCGTCGCCGACGCGCACATCGGTTCGTACCACCCCCGACCGCGCCAGCCGCTCCAGGCTGCGCTCCAGCCGCCACGGCTCCCACCCGAACAGGCGCAGGAGTTGCGCGGGCGTGGCCACCCGCACCGTCGCGAGGTAGCGGGTCAGAATCGTGTCGGCGGCCTGGTTCTCCGAGATGGCCCGCGACTGGCTCACCACGTCGGGGAACTGGCGGATGAACACGTCGTACACGTAGCAGTAGCCCCAGCGATTGGCGTCCGAGATTCCCACCTTGACGATCTTGAACCCCATCTGCAATTCGGCCAGGGCGCGGTCAAAGCGGGGCGCGTTGTCCTTGCTCGCCAGGCGCGCTTCGCGGCGCAGGTGGCTGGTGGGCAGCGCGCCGTGGGCGAGCAGTGCCTCGTACACGCGCTTGGCCTCCTCGCTGAGCCTGCCCTCCTCGTACTCTTGGAGGTAGTCGTCCAGTTCGCCGAAGTTGCCCGACAGGGCGTAGAAATGCGGGGCCAAATCCAGCGCGATGAAGACGGGCTTCTTGCGCAGAAACTTGCCGTACAGGATGGCCTTGCGCGCGGGGAGCGTGTCCTTCCAGTCCCACGTCAGGCCCAACTCATAGTCGTTGTGGTGTTCAGGGATGGACCGCGAACCGCCGCAGATGGCTTCCCACAGACTGGGCAGTTCCATGTCCGCCGCCGAAAACAAGTTCGCAAGGCCGACATCGTTCAGGAATGCGAGGGCTTCATCCTCGCTCCGCACGCGCAGGTGCGTTAGCCGTCGGTACTTTGCATCTCGCCACGATTGCAGTTCTTCGCGGGTAAGTTGCACCATACGCTCTCTCGCCTCGGGTCAGGCGCGATCCCACAGTGGCATTTGGTAGGGCGGGCGCTTGCCGTCCAGCAGGACGTAAGGCGCGGCCCGCTCGGCGTCGGCGCCCAGTTGCTTCAAATCACGCAGGGTGCGAATGCGGCCCTGCCTGCGCGCCTGGATCACCAGCCGCGCCGACTTGGGGCCGATGCCCGGCACGCGCAACAACTGAGACAACTCGGCGCGGTTCACCTCCACGGGGAAGTGCTGCGGATGGCGCATCGCCCACGCGGCCTTCGGATCGGTGGAGAGCGAGAGGAAGCCGGAATCGTCAAACGGCAACTCGTCCAACGCGAAGCCATACTGCCGAAGCAGGAAGTCGCACTGGTATAGCCGGTGCTCGCGGAGCGGCGGCGTTGGTGGCAGTTCGGCCAGGGGCGTTCCGATCTGCGGCTGGAACGCGCTGTAGTACACGCGCGACAGGCCGAACTCGCGGTACAGGCGCGCCGCCGTGCGGAGAATCTCGTCGTCCGATTCCTGCGCCGCGCCCACCACCAACTGGGTGGTCTGGCTGACCCGACGCAGGGCCTCGGCGCTCTGGCGAATCTCGTGCACCCACCGCATCATCTGGATCAGCCCGCCGAAGAAGTCCTTGTCGGGGGCGATGCGGCTCAACCGCTCGGGTCCCGGCGCTTCCAGGTTCACCGACACGCGGTCGGCTAGGAGCATGGCCTGCTCCACGTGGGCGCGGCTGGAGCCGGGGAGTATCTTCAGGTGGATGTAGCCGCGGAAGCCCTGCTTGCGGCGCACCAGTTCGGCGGTGGCCAGCATCTGATCCATGGAGCGGGTGGGCGAACCCGCCACGCCCGAACTGAGGAACAGCCCCTGCACCCGACCTCGGAGCGCCAGTTCCTCAAAGGCGCGGGCCAACTCATCGGGGGTGAAGGCGGTGCGGCGCACGTCGCTGCTTCGGCGGGTGGCGCAGTAGTAGCAGTCGTTCTCGCACACGTTGGTCTGCAAGACCTTGAGCAGCGCAACCTTCTTGCCGTCGGGCATCACGGCGGGGTAAATCCAGCGCCCGATGTCGTCCTTGCGGCGGCCGGCGTCGGTCCCGCACGCGCCGCAGCACAGGTCATACCGGGCCTCTTCGCCCAGTGTCGCGAGTTTCTCCAGCGTATCCATCTCCAGCCTCCGAAACCCGTCTGGAGATAGTATACGAACATATGTGCTATTTGTCAAATGCCTCAGGGCACGGGGCATGTGCGACGCACCTCCAAGGTGCGTCGCACGTGCCTTGCATCGTCATTGCGAACGAAGCGAGACAATCCCAGGGCGCGGAGATTGCTTCGGCGCTCCTCGCCCTCGCACGTCTACCGGTATACGGGCGTGCACCAGTGACGATACTTGGCCACCTTCCCGCGCACGATGTCAAAGTACAAGTCGTAAATCCTCTGCGTGATCGGGCCCATCTTGCCGTCGCCGATAACCCGATGGTCAATCTCCACGATAGGCTCAATCTGCACGCCGGTCCCGCAGAAGAACGCCTCGTCCACGGTGTACAACTCGCTGCGGTCCACGTGGCGCACCTCGGTCTCCAGGCCGAACTCGGCGAGGGCGATTTCCATCACCGTCTCGCGGGTGATGCCCTCCAGGATGTCGTCGGTAACCGGCGGCGTGATGAGTTTGCCGTTGCGCACTAGGAACAGGTTCTCGGCACTGCCTTCGGACACGTGCCCGTCGTGGGTCAGGACGATGGCCTCGTCGCAACCGGCCATCGCCGCCGCCGTCTTGGACAGGGCCGAGTTGATGTAGGAGCCGGTGATCTTGGCACGCGCGGGGATGGCGTTGTCGTCCACCCTGCGCCACGGCGAGATCATGACCCGCGCGCCCAGTTCGCCCTCAATGTAGCGCCCGAAAGGCGTCGCGAACATGGCGAACTCGTCGGTCAGGTTGTGCAGCCGCACGCCGATGGTCTCATCGGCCTTGTAGGCGATGGGGCGGATGTAGCAGTCCTCGCGGTAGCCCTCGCGGCGCAGGAGTTCTACCAGCAGGTCGCTCAACTCCTCGGGCGAGTAGGGCAGGCGGATGTGCAGGATTTTGCACGACCGATGCAGGCGCTGGAAATGTTCCAGCAGGCGGAAGACGAACAGTTGATTCTCGTCGGCGTTCCAGTAGGCGCGGATTCCCTCAAAGCACCCCGTGCCATAGTTGAAGGCGTGGGTCATGATGCTGACCTTGGCATTCTCAATCGGGACGAAACCACCTTTGAAGAACGCGTACTTGGGCATCGCCGCCTCCTTTTGGTGTGCGTGTTCGGAACCGACTATATGTTACCGCAGGGCTTCCGTGCGGTCAACTACCCACATCGCCGCGCCGCTGCACCCGCTTCGCCATCAGGATGTCGGGCTTGCCGGGGCCGTTGGCGTCGGGCACCACGCCCGCGATGACGAACCCCATCTTCTGGTAGAACTCGTAGGGGTGGCCGCGCAGGTTGCGGATGTGGGCCAGGTGCCCCAGCAGGTCGTCGTACAGGTCCACCCCCGACAGGCTGGTCATGCCGTCCTCGTCGTCGGTGCCCACCCACAGGGTCAGCGCCCCGCGCTCGGCGGCCAGCGCCTCCAGGTCGGCCAGCAGCGCCCGCCCGATTCCCTTGCGCTGGTGGTCTGGATGCACGGCCAGCGGATGCACCTCCCACACGTTGCCGCCGTACCCAGGGATGCCCCCGATCCAGCCCAGAACCACGCCGCCCTCCACTGCGATGCGGTTGACGCGCCCCTCGGCGAAGGACTCGCGCACCTCGCGCAGGGCCGAACGCATGTCCGGCCAGGCTGTCGGCCAGTGCTCGCGGAACGCGGCCACCAGCAGCGCCGCCGCCTGCTGGATGGCAGCCCAGTCATCCGGTTGCAGGTCGGTGATCTGCATACGACGGCTCCTCCTCCAGCAGCGCGGCCAGGTACTCGCGCACGGCATCCAGCGACGGGAGCACCCGATGCGTCAGGGCCGCGATCTCGGGCGATGGCGGCTTCAGGTCGGGGACGAGGATGGGTGTCATGCCGGCGGCCCGCGCCGCGCGGATGCCCGGCTCCGAGTCCTCCAGCACGATGCAATCCCGCGCAGGCACGCCTAGCCGCTCCGCCGCCAGCAGGAAGACATCCGGCGCGGGCTTGCCGTTGCGCACCTCGTCGCCGCACACGACAACCTCAAACCGCTCCAGGAGATGCGTCAACTCCAACTTCTGGACGACCAGCGGGCGGTGAGTGGAACTGGCGACCGCCTTGCGGATGCCTCGCGCGTCCAGGAGGTCCAGCAGCGCGTGCAAGCCGGGCTTGGTGGGAATCCCGCCGTGCAGCATGCCCTCCTCCAGATATCGCTGCTTGCGCGCGTAGGCTTCCTCCACCGGCAGCGCGGGGCCGTAGGCGCGGGCCAAGATGGCCTTCGTGTCCGCCGCCTCCCGCCCGATGAGTTGGAAGTACACATCATCGGGGAGCGCAAGCCCCCAGTCGGCCAGGGCGCGCCGCCACGCATCCCGCGCCATGCGCTCCGAATCCAGCATCAGCCCGTCCATGTCAAAGATGACGGCCCGATACGCCACCGCTCCCTCCGACTGCTGCTCCCCCATGCCTTACCCGCGCACGAAGTGGGGCATCGCCGCTGGAATTTCCAGCGAGAGTTCCACAAACCCGCGGTACTCGCCCTTCTCGTACCACGGAGCCTGGTAAATCAACTTGTGGACGCCCTTCTTCTCAATGGTGTAAACGTTGGGCGTACCCGATTCCAACAGGGCGCGCAGCTTGGTGCGGGCGGGTTCGGGGTGGCAGTCCAGCACGTTGCGCCCGATGAGCGCGCGCCCGCCGTCGGCAGCGAAAACTTGCGCGGCGCGGTCGTTCATGTCCAGGATGACGCCGTCCCTGTCGCAGACGGTGATGGCTCCGGGAAACTCCTTGGCCCAGTCGGGTATCGGCATGTCGTCCTCCTCGGCGTCTCATTTGGGGAAACCCTTGCGCGCCGGTTGTGTTGCGGCGCACACCCCATCGTATCACGGCGCCGCGGAAGGGGCAAAATTACGGCGCAACGCGCAGAGCCGACTTGCCCGTCCACGAATGAGCTCGTTCAGATAGGTTAGTGACACTGGACAGGAGATGAAAGGAAGATACAATGGCTGCTCTATGAGTGTGT
>JARYMK010000119.1 GCA_029907165.1 Anaerolineae bacterium
TACACACTCATAGAGCAGCCATTGTATCTTCCTTTCATCTCCTGTCCAGTGTCACTAACCTATCTGAACGAGCTCAACCACTAGGTGCGCATTTGCGGTCGGATGTCTGTGCGCGCAACTTGTCATTTTCAACAATCGGGATATAATTCTGCCGACGCGGAGTACTTGACCACAGAGAAGACGGTCCATTGTCATTGCGAGGAGCGCAGCGACGAAGCAATCTCGTGCAACCGGGAGATTGCTTCGCTCGCACTGACACACGATCAAGAATCAGTGTGGTGAAGTAGTAGCACAGGCAACGGAGGTTCATCTTGGTTTCGCAGAAACTGAATCAACCGGCGAATTGGACAGGGGAACTCGCCATCACCGATGACGACGTGGCGTTTCTGTACGAGTGGCTTCACCAGCAGGGCAAGCCTTGCGCGGTCAAGGACTTGGCGCTCGCGCTGGTGAGCCAACGCCTGGCCGAGCAGGCGAAGGCATTGCAGGCCAGACTCGCCCATGGCGAACCCTACCAGCCCAAGAAGTCCTTTACGGTGGGGCAGACGCTCGTGTTCCCCGCGTTGGATTTCGCTGTGGGCAAGGTGGTGGGGATTCGGGACGGCGTGAATCCGGCGTATCCGCCTTTCAAGGTCATTCAGGTTGAGATAGAGGGCGAGAGTGAAGTCCGCGAGTTTCCCGCGGAACTGGATTTTCCCCACAAATTGAACACGGACATCGCGCAACTCCTGCAAGGCGCGTCCCCGAAACAGGTCTATCAGGAGCACAAGGCGGCCCTGGATGCCGCGATAACGGACAAACTCACGCAGGCAGAGGCGCTTGGCTTCGTGCAGTTGGACGGGCACTGGTTCCTGCGCGAACTGTTGCCGGAGATTCACATCGGCTACCTGAACCTGGCCGAGGCGATGATTGAACTCAACAATCGCCCCGTGAGTTCCGATGAGGTACTCAAGGAACTCGCGCTGCCTGCCGAGGTTCCCCACGAAATCCAGCGGTTCGCCGTGGACGTGGCCCTGCGCGGCGACGAACGGTTCATGAATCTGGGCACGACCAAGGAGCCGGCGTGGTACCTGCGCCGCCTGCTCCCACCAGAGGTCTTGCAGACGCCAGTCTGGCTGGCATACACGCCGATTGCCTTCAATCGCAAGGGCATCAGTGCAGTCCTGCACCAAGTTGAGGGCGAGATTGACGACGAAGTGAGCGACCTGGCCACCGGCCCGGCGGAGAAGCGGAAGCCCGGCGACAGGGTCTCCATCGTGCTGATCGCGCCGCACCGCAAGGCGGGCACGTTGCCGCTGACGCCGCGCACGCGCGGGTTCTTCCCCGATGGCCCGGGGGCAATCGTACCGGTGCGTTTGATCAACGGCCAGAACGGCGAGCCGATGAACGGCTGGGTCGTTCCCGCCAACGGGTACGTCTTCGGCCTGCGCGACTGGTACCTGCAGAACGAGATTCCGGCGGGCGCGCTCATCTGGCTGCAGAAGACAGGCAACCCGTCGGAGATTATCGTGGACTTTGAGCCGCGCCGCATGAGGCGCGAGTGGGTTCGCGTGGCGCGCGCCGACGCGGGCAGGTTGACGTTCCAGATGACGAAGTACCCCATCAGTTGCGAGTACGACGAGACGATGCTGGTGGCTGAGGAAGAGTCGCCTGCGCTGAACGAACTCTGGGTCGCGGAGCAGCAGCGGGGACGGCCGGTGTTGGACATCCTGCTGGAACTGTTCCCCGAGTTGGCGAAACTCGGCCCGCGTGTCCATGCCAAGACGGTGTACGCGGCGTTCAACCTCGTTCGTCGCTGCCCGCCCGGGCCGATCTTCTATGAGTTGTCGGTGAACCCGTGTTTTGTGGACGATGGCAACGGCTATTGGGTTTTTGACCCGACCAAAATCCAGAAGCGCTAGGGAGCGGTAGCATGACCCCGTGGGTGAAGCCAACGCTGGAAACCAAGTTTCACATAGATTTTGACTGGTGGGCCGAGAAGGGCGCCAACTTCCGTATCGTACTGCACAGTCGCCTGTGTGATGATTGCCGGGAGAAGTATCCGCCCATGGGCTCCGTGGGCGAGATTGACTGGATTGACCCGGACACGGCGGAGATCACCCGCGTGGACGGGTTGTGGCACAGCCTGCGCACGTGCTGCAGCCAGAAGCCGACCTACATCACGGAGTACACGCCCCTTGCCGAGGCGGCATTCCGCATCTTCCTTGCCAACGACAACACGCCGCTCACGCCGGTGGAACTGCACAAGATGATTGGACGGAAGACGCCGGAAGCCATCCTGGCGACTCTCGGAGGCAAGCAGGTGTACATGGGCATCAAGCCCATCAACCCGCCCAAGGGACGCGCCAAGAAGTAGATGTCCCAGGACAACGAAAGCGCCCGCAGAAGGGCGCTTTTTTGTTGCCGTGCGCCTGCCGGTGAAAATTCTGTGAACTCGCACGTTTGGGGCGGAACTCCGAGCCTGCCTACAGCGTTTATCGGTGTAGATACGGCGATGGAGGTCTCCCATGAGAATGCTGCGCACAACGACGCTTCCGATGATGGGTCTCACCGCGGTGTTCGGGCTGGCGCAGGTGGGGGCGGCGGCGTTCCTCATCCAGCGGGCCGAGCCGTATCATCCGTTCACGAGCCTGGAGCGGGTGCTGGTCGTGGGGGTGGTGTTGCTGCTGGTCTGCGCAGAGATGCTGGTGGCGGCAGGCGGGGCCAGACCCGACTAGCCCGCGATTGCGAACAGGCTTCCCAGGCGAGAGATGGCCAACATCTCTCGCCTGTTTTGTTGCGAAAGTGATTTTTTTGACAAACGACCGGCTCCGTGCTATAATGGCAATGCAAACGTGTGCAGTATGCCTTCCACCGCATTTGCGCTGGCCGACCAGCGCAAAACTTCAAACAGACAAGGAGGACTTTTCAACATGAAGGGACTCGTACTCACCGCAGAGTGGCAACCTCGGCCAGACTACCACGTGTCGGAGTTTGAGCGGACGACAGGGAAGGCCATCACCGGCAACGCCGTGTGGCGCAACCCCAAACTGGTCGTCAAGGAAGTCCCCAAGCCGCAAATCGCGCCCGATCAGGTCTTGATCCGCGTGCGGGCGTGCGGCGTTTGCGGCTCGGATATGCACTTCTACGAAACCGACAAGGACAACTACATCCTGTATCCGGGTCTCACCAAGTTCCCGTGCATCCTGGGCCACGAGTTCTCGGGTGAAATCGTGGAGGTTGGCAGCGCGGTCAAGGACTTCGTGGTGGGCGATTTCGTTACCGCCGAAGAGATGATCTGGTGCGGCCACTGCCGTCCATGCCGCGATGGCTACCCCAACCAGTGCAAGAACCTGGAGGAGATCGGCTTCACCATTGATGGCGCGTTTGCCGAGTACATCGCCGTCGGCGCGAAGTACTGCTGGAAACTGAACGCGCTGCGCGACCGGTACGACGACGACAAGATCTTTGAGGCTGGCGCTTTGGTGGAGCCCACGTCGGTGGCGTACAACGGCATCTTCGCGCGGGCGGGCGGGTTCAAGCCCGGGGCGTATGTGGCCGTGTACGGCGCGGGGCCTATCGGCCTGGCTTCCATTGCCCTGTGCAAGGCGTCGGGCGCGGCCAAGGTGATCGCCTTTGAGGTGTCCGAGGCGCGCCGCGAATTAGCCAAGAAGGTGGGGGCCGACTACGTGTATGACCCGCGCGCTGTGAAGCCGAGTGAGGTCGTGATGCAACTCACCAACGGCGAAGGCGCGGACCTCCATGTGGAAGCGGCGGGCGCTCCCTCCAAGACCATCCCGGAGATGGAAGCGTCCATGGCGGTCAACGCCCGCATCGTCCAGATTGGCCGCGCGGCCGAGCGAGTGCCCATGTACCTGGAGCACTTCCAGACCCACCACGCGCAGGTCTTCGGTGCGCAGGGGCATTCGGGCAATGGCACCTTCCCGAACGTCATCCGGCTGATGGCGTCGGGGCTGATTGACATGACGCAGATCATCACGGCGCGCTATGACCTGGTGAGCGTGGTGGACGCCATCCGGCAGTCCACGAGCCGCCAGGACGGCAAGATCATGGTGCGAATCTAGCGACGCTCTGGGCGATTCCGCAGGGAGCCGCCCAGACTCGCATTTCTAGCCGTTGGGTGGTGTCGCATGGATGTCGTCATTCTCGGTTCGGGGACTGGGTATCCCAACCCGCAGCGGTTCCCGCCCGGGCTTCTGGTGCACGTGGGCGAGCGGGCGCTGCTGTTTGACGCCGGGTCGGGCACGCTGCACCGGCTGCTGCGGGCGGGTGTGGACGTGGGGGCGCTGGAGCATGTGTTCTTCACGCATTCGCATTCCGACCACTGCGGCGACCTGGTTCCCATGCTCCAGGCGTTGGCCCTGATGCGCCGAACGCAGCCGCTGCACGTCATCGCCTCGCCTGGGTTCCTGGCCTACCTGCGGGCGATGTTGGATTTGAACCCGTGGGCGCGCCCGTCACTGTACGAGTTGCGCGAAGTGGACATAACAAAGGGGCCATTTGAGGGGCCGGGCTGGGTGGTGGACGCGGCGCTGTCGGGACACACGCCGGAGTCGCTGGCGTTCCGGCTGCGCGCGGAGGGCAAGACGCTCGTGTACACGGGCGACGCCACGGTGGGAGATGGCCTCGTGGCGTTCGCGAGGGGCGCCGACCTGCTCATCGCCGAGTGCTCGTTCCCGGACGAGTGCGCCGAGCCGTACCATCTCACGCCGACCAGCGCGGGCACGCTGGCCGAGGAGGCGAAGGCGCGGCATCTGGTGCTGACCCATTTCTATCCGCCGTGCGACCGCGTGGATGTGGCGTCCATCGCGGCGAAGGTGTATTCGGGCAAGATCACTGTGGCGCAGGACGGTCTAGCCCTGCGCGTGTAAGAGGAGGTGTGGACTGATGGAGAAAACCATGTTGGCCGCCGTGTTTGAGGGCCAGGGCAAGTTGAGCGTGCGGGAGGTCCCCGTCCCGCAGGTCAAGAACCCCGACGACGTGCTACTGGAGGTGGAGGCGGCGGGTGTTTGCGGCACCGATTTGCACATCCTGGAGGTCCCGCCCGGCCATCCCGCGACGCCTGGCGCGATCCTGGGGCATGAATACGTCGGGCGGGTGCTGGAGACCGGCAGCGCGGTTACGACCGTGCAGCCCGGCGACCGCGTCGTGGTCGCGCCGAATCTGTACTGCGGCATCTGCGGGCCGTGCACCAGCGGGCGACCCAACCAGTGCGAGCACTTCACCACCCTGGGTATCTACCTGGACGGCGGGTTCGCCAGGTACAACGTGGCGCCGGAGCGGGCGCTGTTCAAGGTCGCGCAGACTCTGCCACCGGAAGAGGCCGTCTATGTAGAACTCCTGTCCTGCATCGTCGGGGGCACGGAGAAGGTGCGCCTGCAGCCCGGTGAGACGGTCGCCATCCTGGGCGCGGGACCGGTGGGCCTGATGTTTGAGTTGGTGTTCAAGGCGGCGGGCGCGGGCAAGATCATCATGACCGACATCGCGCCGTATCGCCTGGACTACGCCCGCAAACTGGGGGCCGATGTGGTGGTGAACGTCAAGCACGAGGACCCGGTCGCCATCACCCGCCAGGCGACCGACGGGCGCGGCGTGGACGTGGTGGTGGACGCTGTGGGTTCGCTGTTGCCCCAGGCGATTGAACAGGCGGCCGTGGGCGGCAAGATCGTGCTCTTCGGGATGAACCAGCAGGCGTACCCGCAGGTGCATCAGTTTGACATAACGCGGAAAGAACTCACCGTCATGGGCACGTACATCGGCATCAACACGTTCCCCAAGGCGATCCGCATGCTGGAGAGCGGCGTGGTGAAGCCGTCGGCGCTGACCACGCACACCCTGCCCCTGGCGCGGATCATGGAGGGAATCGCGGCCCTGCGCGCCGGCGAGGGCATCAAAGTCGTCATCAAACCGTGAGAATCATCCCGACTGCAGAGATCGCGGAGCCCGCAGAGAAACCTGGAACGTCTCTGCGCTCTCAGCGCCTTCTGCGGTGAAACAGTCTCGCATACACAAGGAGAGTGAACATGGCAGAGCACAAATGGGAATTGCCCCCCAAGGGCGGGCACATGGACCTGCCCACACAGGTCTATCTTCAGAACATGACGTGGAAGCAGATTGAGGAGCGCCTGAAGAAGAACGACCTCATCATCGTCCCGGTCGGCTCCACCGAGGCGCATGGCCCACACGCGTGCATCGGCGAGGACACGTTCCTCGTTACGCGCATGGCCGAGGCGGTGGCCCTGCGCACAGGCTGCACCGTGGCCCAGCCGATTTGGTACGGGTCGCATCCCTATCACCACATGGGTATGCCGGGGACGATCATCGTGCCTGAGGAGATCTTCGTCGGCCAGTTGAAGGCGGTGATGGCAGGGCTGTGGAACATGGGCTTCCGCAAGCAGATTCTCCTCAACGGCCACGGGCAGGAGTACGTCATCCCCACGGCCATCCACCAGTTCGCCAAGACCTACCAGGTGCCGGGCGTGTTCGTCAACCTGAACTGGTACCACGCGATTCCCAATCACTTCAAGACGAAGGCCGAGGGCGGTCCCTACGAGACCAACTTCATCCACGCGGACGAGGTGGAGACGTCGTGGTCGCTGGTGCTGTTCCCCGAACTGATGGACATGAGCGCGGTGGTGGACACCGAGCCCACGAGTTTCCTGGGTGACAAGATGGCGAAGCACGTGGACAAGGCCGGCAACCTGCTCCACCGGCCCATCGCGTGGTATGGCCAGGTCGGGCTGGGGCCGATTGAGGTGGCGGCCTACAAGCCCGGCGTCGTCGGCAAGGCGAGCCTGGCCGATCCGAACAAGGCCAAGCCCGGCGTGGAGGCGCTGCTGGACTACATCGTGGAGTTGGTGAACGACATCATGGAGCGGTTCCCCGCGGGCGTCCTGCCGCCCATTGACCAGATCACGCAGCGGCGGCGCGAAGAGATTGAAGCCGCCATCAAAGGCCCGCTGGCCGAAGGCGGTTGCAGCATCTACGCGCTGGCCTATCCGCCGGCCTAGGGCGAGTCGGCAACGCGAGGCCGGCAGCAATCGCCGGCCTCACTTTTTTGTCGGCGATTCCACACCTGCGAGGAGGGCTATGAAGAAGGCCATCGTCGTTTCTACCCACATGGCCCAGTTCAATGCGGTCGCTTTCAAGGGCAACCTGGAGGCCAACCTGGCCCGCGTGGCGTCTCTGGGATACGATGGCGCGGAACTCGCCATCCGTGACCCCCGAGCCGTGGACGCTGAGGCGCTCGTCGGCCTGGTCCGCAAGTACGGGCTGGAAGTCCCCGCCATCGGCACAGGGCAGGCATGGGGCGAGGAGGGCCTGTCGTTCACCGACCCGGATGCGGGCGTGCGCCGGGCCGCCGTGGAGCGCGTGAAAAGCCACGTGCCGTTGGCTTCCAGGTTCGGCGCGGTCATCATCATTGGCCTGCTGCGTGGCATCGTGCGGCCGGGCGGTTCGCGCGAGCAGGCGTGGGCGTGGATGGTAGAGGCGCTGCGCGAATGCGCGGAGGCGGCGCTAGTGGCGGACGTGCGGATCGCCATAGAGCCGATCAACCGCTACGAGACGACCCTGGTGAACACGGCGGCGGAAGGGCTGACCGTGCTGGAGCAGGTGGGACTGCCGAACCTCGGCCTGCTCCTGGACACGTTCCACATGAACATAGAGGAGCCGGACATCCACGAAAGCATCCGCGCGGCCGCCACCCGGCTGTTCCATTTCCACGTGGCCGACTCCAACCGCTGGTACCCGGGCGCGGGCCACCTGGACTTTCCGCGCATCGTGGCGACGTTGCGCGAGGTTGGGTACGACGGCTACGTGTCGGTGGAGGCGATGCCGATGCCCGACGGGGATACGTGTGCCGTGGAATCCATCAAGGCCATGCGGGCCTGGGGACTGTAGCGCAGGAGGTGGACATGGAGGAGTTGCTGCTGAGCCTGGTCAAGGCCCCATCCGCGGGCTACGTGCGGGAGGACTACCGCGCTGGCCTGGCCGAGCGGCTGGGGCTTGTCGTCGGGGGTGCGGTGTACCCGATGTCCATTGCGGCGTCGCCCGATGGGGTGTTCTTTCTGTGGCGCGGCAAGGAGGGCAAGCGCCTGGCCTGGCTGCGCGCGCAGGTAGCAACGGAGATCTCGGGGAGCATCCGCGCGATTGAGTGGGGCGGGCAGACGCTGTACCTCGCCACGGGGGCGCTTTCGCATGATACCCTGGTGGTCCTGCAGCGGCGGTTCCCGTTTCTGCGGCCGCGGACGGTGGGGCTGCGCGGCTCGTTTGGGTTCGGCGACCGCATGGGCATCGCCACGCCGGGGCATGTGCGCGCGGCGCGAGGGAGCGGCCTGGTGCCCTTCTTCCCCCAGCAGTCCATCCGCGAGATGGTGCGCACCGAACGCACGCCGCAGGGCGTCATGGACGATGCCGTGTGGGGCGTGTTCCAGGAGGGCTGGGATGGCGACTTCGGGTCGGACGCCGACCATCTGAAGACGCCCGACGACGTGGCGGCGTGCGCGGCGGCGGGTTACACGATGTTCACGGTGGACCCGGGCGACCATGTGGATAACCAGGCTGACGTGGCCGATGTCCTCACGCTTCGGGAGCGACTGGAGCGCGTCCCGTGGGGCGAACTCCGCACGTCATGGAGCGCCCTGGCGCAGCGGTATTCGGGCAGGTCGTGGCGGATTGAGGCGGGCGTGGTGGTGGAGTTTTACGACGAGCGGCTGGCTCGCGCGGTGGTCAAATATGGGCGGGCCATCGCCCACACGGCGGCGCTCTACGAGCACGTGCGGGATCAGATGGCGTCGCGCGCGTTTGAATTGGAGATGTCGGTGGACGAGACGGAAGCGTCCACGACGCCCGAAGAGCACTTCTTCATCGCTCAGGAACTCCAGCGGCTGGGCGTGGAGTGGGTGAGCCTGGCCCCGCGCTTCGTGGGGAGTTTCCAAAAGGGGATAGACTACATCGGCGATCTCAAGGAGTTTGAGCGGTCCTTTGCGGCGCACGCGGCCATTGCCCGCCGCGTAGGCCCCTACAAACTCAGCATCCACTCCGGCTCGGACAAGTTCAGCATCTACGAGATCGCGGCGCGCCACACGAATGGCTTGCTGCATGTCAAAACGGCAGGCACGAGTTACCTGGAGGCGCTGCGGGTCATTGCGTTGCGCGAGCCAGGCCTGTTCCGCGAAATTCTGGGGTTTGCGCTGGGGCGTTTCGACCACGACCGCGCGACG
>JARYMK010000011.1 GCA_029907165.1 Anaerolineae bacterium
CCACACCGGTGACTTCTTCTACTGGTCCTACTTCTTCGGCGGCTTCAAGGGAGAATAACCCTGCCCGTCAACCCGACCTCCGAGGCTCCTAGAGAGCCTCGGAGGTCTATATCGGAACCTGGAGGCATGAGTGACACGGTACATTGCACAACGCCTGGTATTACTCATTCCTGTACTGCTGGGCATCCTCGTGATTACGTTTTCCATGCTACGCCTTATCCCCGGGGACCCCGCGCGCATCATGCTGGGTGAACACGCCACCGAGGAATCCATCGCACGGTTCCGCGAGGCCATGGGCCTCAATGACCCCATCCACGTGCAGTTCTGGCGTTACCTTACCAACATCCTCCACGGCGACCTGGGCCGCGCCATCCGCACCAACGAGAAGGTAACGGTGGAACTCATGCAGCGGCTGCCCGCCACGGTGGAACTCACCTTCGGGGCCATGTTCCTGGCCTGTATCATCGGCATCATCGCGGGCATCATCGCTGCCTACTACCACAACAGCGTGATAGACCTGGGCACTATGGTTGGGGCGCTCGTCGGCGTGTCCATGCCCGTGTTCTGGCTTGGCCTCATCCTGATGTACATTTTCGGGTTCAAACTCAAGTGGCTGCCGCCGTCGGGTCGCCTGACCGTCGGAGTGGAACTCCAGAGCCTCACGGACTTCTTCCTGGCGGGCGCGGCCGAGAGCACCTGGCAGTACAAACTCAAACCGCTTACTGATTTCCTGTCCAACTTCTACATCCTGACGGCCATTCTGACGGGCAACGGCAAGGCGCTATGGGATGCGCTGAAGCACCTCGTCCTGCCGTCGCTGGCACTGGGGAGCATTCCGGCAGCCATCATCGCCCGCATGACCCGCTCCAGCCTGCTGGAGGTGCTGGGCGAGGATTACATCCGCACCGCGCGGGCCAAGGGGCTGAGTGAGCGCGTCGTCCTCTTCGGCCACGCGATGAAGAACGCTTTTCTGCCGGTGATCACCGTCATCGGATTGCAATTTGGCTCCCTTCTCGGCGGCGCGATCCTGACCGAGACCATCTTCTCGTGGCCGGGGATGGGGCGGCTGGTGGTGGACCGCATCCTGGCCCGCGACTATCCGGTGGTGCAGGGCACCGTGCTGGTGATCGCCCTCATCTTCGTCTTCGTCAACCTTCTGGTGGACATCTCATACGCGTACCTGGACCCGCGCATCCGGTACGGGAGTTAGGCCATGGCCGACAGATCAGACACCATCCCAACCACAACGCCCCGCGCCGCCGGACTACAACTGCCGCCGCAGACGACGCTGTACCTGGATGCGCTCCGCCGCCTGTTTCGCAACCGTCTGGCCATCGCCGGCATGGTCATCCTGGGCCTGCTCCTCATCTGCGCCATCTTCGCGGAGCAACTGGCCCCCTACGACCCCATTGAGCAGGAACTGTTGTTGCGACGCCAGCCCCCCTCGGCGCAGCACTGGATGGGGATGGATGAGGTGGGGCGCGACATCCTGAGCCGCATCATCTTCGGCGCGCGTATTTCGCTCCAGATCGGCGTGGTGTCGGTGTCGTTGGCCATCATCGTCGGGGCATTGCTGGGGGCCGTCGCGGGCTACAAAGGCGGCTGGGTGGATGACCTCATCATGCGCGTGATGGACATCCTGCTGGCGTTCCCCAGCCTGCTGCTGGCCATCGCCGTGGTCGCCATTCTCGGCCCTGGCCTGATGAACATGCTATACGCCATCGCCTTCGTGTCTATTCCCGTGTACGCGCGCATCGTGCGGGCGTCGGTGCTGTCGGTGAAAGAGCAGGACTACGTGCTGGCTGCGCGGGCCGTCGGCGTGCCGCCCATGCGCATCCTGTTCCGCAACGTCCTGCCCAACTGCCTGACGCCCCTCATCGTGCAGGGTACGCTGGGCATCGCAACGGCCATCCTGGACGCCGCCGGCCTGAGTTTCCTGGGCCTGGGCGCGCGCCCGCCGACGCCTGAATGGGGCGCCATGCTGGGCCAGGGCCGCGGGTCCGTCTTCACCGCGCCGCACATCGTCATCTTCCCGGGCCTGGCCATCATGCTGACGGTGCTGGGGTTCAACCTGCTGGGCGACGGCCTGCGCGATGCCCTGGATCCCAGGCTGCGAGTCTAGGCAACTCCGTGAAGAGAGAGGTGCACAAGTGCCAGATGTTGAACGACTAGAGAGAACCATAGAAACAAAAGCCGTGGTGCTCCCAAAGGAGCGCGAACGCTTTGACACGTGGTGGTTCCTGGTCCTCGCCGTCGCGGGCGTGGTGGCCCTGCTGGTCTTCGTCAAGCCCGACCCATTCCTGCGAATCGTCCTCTTCTTGCGCGACGGTATCGGCGTTACCGTGCGCATCACGGTCATCTCGTTCGCGTTCATCCTCGTCGTTGGCCTCATCGGGGGCTTGGGGCGGCTGGCGAAGAACTGGCTTATCCATGGCATCGCGTCGCTGTACGTGGAAATTATCCGCGGCATTCCGCTGTTGGTGCAGTTGTTGTTCCTTTACTTTGCCTTCCCGCAGGTGCTGGACACCGTCGGGGCGTGGCTGATGAAACTCTCGCCGTCGCTGCACGGGGCAGGCAAGTGGCTCGTGGACGTGAAGCCGGACCCGTTCGTGATGGCCGTGGCTGGCCTCACCATCTGCTACGGCGCGTACATGTCGGAAATCTACCGCGCGGGCATCCAGAGCATCTCCAAGGGGCAGATGGAAGCGGCCCGCTCGCTGGGGATGTCTTACTTCCAGGCCATGCGCTACGTCATCCTACCCCAGGCCGTGCGGGTCATCCTGCCGCCGGTGGGCAACGAGTTCGTGGCGCTGCTGAAGGACTCGTCGCTGGTATCAGTGGTGGCCGTGTCCGACATGACCCGCCGCGGGCGCGAGTTCATGTCCAGTTCGTTCATGTCGCTGGAAACCTGGACGATGGTCGCCTTGCTCTACCTGGTCATGACGCTGTTTGCGTCGCGGGTAGTGGCGTACATAGAAAGGAAGACTGCCTTTGCAAAATGAGATTATCATCATCCAAGGAGCAGTAAAACGGTTTGGGCGCGTGGAAGCCCTGCGCGGCGTGGACCTCACCGTGCGCCGCGGCGAGGTCGTGGTCATCATCGGCCCCAGCGGGTCGGGCAAGTCCACCCTGCTGCGCTGCATCAACCACCTGGAAAGCCTGGATGAGGGGTGCATCATCGTGGACGGCATCCCACTGACCCAGGCCGAGAACATCAACCGGGTGCGCGCCGAGGTGGGCATCGTGTTCCAGCAGTTCAACCTGTTCCCCCACCTGACGGCGCTGGAGAACATCACGCTGGCCCAACGCGTGGTACGCAAACGTTCGCGCGAGGAGTCCGAGCGCATCGCCATGGAACTGCTGAAGAAGGTGGGCATTCCGGAGAAGGCACACGCCTACCCCGCCCAACTGTCAGGCGGGCAGCAGCAGCGCGTGGCCATCGCCCGCGCCCTGGCCATGCAGCCGAAAATCATGCTCTTTGACGAGCCGACGTCAGCCCTGGACCCGGAGATGATCAAAGAGGTGCTGGATGTGATGCTGGCGCTCGCCAAAGAGGGGATGACGATGGTGGTGGTGTCGCACGAGATGGGATTTGCGCGCGCCGCCGCCGACCGCATCATCTTCATGGACGAGGGGCAGATTGTAGAGGAGACCACGCCCGAACTGCTGTTCACCGCACCGAAGCACGAACGGACCAAGTTGTTCCTAAGCAAGATTCTGCACTGAGATCTCGCACTTGCAGGTCCGCTGCTCTTGTGGTATGATGGGCTTGCGGAAAACAAAACAAACTCACTCCCAAAAGGTATCTTTCACACACGCAAGGAGGTGTAGGATGAAACTGGCGGACGTCGTCAAGCAGGCAGACTGGAAGACTGAGAAGCACGTGCCGGTCATTGAGGCCCCGGCTGCGGTCAAGGCGGGCGAGTTCTTTGATGTAACCGTTACCATCGGCAAGGAGATCGCCCACCCCAATACCACCGAGCACCACATCCGGTGGATCACCGTGTACTTCATGCCCCAGGGCGCCAAGTTCCCGTTCCACGTCGGCACCTTTGAGTTCACCGCCCACGGCGAATCCACCGACGGTCCCAACCAGGGCCCGGTGTACACGCACCACAAGGCCACCTTCGGGATGAAGATCTCCCAGCCCGGCACCATCATCGCCACGTCGTACTGCAACATCCACGGCCTGTGGGAGAACGCGCAGGAAATCGCCCTCGCCTAACTGCTGGCGACAAACAAGACGGTCCGCTGTCAAGAAGTATCGTCGTGAAGCGCTGGCGAGGCCACGCGGACAGGCGGAACGCAACAAAAAGCGGGCGAGGTGTGGGTCCCTGCTCCATCCCACGCCCCGCCCGCTTGTGCGTCCCGACGCGCTACTTGTGCTGGCGCTCCGGATACGGCTCGCCCTCCAGTTCCGCCAGGAACCGCTCGGCCTCCATAGCGGCGATGGCCCCGCTTCCCGCTGCCGTAACCACCTGGGCCAATACCCGGCCCTGGACGTCGCCCGCTGCGAAGACCCCCGGCACGCTGGTGTGCATGCGCCGGTCGGTGATGATGAACCCGGCCTCGTCCATCTCCACCTGGCCCACGAACAGGTCGGTCTTGGGCACCTGGCCGATGTACACGAACACCCCATCAACCGGCAGGAGCGATTCCTCACCGGTCTCCACGTTGCGAATCTTCAGGCCGATTACCTTGTCATCGCCCACCACCTCGGTAACGACGGAATTCCAGATGAATTCCATCTTCTCGTTCTGCTCGGCCCGTTTCTGGGCGCTGGGATTGGCCCGCAGGCGGTTCCTGCGGTGGATGAGATACACCTTCTTGGCGAAGCGGGTGAGGTATAGCCCCTCCTCCACTGCCGCGTCGCCGCCGCCGACCACAGCCACGACCTTGTCCCGGTAGAAGAAGCCGTCGCACGTGGCGCAGTAGGACACACCGCGGCCCGTGAATTCCTTCTCGCCGGGCACGTCCAGTTTGCGCGGGGAAACGCCCGTGCAGATGATCACCGACTTGGCCTCAATCTCGCCGCCGTAGGTTGTGATCTTGAACGGGTGCCGGCTGAAGTCCACCGACGTAACGATATCGTACTCAATCCGAGCGCCGAATTTCTCGGCTTGGCGCTGAAACAGTTGGGCCAAATCGGGCCCGCTGATGCCGTCCGGGAACCCCGGATAGTTCTCAATTTCGGCGGTGAGGGCCGCCTGCCCGCCCATGGCATGGCCGGCGATGACCAGCGGGTTGAGCATAGACCTGCCGGCGTAGATGGCGGCGGTCAGCCCCGCAGGCCCCGATCCGATAATCACAACATTCTCCATGCAAATCCCTCCCAGGCATATCGTTATCTTGTGCGCCGCTTGACGGGCGCCGTGGGCGTCGCGTCCCTTGCTACGACGCAGTCGCAGGTTCCTGTCTCACGATAGCATCAAACGGACAGGCCGTCAAGCACGCGCCGCACCCATAGCATTTGCTCGGGTCAATGATCGGCGGCTCGCCCGGGTCAATCTGCACGATGGCCTTGGAACGGCAGACGGCCCGCGCCGCGCACTTGCGGCACGCCCGGCACGCTGCGTCGTCCACACGAGGGACGGCGGTTACCTGCGCTTTCGTGAACTCCACGATGCCCATGTCTTCGCTCCTGTTATATACCCCTATGGGGTATTATATCGCTTGTGCGCCGTATTGTCAAGTTTGGATAGCCCGACGGTTTCGGGCCTGGGGCGACGCGGGGTGTGCGTCCCCTTTCCCGTCGGGAGATGGCTAAGGTGGGGGCGGGCGTTTGGATCGCGAAAGCCGCGAAACGGGCCGGCGTGGGGTGGCGCCGCCGCGCAGGGTCCGCGCTCCCTCGCCCGCGTGGGAGAGGCTTAGGGTGAAGGCGGGGCGGGTGCTGCGCGTACATGGGTGAACACGGGTATTCGCCCTCCCCGCGCGAAAAACAGAGAAAAAGTGAGAAAACTCGCGATCCCATCCGTCTTGGCGCGAAAGATGTGCTCCTCTGCCAGCGGTGATATGCCATATCCTTGCAATCGCTCTGCACATCCTTGCATTTTGCCCCCTATTTGTGTATACGCTAGGTAGGCTTACATGGGATTCACAACTTCACGAGGAGATTCTCATGATTCAAGAATGGGAGTGCTTGGAATGCGGCTACATTGATGACGGCCCCCGGCCCCCTGCCCGGTGCCCGGAATGCGGCGCGCCGCGCCACCGATTCCAGCGCCTAGACATCCTTGACGAGGAAGAAGAAGACGAAGCCCTTGACCTTCTGGATGACTACGACGAACTGGATGAGGAGGATGAGGACATCTGGGACGAGGAAGAGGAGGACGAGGACTTCTTTGACGACGAGGACGACGAAGACTTCTAGCCCCGTCTTGTCTACATTTCACGCCGCGCCTGACCTGCGTCGGGCGCGGTTTTGTGTTTTCGCCGCCCTCTATGCTATACTCCGGTCATGAACGAGCCCGAAGTCATCCAGCAAATCCTGCAACAGGCCAAGACCATCGCTGTCGTGGGTCTCTCGGCCAACCCCGACAAGACCAGCCATCATGTGGCGGCCTTCCTCCAGTCAAAGGGTTACCGCATCATCCCGGTCAACCCGACCGTGGAAGGCCAGATTCTGGGCGAGAAGGTGTATCCTAGCCTGCAGGCCATTCCGGAGCCGTTTGACGTGGTGGACGTCTTCCGCCGGGCCGAGGATGTACCTGCCGTCGTGGACGATGCCGTCGCTGCCGGAGCGAAAGTCCTCTGGATTCAACTCGGCATCGTCAACGAGGAGGCCGCAGCCCGCGCCCAGGCCGCCGGCATGACGGTGGTCATGGACCGCTGCATGATGGCCGAATACAAAAAGCGCTGGGGATCCTAACGGTGGAGAGACCCGCGACAGTCTTGCGTTTGCTCGTGCTTGCGTGCATCTTGCCGGTGGCGCTTGCTTTCGCCGCCGCCGCGCAGTTGCGGGCGGGGGCTCCGGGGACTTCGTTCCTGCCCACGCGCGTCATCCCCACCGCAACGCCCACCCCAACGCCGACCGCGACGCCCACGCGCACGCCGACCCCAACGCCATCGCCCACGTCCACGCCCACACCCACGCCCACACCCACGCCTACGCCGCGTCCGCCCACGCCTACCCCCATCGTGTACAGGGGCCCTGACGCGGCAGCGCTGGCCATCGTTACCAAGACGCAGGGCCTGTCGCCCGACTACGCGCCCACCGACCTCGTCTCGCTGAACGACCTGGGCATCCCGACGTACAACAACGACCCCGAGCAACTCCGCTTCCAGGCTGCCATGGACCTGGCCGAGATGTTCGCCGTGGCCCAGCGCGAGGGCATTCACCTGCTCGTGCGCTCGGCGTATCGCTCGTACGCGGTGCAGGCCGCAACCTACGCCCAGTTCGTGGAGGAGGAGATGCGCGCCGCCGAGCAGGCCGGCCAGCCCATCACCCGCCAGGAGGCCGAGACCCGCGCCAACCGCTACTCGGCCCGGCCCGGCTACTCCCAGCACCAGTTGGGTACTACCGTGGACATCACCAGCGCCGACGCGACCGACCTGGTCCCGGACTTCGGACGCACGCCCGCCGGCCGCTGGCTCCACGATAACGCCCACAAATTCGGCTTTGTCTTCTCGTACCCCGAGGGCAAGGAACGCCTCACGGGCTACATCTACGAGCCCTGGCATCTGCGGTGGATCGGCCGGGGCCACGCCGAGATGCTCCACGCGCTGGATTACCTCAACCCCGAATCCCCCATGACGCTAGACGTGTACCTGCAGGGCCTGCAGTAGGGCGAGTTCCACACGCGGGCATCGTGTCGCCGCCAGCAGCGGCCACAGACTGCCACCCCATATCGCAATTGCAAAGCGGCCGCTCCGCGGGCACATCCTGCGCGGTGGCGATGCCTATTCCGCGAGGCGCTTCTTCACGTCAGCAGCGAAGTCCTCGTAGCGGCGCAGGGGCGTTACGTCAACGTGTACGTGCTGGCCATGCTCCTTCATAATCGGCAGGTCCAGCAAGATCTGGTCCAGGGTGTCGGGGCTGTCCACATTGACGACAGCGACGACACGCCGCGTGCCGACGCACTTCCACAGGTCAACAACGACCCCGGCTTGTTTTGCCCCGAGCGCCGCGTCGGCTTCCCGCGCCCAAATCGCGAACAGGTCCTTCTGGGTCATCGTGGCGGGGTACTCCACATGGAAGTCCAGCAGATACAACATCTCAGGTCCTCCTTTGACCACATACTGCGAGGGCGATGAAGGCGGGAGTGCTACGGTTCAAATGGTCCTACACCTGGCCTGAATGCACCAATCGGGGTCAGTGAATGCGCAATGTGCTCCAATCTCTGTACTATACTATATTTTATCATATCTTGCCGGTGGAAGTCAATGCTTCTGCACGGAACGGCTGCAGACTTCCGCCCATCTACTATGTCTTCCCTGCCCTGCGCTGGAACTCGTACAACTTGTTGATGGCCTCCAGAGGCGTCATGGTGCTGATGTCCAGTTCCCGCAACTCCTGCAGGATGGGGTCGGTCTCCGTGAGGAAACTCAACTGCCTGGCGCGCGGGGCCCTGGGCTTGATGGCCGCCCCGCTCTGGCCCGACTCCAGTTCGCGCAGCAACTCCTCGGCGCGGTGGATTACCGACTTGGGCAGCCCCGCCAGTTGCGCGACGTGGATTCCGTAACTGCGGTCCGCGCCGCCCGGCACCACCTTGCGCAGGAAGATGACCCGGTCGCCCTCCTCGGCCACTGCCATGCTGAAGTTCCGCACCCGCGGCAGCGTTCCCGCCAGGTCTGTCAACTCATGGTAGTGGGTGGCAAACAGCGTCTTGGCTCGCAGGCGCGGGTGGTTGTGGATGTGCTCCACCACGGCCCAGGCAATGGAGATGCCGTCGTAGGTGCTGGTGCCGCGCCCCACCTCGTCCAAGATGAGGAGACTGGCCGACGTGGCGTGGTGCAGGATGTTCGCCACCTCCACCATCTCCACCATGAACGTGGACTGGCCCGCGGCGATCTCGTCCTGCGCACCGATGCGCGTGAAGATGCGGTCTACGATGCCGATATGCGCACGCGCGGCGGGGACGAAACTCCCCACCTGGGCCATCAGCACGATGAGGGCCACCTGCCGCAGGAACGTGCTTTTGCCCGCCATGTTGGGGCCGGTGAGGATGATAATCTCGCCCTCGCCCGGCACCAGCCGCACGTCGTTGGGCACGAAGGGCTCGTCCTTCTGGGTCAACTCCACCACCGGATGCCGCCCCTCTCGGATGTCAATAATGCCGTCCTCGGCGATTTCGGGGCGGACATAGCGGTTGCGCACGGCCACCTCGGCCAGCGACGCCAGCACGTCCAACTCGGCCAGCGCCCGGCCGGTGTCCAGCATCCGCCCGCGCGCCGCCGACAGCCGCTCGCACAGTTCCTTGTACAGGCGCGTCTCCAATTCCAGCCGTCGCTCCTGCGCGTTGAGGATGAGCGACTCGTACTCCTTCAGTTCGGGCGTGATGAACCGCTCGCCGTTGACCAGGGTCTGCTTGCGGACGTAGTCGGGCGGGACCCGGTCCATGTTGGACTTGCTCACCTCAATGTAGTAGCCGAAGACCTTGTTGTAGCCGACCTTCAGGGACTTGATGCCGGTGCGCTGGCGTTCCCGCTGCTCCAGGCCCGCGACCCACTTCTTCGCGTCACCCGACGCCCGCGCGATGGCGTCCAACTCTTCGGAGTAGCCCGGCCGGATTACGCCGCCGTTGGCCAGTGTCGCGGGCGCGTCCTCGGCGATGGCGGCTTCTATCAGGCTAGCCTCGGCGTCGCACGGGTTCAGGCGTGCGCGCAGGTCGGCCAGCGGATGGCCTGGCGGCAAGCCTGCCAGCACGCCATCCAGCGCCGCTGCGATGTCGGGCACGCGCCGCAGCGCCCGCGCTAGCCCCAGCAAATCGCGCGGCGTGGCGATGCCCTGCGCCAGACGGTTGGTCAGCCGCTCCAAATCCCCGATGCCGCCCAGCAACTCGCGGATTTTCATGCGCTGGGGCGTGGCGTTATACAGGGCCTCCACCGCGTCCAGCCGTCGCTCAATGGCCGCCTTCTCCAGCAGGGGCTGGAGTAGGTACTGCCGCAGCAGCCGCCCGCCCATGGACGTGCGCGTCAGGTCCAGCACGCCCAGGAGCGACCCCTTCACCGCGCCTGTGCGAATGGTCGCCGCCAATTCCAGGTTGCGGCGCGTGGACGCGTCCAGCGTCATGAACCGCGAGGTGCTGTAGGTGGTCAGCGAGTCCAGGTGGGCCAGCGCGGTCTTCTGCGTCTCCTGCAGGTACTGGACGATGGCGCCCGCCGCGCGGATGGCCTGGGGCAGGCCCTCGCAGCCGAACCCAGCCAGCGTGCCCACGCCGAAGTGCGCGAGCAGCGCCTGTCGCGCCGTATCCGCGTCAAAGCGCCAGGCGTCCCACTCCGTGATGTGCGTCTCGGCGTTGCGGACGAGGGCCCGCTCCGGCGTGTCGGCCCCGGCGGGAATGAGACACTCGGCCGGTTGCAGGCGCGAGAGTTCCTGCAGCACATCTCGCTCCGCATCATCGCCCGCGAACTGGGTCGTAGCGAACTCACCCGTGGTGATGTCCACATACGCCAGGCCCGCGCGGCGGTCATCCAGCACCACCGCTGCCAGGAAGTTGTTGCGCCGCTCGTCCAGCAGGGCCGGCTCCACCACCGTGCCGGGCGTTACCACCCGAACCACCTCGCGGGCCACCAGGCCCTTGCTCTCCTTGGGGTCGCTCACCTGCTCCACAATGGCGACCTTGTACCCCGCCTCAATCAGTTTCGCCAGGTAGGTGTCCACCGCATGGTAGGGGACGCCCGCCAGGGGCACGCGCTGGTCTTTGCCCACCGGCCGAGAGGTCAGGACGATGTCGCAGACCTGCGCCACGGTCTTGGCATCCTCATCAAAGGTCTCGTAGAAGTCGCCGAGGCGGAAGAAAACGATGGTGTTTGGAAATCGCTTCTTGATGGCGAGATACTGTCGCCGGACGGGTGTGGACATGGCCGCTCCTGGCACGCTGTGTGATAGCGCAATTCTAGCGGGAGCGCGGGGAGCCGTCAAAACCCGGCTTCGCGCCGTTCTCTCTGCAATCTCGGCGCGGCTGTGCGGGTGATCCGCCCGACGGCCCAAGCAAAAGCCGCCGATGCCATGCACAGGCAACGGCGGCAGTTGCGCCTGCCACGAGGGTCGCGGATTCCGCTATGCGAATGTCGGGCATGGGCAGCGTTCAGGCCGCCCGCCCCAGGGACCTACCGAGACGACGTGCGAACCCGCCTCGCGCCGAAGAGCAGCAGGACGAGCACCCCGGCCAGAGCCACCCCTAGCAGACCCGCACCGGTCTTCGGCACGGACGTGGCCGGCGCGGCGACTGGCGTGGCGGTCGGCTGTGGTGAAGGAGGTTGCGTCGGCGCGGGAGGCGGCTGCGTGGGCTGCGGCGCGATGGTCGGCACGGGCGTGGCCGTAGGCGGTACAGGCGTCGCGGTCGGCGTCGGCGGGACCGGAGTCTCCGTCGGACCCTCAGGCGTGAAGGTGGGCGTGGATGTGAACCCAAGCGCCAGCGCCGACCCCGCGGGGGACTCGTCCGCCGCAAGGCCCGCCGCGACAAGCCACGCGACTACCAGCAGCCCCACCAGGACCAGTCTCTTCCAGTTCATCGTCAACATCTTCTTCCTCCTAAAGGCACTACCCTGGAACCAATCATACACCCACCAGGGCGGGTTTCGCGCCCCCGCCCTGGCGGCATCTACCGCACAAACAGGGCAGGGTCGCCGAACAAGATGAACGTATCCACCAGGTCGCTGTACCCTGCGTTGTATGCACGAACCGTGCCAACCGCGACGGCAGGCCCCAACTGGCGCACGCCGTCTGTGAAGACCGTCTCGTAGAAACCCTGCTGCATGACATCGTGGCCCGTCGCCATGCCCCAGCCCGTGGACGACCAACTGGCCACCGTGCCCCCGCCGACGCGGCGAATCAACTGCTCGGCCAGGCACTCCTGCGCGGGCGACGCCTGCGGCAAATGGAACTGACCGGTCTGGCAGGTCATCTCCAGCAGCACCGGCAGGCGCGTCCCGTTCGTCAGGCTTGGCACGTCGTCCACGTGGAGCAGGCGGTCGGCCACCCACTGATGCTCCGATGCGTGCCCCATGAAGTTCCAGAACAGCGCCCCCTGGTTGAATTCGGAGAACAGCGCCGTCCTTGCCGTGCTGATGCTGGTGTAAATCCACGGCGCGCTGCCGGACCCGGGGTCGTAGTACACGCGGGTTCGGGTGTAGCCAGGGGCCGCTGACCCAAGCCACTCGTACATGTGGTCAGATGCCTGGATGAAGTTGTTGTAATTGGGCGCGTCGGGCTTGTCCGACACCAGGATGATCTCCCTGTCCCATGTGCCCGCGCCGGGGGCCGTGGGATAGGCCAGAATCTTGTCCACCATCGCCTTCGCCTGGTCGGCGTTGGCCGCCGGGAGCCGCCCGATGTACATGTCCGGCAGGACGTCATCCCCGTGCACCGCCACATACCGGTTGTCGGTCGCCGTCTCGCCCATGGTCTTGTCCACCGGCGCGAGGAACGGCGGAACCAACTGCCGCCCGCCATAGCCCTTGTAGTTCAGGAAGTCGTAACTGCCGTCGCCCAGCAGCAGCACATAGGACGGTCTCATGCTCCACTGGTCGTAGGCGTACTGAAGGAAAGCGCGGATGGCAGCGGGATCGGCCTGGCCGTAGTTGAATTCGTCGTAGATGTCCTGCACGTACACCACCAGCGGCTGCAGCCCCTGGTCTTGGTGATAGGCCACCAGTCGGTTGGCCTGCGCCGCCAGGGACGGGTCGGTGATGATGAGGTAGTCCGCCCCAATGGTCGGCGAGCGCCAGTTCGTAACGGGGTCCGCCACGATGGACAGGGGCCGCTTGACCGCAGCCGACGTCCCGACCCAGTACTTGCGCACCGCTGTTGGGCTATCCTGGAACGCGATACCATAACCCCCTGTCGTCGCCTGCGCGAGGGCATCCTGGCGGCTCACAGTAGATGCCGGCTCGCCCATCATTGCGGCAGCCGCGCCGCTCCGCTTCCATACCGACGGCAACCGCACCCAACTGACCGGTTCCGCCGGGATGTGCGTGATTTGCACCGCGTTGCGCGCGTCCGAAACATCGTACACGGACACGTCGCCCTGGGCGAAGCCGGTGATCCAGTACCGCGCCGTCCCGCTCTGGCCCGTGAACGTGAGCGACTTCCCATCGGCTGCCACGTTGCGCGCGCTGTACTCCACGCTGAAGAAGTCCAGCCACACGCCATCCGGGGTTGCGCCCCGATCCTTGCTGGATAGCGTCAGCGTGTTGGCCCCTAGCCGCAGCGCCGTCGTCGGCACAAGGAAGGACAGCGTTCGGTACTCCGGCCCGGCCCACGTGCGGCTTCCCAGCGACAGGCCGTTGAACGCGAAGTTCAGTTCGTGCAGGTTCGCGTCGTACCCCTGAAGCCCCACTCGGAGCACGGCGTTCGCCACGCCCGCGGGCGGCTCGGTCAACTGGAGTGTGTACGACCGCGGCGTGTACGGCGCAACGTCCAGCCAACTCAAATCATCCCAGAACCAGTGATCGCCCTTGGGCGACGCGAACAGGCTGTCGTACCGCAAGGACTGCTCGGCGACGGCGGTAACGGAGTGCGCGGGCGCGTAGGGCGTCGTCGGATTCACCGCGCCGCTCCTCGTCCCCATCCGTTTGCCGTCGGACGCGCCAAAACTCAACCAATAAGTGCTCGTGTTCGTGTAACGGCTGTAGGGCGCCGTCGCGTAGAACAGGATGCGGTCGGTTGTGTTGAACACGCGGTCGTCCTGGCCCTCAACCTGGATGGCGATCTCCTGCCCCATGTAGCACATGGTCAGCCGCGCCGGGTCCACCGAGGCGACCGGGAACCCAGCCCCCACCAGGTCGGCGTAGGTGATTTCGTGCAGGCCCTCGGTGCTCACGATGACCTTGTACTGCGGGCCGATGCCGCAGATAGGGCCGGCCTGCGCCGCCACGGTGGACGGCTCGCGCGAGCGCCACGCCTTCGCCTGCTCGTAGTTCAGGATGGTCGCGCGGAGCACCGGCTCAAAGTACCCGTCCTGCTCGCCGTCGCACGCGGCCAGGTCCGCACCCGACAGGACTACCCGGACCCGCATGCGCTGGTACCATTCCATCTGGCCGGTTGCCGGATTGTACCGCACCGGATGCACCCGCAGCGCCAGAAATCGCTGGTCCCGCAGGTAGCCGCTTCCGGAGACTTCCACCACCTCGGCGGGGTAGAACGCCGCTGCGCCGTAGATGCGCGCGTCGGGCGTCCGCGCCTCGTCGTATCGCACCGCGCCATCGCGATCAGCGGAAACCGTCGGCCCAGGCAGCAGACGGTAAGGCCCTTCCAGTAGGATGCGGTCGGTGCTCTCCAACTGCACCTGCCATGTGGCCTTCGGCGGGATGCCCAGCACGAAGCCTTGCACCGGCAGTTCCGGCGCGCCCGGCTCCGCCGCTGTCGCAAGCCCCGCCACCCGCACCTGGTGCCAGGTCTCGCCCTGAACGTTCACCACCTGCACCGACGGGCGCGGCGTGAGGATGTCCAGCACGATGGCCTCGGCGCTGCCCGACACCACGCGAACTTCCGGCGTCGGTTCCTGTCCCCAGGAGCGTTCGGGGTGCGCGCCCTGCGCCGGCACTGCGCCCAGCAGCAGCGCCGCCGTCATGCATACCAGTACCACCTTCCGATTCATGAGCCTCTCCCTGCCAGGAGCCGCGATGTTTCCCGATTCAGATGAGCCGCGGGGGCGGACAGGGCCATCGCACCGCCGCCCCCTGCGGATACCTTCTGTCGCGCGCTACCGCCACACGGACGGCAAGCGCAAGGAGTACCTGCGCGCCTCGTCGGGGATGTACGTGTACACCCCGATGGAGCGGAGCACACGAGTCTGCACGTTGCCGTACAGGTCAATGTCCTCCAGCCAGTAGTAGTACGTGGAGCCAGGCTCCACGCCGGTGTCGGTGAAGGTGTACGTCGCGCCACCGGCCAAGCCGCGCCCCTGACCCGGAATCAGGTCGCTGTTCAGGCGTACCGCTTCCTCAAAGTTGTCGGTCGTGCCGCGGTACACGTTGAACCCGCGGTTGTTGATCTCCGTGGCCGTGCGCCACTCCAGTTCCACCGCCGGCCCGATGCGCCTCAGCAGGAAGTACTCCAGCGTGATGCCCGTGGGCGGCGCAACGGTTACGCCGAGCGGCGAGCCGAATGTGGTCGCGGGCAACTCCGCCGACCGCACGCCATACTGGCTGTTCAGGATGACCGTCCCAACCGGCGTGTCGGGCAGGACGCGTACCGAGAAGACCGCGTAGCCGGTAACGCCCGGAGCCATGCTCGCCACGTTCCAGCGCACCTCGGTGGCCGTATGCGAGTGCCCACCCGAATGCCATTCGGTGTTCGCCGGGATGCGGTCGGTAATGACCACCGACATGGCGTAGGCATTGCCAACGTTGGTGAACACGATGGTGTAGGTCAGGATGTCGCCCGCCCGCACCGTCGCCGGCGCCAACTTGGACACGCGGAACGCCGGCGCGCTCTGCACCGTCGTGGACGCCGTGGCGCTGGCCGTAACGCCCTGCGCGTCGGCGATGACGGCGCGGTTCACCAGCACCGTCCCGTTGGGCAGCGGCGAGTTCACCCGCACCACCACCACCACGCTACCGGTCGCGGGCGGCGTCAGGTTGCCCAGGTTCCAGACAATCTGGTTGCCGCTCCGGATGCCGCCGTTGCTGATGCTTTGCACCGTTACGTTGGCCGGCAGGGTGTCGGTAAGCACCACGCCGTTGGCAGGCTCGTTGCCCATGACCTGGTACTGGATCGTGTAGGTCAGAAGCCCGCCCGCCTGCACCGGATCGGGCGTATCCACCTTCAGCAGGCTCAGCGTGTGGCTGCTCTGCACCAGGTCGGTGATGCTTGCCTGCACCGGCGCGGGCAGACCGCCGCCCATGGCCTCGGCCGTGTTGATGATAGGCGTGTTGTTGGGCAGCGGAGCCGCCACGCGCACCCGGTACCGCGCCGTTACGCTCCCGCCCAGCGGGATGGACACGCTGCTCGCCAGCGTGGGCGGCGTGAACCCAGGCGTGCCCGCCCCGGGCGGATCCAGCACGATGCTGCCCGGCACGAACGTCGTGTTCGCCGGAACCGTGTCGGATATCGTCAGGCCGCTGATGGGGCCGTCGCCGATGTTCTGCACGGTTACCGAGTACTGAATCTCGGCGCCGGGCTGCACGAACCCCGCCGCAGACGACTGCTTGATGACGCGCACGTTGATCTGCTGGCGCAGGGTGTTGCTGGCGCTGGACGTGTTGTTGCCGTAGTTGCGCTCGGCGGTGCTCGTGCCGATGGCCGCCACGTTGGTCAGCGTCCGCTCCGTCTCCCCGGTCGGGTTCACCGTCGCTGTGAACACCAGCGTCCCGGTGGCACCCGAGGGCAGCGTGCCCACCGACCAGATGAGGTCCTGGCCCACCTGCGACGGGCCGACCATGCCCGGCTCCGCGTGTACCACGCCGCCGAACGTCAGGCCCGACGGCAGGGTATCGGTGATGCGCACGTTGAGCGCGGCGGCCGGCCCCGCGTTCACGTAGCCGAGCGTGTACGTGATCACATCGCCCGACTTCACCGTGGCCGGCTCAACCGCCTTGGCGATGCTTACGTCGGTATTCTCCACCAGCGTGGACGCCGAGGCGCTCGCGCCCTTACCCTGCGCGTCCAACGCGCTGGCCCAGTTGAGGATGCTCGTCCCATTGGGCACGGACGTGTCCACGCGCACCGTCAGCGTTACCACCGCCGGCTCGCCCGGACTCACCGAAGCCAGCGTCCAACGGACCATGCCCGGCTGGCCGACCGGCGGCGATTCTATGGACGTGCCGCCGCTGGCCGAGTGGAACGTGGTGCCCGCCGGGATGCCGTCCGAGACGATGACGTTGGTGGCAGGCTCGTTGCCCGTAACCTCAACCGTCAGCGTGTAGGTCAGCAACTCACCCGCCTGCACCGGGTCTACCAGGTCCAACTTGGACAGCGCCAGGGTGTGGTCGCTGGTTACCAGCGTGGTGTCGGTGGCCGAGGCGCTGCGCCCGTCCTGATCGCGGAAGTAGGCTGTGTTGGCGATGGCCGTCCCGCGCGGCAGCGGCGTGTTCACGCGCACCGTGAAGGTTACCTCGCCCGTGGCCGGCGCGGGCAGCGTGCCCAGGTTCCACACTAGGACGCCGCCCACCGGCGTAACGCCGCCGCTCGCGCCCACGAATTCGGTGTTCGCGGGCACGCGGTCCGTGATGACCGCCAGCGGCGCGGGCTCATCGCCGATGACCTCGTAGCCGATGACGTAGGTCAGCAGGTCGCCCGCCGCCACCGGTTTCGGCGAGCCGGTCTTCGTCAGCGCCAGGATATGATCGCTGGACACCACGTTCGTAACCGTCGCGGTGATGGGATCGGGGATGCGATCCGCCGTAACCGCCGCGGTGTTGGTGATGACCGTGCCGTTGGGCAGCGGCGTGTTCACCCTCACCAGGTAACTCACGGTTACCGTCTGGCCGGACGGGACCGTCAAGCCCGAAATCACCGTCGGCGGCATGCCCGGTGTGCCGCCTGCCGACGGCGGGTTGACGGTAACGCTGTCAAACCACGTTACCTCGGCGGGCAGCGTGTCGCTGATGGTTACGTTGTTCGCCGCATCGTTGCCCGTGTTGGTGAAGGTTATGGTGTAGCGCAGCATGTCCCTGGGCAGCAACTGGCCACCGTCCACATCCTCTGACGTCTTGCGCACGCTCAGGATCGGCCCGCTCACGACGGTGTCGCAGGTCGGGTCGTCCTTCTCCGACGTGCGCGGGTCGTCCGTGGGCACGGTGGACTCGTTGGTACCGTTGCCGTCGCCATCGTAGTACACGGTGCCCTGGTTGCAGATTCGCGTCATGTGGGCCAGCGGCGAGTTCACCCGCACCTGGAAGGTGATGGCCGTCGCCTGGCTTGGGTTGAGCGTGCCGTCCCAGCGCAGTTGCGTGTTGGTCGGGTTCAGCGTTACCGAGCCGATCGTCGCGCTGGCCGACCCGACGATGTAAGTCGTGTTGGCCGGGATGTTGTCCAGGAACTCCGGATCCACGTTGTTCACCAGCGGCGCGTTGCCGATGTTGTGCAGCATGATGGTGTAGAAGAGGATATCACCCGGCTCCAGGAACCCGCCGTTCTGGTCAACGGAGACCTTCGTCGCCTGCAACAGCGGCGCATGGCCCACGCGGTCCTCGGTCGGGTTATCCGGCCCGGGCACGCGCGGATCGTCTGTTACTTTGGGCGTGTCGCGTTCGTCCACGGAGCCGTCGCCGTTGCTGTCATAGAACACCCAGCCCTGGTTAGAGATGATGGTATTGTTCGGCGTGCCCTCGTCCACGGTAACCGAGAACCGGATGGTTACCGAGCCGCCCGCGGGCAGCACGCCGTCCCACTGCACCGTCGTGCCATCTACGAACAGCGCCGTGCCGCTAGTGGCCGATAGCGAGCCAGGCACGTAGTGCGTGTGCGCTGGCAGTTCATCCAGGAACTCGTGCGCGGGCGAATTGGGCTGGTCCATGCTGCCGGTGTTGGTGATGCCGATGGTGTAGCGCAGCGTGTCGCCGGGTTCCAGCAGCCCGCCGTCCAGGTCCTCCGAGATCTTCGTCGCCACGATGGTAACGCGGCTCACCACGATGTCCTCGGTGGTGTTGCTGTCCACGGTGGCCTCGTTGGACCCGTCGCCGTTGGCGTCGTAGTACGCCGTGGCGCGGTTGGCGATAACGGTGCCGTTGGCCAGGCCGTTGTTCACCTGCACGTCAAACGTGATCTGTACCGGCGTGCCTACGTTCACCGCGCCGTTCCACTCCACGCGGTTCGTGCCCGCGTTGTAGATGACCACGCCGCTGGTGGCCGTGGCCGACCCGGGCACGTAGGTCGTGTGCATCGGGATCAGGTCCGCCAGTTCGTTGCCCGGATTGTCAGCCTGATTCTGGGTGCCCACGTTCTCCACGGTGAGCCGGTAGCGCAGCACGTCGCCCGGCTGCAGGTCGCCGCCGTTCACATCCTGCGACGCCTTGGTAATCTGGAGCACGGTCGTGCTGTGCACCCGGCTGTTGAACGTGGACGACACGGCATCGGGCCACTCGGTGCAACGCACCCAGCCGGTGTTCGGCAGCGTCGCGCCGTTGGACAGTGGGCTGGCCACGCGGCCGGTCAACTGCACCACCAGGCTCGCGCCCGGCGGGATCGTCGCGCCGCTCACCAGGCTGCCCGGCGAGCCACCCGCCTGCGCCTCGTCATAGATTTCCACGTTGTCCACGTACATCGTGTCCGCCGCGTCCAGGGTCGTGCCGGCGCGGAAGCGGATGCGCGTGGCCGTGGACTTGTACGCGCTCAGGTCCACCACGATGGTGCTGTACGCGGCCTCATCCAGCGGCCCGAACCAGGTCTGCGCCACCTGCCACGTGGTGCCGTTGTACACGTCCAGGTAGAACGCTTTGCCGGCTTCCAGGCCCACGATGCGACGGTCAAACCGCAGTTTCGGGTTGTAGAAGTAGTTGATGTTCGCTTGCCGCCAGATGGCGCGGTTGACGTTCTGCACCATCAGGCGCAGGCTCCCCGCATCCCAGACCATGCCCACGTGGCCCGAGGTCGGCAAGCCGTCGTCGTTCTGCTCAACCCAGTTGCTGGTCCAGTTGACCGTGCCGTCGTTCTCCGCGTAACTGTAGATGGAGAACGTGTCGGCGTAGGTCGCGCCGAGCCGCCACGTGGACGAGCCGGGCACGTAAGTGATCTGCGGCGGCAGGGTATCCGACACCACGACGCCGGTCGCGGTCAACGTGCCCGAGTTGGTGATGGCGATGGTGTAGGTAACCAGCCCGCCCGCCTCCACCGGCTGCGGCGTGCCGCTCTTGCCGATGAGCAGCGTGGGCGAGTGCACCGTGTCGGTGATGGTATCGGTGAACGGGCCGGGCGCTTGCAGGCTGCTGACGCTGGCCGTGTTGACGATGGCGGTGCCATCCATGACCGGCCGCATCACCCGCACCTCAAAGGTTACGGTTACCGTCTCGCCGCTGCGCACGGTCATCCCCGTCGCCACGTTGGGCGGCGTGCCCGGGATGCCGCCCGCGGACACCGGCGTGATGCTCACGTTGCCGACCCATGTCGTGTACGGCGGCAGTTCGTCCGTCAGGTTCACGTTGGTCGCGTCGGCATTGCCCGCGTTGCGGATGACCACCTGGTACCGCAGCACGTCATACGGCGACAGCAGCCCGCCGTTCACGTCCAGGGACGTCTTGTCCACTTGGATGTCCGGCGCGGAGCGCACGGTGTTCATCGTCGTGGCGACGATAGGCGTCGGGAAGTGCTGGCTGGTTACCGACGCGGTGTTGACCAGCGTCGTGCCGTTGGGCAGCGGGCTGTTCACCTGCACCTGGAACGTGGCCCGCAGCGTGGTGCGCGGCTGGAGCGTCAGGCCCGTGGCCAGCACCGGCGGCGCGCCACCCGGCACGCCCGCGTCGTAGATCATCACGTTGTCCACGTACAGGTGATCGTCGGCGCTGTTGGACGGGCCGCTGCGGAAGCGGATGCGCGCGCCGCTCACGATGAACGGCGACAGGTCAAAGGTCTCGGTTGTGTATGCTGCATCGTTGGCGGGACCCGTCCAGGTCTGGAGCGGCGTCCAGGCGACGCCATTCCACACTTCCACGCGGAAGTAGTCGCCGGCCACGTCCAGGCTGACCAGTTTGCGGTCAAACTTCAACGTTGGCTTGAGGAAGGGCGTCAGGTCGGCCTGCCGCCATGCGAACATACTGGTTCCGCCCACATGGAGCCGCCTGCTGCCGCCTTCCGTTACGACGCCCACGTCGCCCGCGAGCGCGCCGCCATCGCCCGCTGTCTCCACCCAGTTGGTGGCCCAGGGGTGCGTGCCGGTGTTGCCGGTGTAGGTTGCGCTCTCAAAGTCGTCGGCGTAGGTGGTCATAACCGCCAGCAGCGTGGAGCCAGGCACGTAGGCTACCTGCGCAGGCAGCGTATCGGCCAGCGACACGTTGCCGGTCGGGTAGCCGCCTGTGTTGGACACGAGGATGGTATAGGTCAGCACCGCGCCCGCTTCCACCGGGTTGGGCACGCCGGTCTTAGAAATCGCCAGCACCGGCGCGTAGGCCGTGTCGGTGAGCACGGCGGTGCGCCAGGTCGGGTCTTCGGCGCACTGCACCTGCACGCGGTTCACGATGGGCGTACCATCCACCACGCCAGGCTGCACCTGCACGTTGTACGTCAGGGTTACCGACTGCTGCGCCGCGATGGTCATGCCCGACACGATCAGCGGCGGAGCGCCGATGACGCCACCGGCCGACGGCGGGTTGATGGTTACCGCGTCCTGCCATGTGGTGTTGGCAGGCACGGTATCGCTCACCACGACGCCGGTCGCGTTGGCCTTGCCGTCGTTGCGGATGACCACCTGGTACTGCAATACGTCGCTCGGCCCCAGGGGCGCGCCGTTCAGGTCGCTGGAGGTCTTGGTAACCACCAGCACCGGCCCGCTGACCACCGTTCGCACCGTCGGGTCGTTGATGGCCGGCGTGGACGGGTCATCCGTCGGCGCGAGCGACTCGTTGCTCCCGTTCCCGTCGGCGTCGTAGGCCAGCATGCCCTGGTTGCTGATGACGGTGCCGTTGGGCAGCGGCAGGGCCAGCGTTACGTTCAGGCGGAACGTAACCGTCGTGCCCGCGTTGACGGTGAGGTTCGTGATGCGCAATTCGGGCGACGTGGCGGCCAGCACCGCGCCGGCGGGCAGGTTCTCCACCGACAGGTAACTGGTGTTGGCCGGGATGGTGTCCGTGAACACCATGCCCACGGCGTTCATGTTGCCCGAGTTGGTGATGGTGATGTCGTAGGCCAGGACATCGCCCGGCTCCAGCGGCGCGCCGTTCAGGTCCACGGCGGCCTTGGTGATCTCAATGCGCGGCGCGCTGGTGATGGTGTCGGTGATAGGCCCGGCCAGCGCCACCGCCTCGTTGGTGGTGCCGTCGCCGTCGGCGTCGTAGAACGCGCGGCCCGTGTTCACGATGGCCGTGCCGTTGGGCAGCGGATTGTTCGTCTGCACCGCGAACTTCACCGTTACCGGCACGCCCACCGGCAGGTTGCCGTTCCAGGCGATGCGGTTGTAGGTGCCGTTGTACGACACCGAACCCGCCGACGCCCACGCCGAGCCGGGTACGTAGGTCGTGTTTGCCGGAATGTCGTCCAGGAACTCGGCGCCCGGCTTGTCCAGCTGGTCCATGTCGCCCGCGTTGGTGAACACCACCGTGTACGAGATGACGTCACCCGGACGCAGCGGCGCGCCATTCACATCCAGCGAGGTCTTGTGCGCCACCACGAACGGCGCGCTGGTAACGATGTCAATGATGGGGCTGGAGCGGGTGCCATCGTTAGTGTTGTTGCCGTCGGTGTCGTAGGACAGCACGGCCAGGTTGTAGATGGGCGTGCCATTCACCAGGAGCGGGTTCGTCCGCACCGAGAAGGACACCGTTACCGGCTGGCCCACGTTCACCGCGCCGTTCCACTCAATGCGGTTCATGCCGGCGTTGTACACGCCCGTGCCCGATGTGTAGAAGAGGCTGCCAGGCACGTAAGTGGTGTTGGTCGGGATCACGTCTACCAACTCGTGGCCCGGGTTGTCGCGCTGGTTCATCGTGCCCGTGTTGTTGAGCACAATGGTGTAGTTGAGCACCTCATTGGGCCGCAGCGGGTAGCCGCTGGGGTCAAATGAGGTCTTGGTAATCTGCACGTCCGGCGCGCTGGACACGGTGGACACCAGTTGCGCCAGGACCGGCGTCGGCGTCTGCTGGCTGCTGGCGCCTGCGCGGTTGGTGATGGTGGAGCCGTTATCCAGCGGGCTGGCGACGTTGCCCTGGAAGGACACGTTCATCGCCATCCCCGGCCCGATGGACAGGGTATCGGTGAGCACCGGCGGCGCGTTGCCCGGCACGCCAGTGTCGTAGATGATCACGTTGTCCACGTACAGGTGGTCGTCGGTGGCGTTGGCCGGCCCGCTGCCGAACCGCAGGCGGAAATTGCTGGCCTTGTAGCCGCCAAGGTCCACCACCTCGTGGGTGTAGCCCGACTCGTCCGCAGGCCCGTTCCACGAGCGCACCGTCGTCCACGTGCTGCCGTTGTACAGTTCCAACGTGAACGTGTCGCCGCTCTCCAGGCCCACCAGTTTGCGGTCAAACTCCAGCACGGGGTAGAACATGCTGCGGATGTCGGCCTGGCGGCGGATGGTCTTGCTGGTCCCGCTCACGTGCAGGCGCAGGCTCCCGCTCTCGGACACCACGGTAATGTCGCCCGACAGCGGGCCGCCATCGGCAGGCGACTCGGTCCACGCGCCGGTCCACGGCTGCGTGCCCGTGCTCCCGCTGTAGTCGCCGGAGCCGAAATCGTCGGCGAAGACGAAGGCGCTGGCGATGCTGGTGGAGCCGGGGATGTACGCAACTTCCGGCGGCAGCGTGTCGGTTACCATCACGTTGGTGGCGGTGGTGGTGCCGGTGTTGCGCACGGTGATGATATACGTTACCACCCCGCCCGCCACGATGGGCGACGGATCCGCCGCCTTGCTGATGGACAGCGCGGCGGTGTGCACCGTATCCGTTACCGTAGAGGCCAGCGACGCCGGGATGTTCGGGCTGCTGATGGTGGCCGTGTTGGTGATGATCGTCCCCTCGGCCAGCGGCGCGTTCACCCGCACGTCGTAGGTAACGGTTACCGTGGAGCCGCCCGGCACCGACAGGCTGATGAGCACGTTGGGCGGCGAGCCTGCCACCCCGCCCGGCGGCGTAACGACCACGTTGTTCTGCCAGGTCGTGTTCGCGGGCAGCGGGTCCACGATGCTCGTGTTCGTGGCGATGCCCGAACCGGTGGCCGTCAGCACCACCTGGTACCGCAGCGTGTCGCCCGGCGTAACATCGCCGCCGTTCAGGTCAATGCTCGTCTTGGTGGCGGCCAGGCTCACGCTGCTGTTCACCACGCTCGTGGCCGTCGTGTACTGCGGAGTCGGCAGTTCGTAGCAGTACACGCCCGCCTCGTTGACGATGGACAGGCCATTGGTCAGCGGCGACGTGGCCGTTACGTTGAACGTAACGGTGATGGCCTCGCCCGCGCCCAGGGTCAGGCCCGTCGCCAGGTTGGGCGGCGGGTTCAGCGGCGTGCCCGCGTCGTACACCCGCACGTTGTCCACGTACAGGTAGTCAGACGCATCGTTGGCGCTGCTGGCCCAGAACCCGATGTAGAAGCCGCCGCCCTTGTAAGCGCTCACATCAAACGACCGGGTTACGTAGGCCGATTCGCTCAGCGGGCCCGTCCAAGAGTAGACGGTGTGCCAAGCCCCGTCCCAAACCCGGAACTCAAATTGGTTCCCGGCTTCCAGGCTCACCGCCTTGGCGTCAAACTCCACGCGCGGCGAGACAAACTTGCTGATGTCGGCCTGCCTGTACGCGTACAACTCGTTGACACCATCACCCTGCATGCGGAGCCTGCGGCTGCCGGTTTCGCTCACGAGCCGTATGCTCCCGGTGGAGGAACTGCCATCATCGTTGTATTCCAGCCAGTTGGAGCCCCACGGCGTGTTGCCCGTGCTGCCGCTGTAGGTGTTGGACTCAAAGTCGTCGGCGTACACGGTGGGCACCTTCAGGCCTGCGCTCCCCGGCACGTAGGTAACATACGGCGACAGGTTGTCCACGATGCCCAAATCGTTGGCCGCCACCGGGCCCGTGTTCGTGATGTAAAGCGTGTACGTCATGAGCGAGCCGGGCGTTACCGTCATGGGCTCACTCACCTTGCGGATGTCAAACACGGGCGCGGAGACCGTCCGCGAGACCTGGTTGCTGAGCACCGGCGTGGGCGCACCCACCGCGCTCACGTCGGCGCGGTTGCGGATGACCGTCCCGTTGGCGGTGGGCCGGTTCACCGTTACGTTGAATGTTACGGTTACCGGCGTGCCCACCGGCACCGTCAGGCCGGTTACGATATTCGGCGGAGTGCCGGGCGTCCCGCCAGCCGACGGCGGGCTGATGGTGATGTTGTCGGCCCAGGTCGTATTGGCGGGCAGTGTGTCGCTGATGACGGTGTTCTCGGCGGGGGCGTTGCCCGTGTTGCTCACCACCAGCGTGTAGCGCAGCGTGTCGCCAGGCACCAGCGGCGCTCCGTTCAGGTCGGTGGCCGACTTGGTGATGGCCAGCACGGGCGCGCTGGTAACCGGATCCCTCGTCTCGTTGGACTGGCGCAGGGACTCCATGGAGCCGTTGCCGTCGGCGTCGTACAGGATGTAGGCCCGGTTGGTGATGGACGTGCCGACCGGAATCACGCTGTCCAGCAACACGCGGAACCGGTACTGGGCCGATGCGCCCGCGGCCAGGTCAATGCCTTCAATGCGGAGCACCGGGCTCGTGGAGACCAGCACCCCGCCGCCCGGCAGCGCACCGGACACCGAGAAGGACGTGTGCGCCGGTATGGTGTCCGTGAGCACCATGTCCACGGCGTCCATGTCGCCCGTGTTGGTGAAGTTGATGGTGTAGCGCAGTTCGTCGCCGGGCTGGAGCGGCGCGCCGCCCGTCATGTCTTCAGAGTACTTGGTGATTTCAATGACCGCCGCGCTGGTTACCGTGTCGGTTACGACGTTTGTGTACGACGGCGTATCGCCGGGACCGTAGGCCCCATCGCCGTTGCTGTCGTACCAGCACGCGCCCTGGTTCACGATGTTGGTACCGTTCGCCAGCGGCGTGTTCAACTGGATGGCGAACTTCAGCGTTACGGGCTGGCCCACAAGCAGGTTGCCGTTCCAGACGACAACCGTGCCGCCCGAGTGGCCGATAGTGCCGCTGCTGGCCCACAGGGACGCGGGCAGGAACGTGGCGTTCGCCAGCGGCAACACATCGTCAAACTCATTCTGGCCCAGGTTCAGGTAGTCCATCGTCCCAACGTTGGTCAGGACGACGGTGTAACTGATGATGTCGCCGGGCCGCAGCGGGTAGCCGTTCACGTCCAGCGAGGACTTATGCGCCACCACAAACGGCGCGCTCACCACGGTGAAATTCTTTGAAGATGTTACCGTTGTGTCGTTGACATTGTCGCCGTTGCTGTCGTAGGTGAAGTACGCCGTGTTCTGGACGTTCGTGCCGTTGTTCAGCGGCAGGTTCACGTCGGCGCTGTACGTGATCGTAACCGGCTGGCCCACGTTGACCGGGCCGTTCCACTCAATGCGGTGCGCGCCCGAGTTGTACGTCGCCGTGCCCGACGTAGCCGCCAGGGTCCCTGGCACCAGCGTTACATACGGCGACAGGACATCCCAGAACTCGTCGCTCGCGTTATCCCCCTGGTTCATGTCGCCCGTGTTCCACAGAACCACCTGGAAGTTCAGGCGGTCGCCGGGCACCACGTTGCCGCCGTTCACGTCCGTGCCCGTCTTGGCCACGTTGCCGATGGGCGCGCTAGTTACCGTGTTCGTTACCGTTGCGGTAACCGGCGTCAGGCGGTCGGCGCTCACCGTAGCCGTGTTGGTGATGACCGTGCCGTTGGGCAGCGGCGAGTTCAGTTGCACCGCCATCGTCAGCGTTACCGACGTCTGCGCCGTAATGACCATGCCCGACACCAGGTTAGGCGGCGTCCCCAGCGTCCCGCCCGCCGACGCCGGCACGCGGGTTACGCTGCCGGGCACGTAGGTCGTGTTGGCGGGCACGGCATCGGTAACCGCGACGTTGATGGCGTTCTCGGTGCCGGTGTTGGTGATGACAATCGTGTAACTGAGCACGTCGCCTGGGCGCAGATTGCCCCCGTTCATGTCCTGCGCGATCTTGCTCACCGCCAGCGCCGGGGCCGCCGTTACCATGTCCCGCGTCGGGTCGTTGAGCGCGGGCGTGCGCGGGTCGTCGGTGGGGATCATCTCGTAGTCGCCCAGGCCGTCGCGGTCGTAGCGCACGTAGCCCTGGTTGCTGATGACCGTGCCATCCCACAGCGGCAGGTTCACCCGCACGCGGAACTGAATGGTAACGCTGCCACCGTTGGCCGGGATGGAGATGTTGGAAATCTTCACCTGCGACGGGGTGCTCTCGTTCACCGCGCCGCCCGGAATGGTCGGCACGTTCAGGAAGGTCGTGTTCGCCGGCACAACGTCGGTGAACACCGCGCCCGTAACGGGCCGATTGCCCGTGTTGGTGATGATCACCGTGTAGCGGATGCGGTCGTTGGGCTCTAGCGGCGCGCCGCCGTCCAGGTCCTCGGAGACCTTGGTCGCGTACAGCGAGGACAGGTAGTAGATGGTGTCCTGCGTCGTGTTCGTCGTAACGACCACATCGTTGGCATCCCAGTCGCCATCAGCATCGCTGTCGTAGCGGATTTGGGCCGCGTTTGTAACGACGGTGCCGTGGCTGAGCACGCCCACATCCATCGCCCAGGTCAGCGTCAGCGGCACGCCCACGGTGATGGGGCCGGTCCACTTCACCGAAGTCTCGTCAATGCCCCACGTGCCCCAGGGCTGGGTCGCCGTCCCAGGCTTGTAGGTGAGGCCCGGGAAGATGGGGTCGTAGAACTCAAAGTGCGACGGGATGTCCGGCTGGTCCATGTTGCCGATGTTGGTGATGACGACGGTGTAACTGATGACATCGCCCGGCTGGAACACACCGCCGTCCAGGTCCAGCGACGTCTTGTGCGCCACGATGAGCGGCGCGCTCACCACCGTCCCGGACACATAGGGCGTGTAGGTGGTGCGGTTATTCGCCTTGTCGCCGTCGTCATCCCAGTACAGGCGGCCGCGGTTCTGGATGACCGTGCCGTTGGGGATGGCGTTATCCAGCACCACGTCAAACACGATGGTAACCGGCTGGTCCACCGGCAGCGGGCCGTTCCACAGGACGCGGCGGTTCACGCTGTCGTAGGTGGCCATGCCCGAAGAGGCGAACAACGTGCCGCTCACAAACGAGGTGTAGGTGGGCAAATCGTCGCGGATTTCGTTGCCGCCGTAGTCGCCTTGGTTCATGGTGCCGCTGTTGGTAACCACCAGCGTATAGCGGACCTGGTCGCCTGGACGCAGCGGCGGCCCGTTGAGGTCCTGCATGGTCTTCGCGCCCGCCACGGCCGGCGCGCTGCTCACGGTGAACGTGGCCGGCGCGCTCGCCACGGGCGTCGCGTTCTCGGCGCACCAGACGCTGGCCATGTTGGTGATGACCGTCCCGTTATCCAGCGGGCGCGCCAGCGTGGCCCGGAAAGTAACCGTGATGGGCTGGCCGACGGGCGCATTGATGCCCGTGGCGATAAGCGGCGGCGTCCCGGGCGTCCCGCCAACCGACGCCGGCGCAATGGTTACGCTCCCTGGCACGAACGTGAGCGAGACTGGCAGCGTGTCGCTGACGACGACGCCCGTCGCGGGGGCGTTGCCCGTGTTGGTCAGCACAATGGTGTACGTTACCGGCTGGCCAGGCACGATGCTCCCGCTATGCGCCTGCTTGGTCAGCGTGAACTGCGGCGAACTGGTAACCGCATCCGACACCAGATTGGACTGCGCCAGCGTGTCGTTGCCGCCCACGCCATCACTATCGTAGAAGATGTAGGCCCGGTTGGTGATGGACGTGCCCACGGTGATGACGCTGTTCAAGTTCACGCGGAACGCAAACGACGCCGAAGACCCCGCTGGCAAACTTATGCCCTCAATCCGTAGCACCGGGCTGGTGGAGACCAGCGTGCCGCCGCCGGGCACAGGGCCAGGGCTGTAGAACGTCGTGTTTGCGGGGATGGTGTCGGTCAGCACCATGCCGGTGGCGTTCATGTCGCCCGTGTTGGTGAACACGATCTCGTACCGCAGTTGATCGCCCGGCTGAAGCGGTGCGCCGCCCGTCATGTCCGCCGAGGTCTTGGTAACCACGATATTGGGCGAGGCGGTAACCGTGCTAACAACGGCGTTGGTCTGCGCCGGGATGTCCAGCCCGTCGTAGTCGCCATCGCCATCGCTGTCGTAGCGCACCTCACCCGTGTTGGTAATCGTCAAGCCATTGGTCAGCGGCGTGTTCAACTGGATGGCAAAGGACAGGGTTACCGGCTGACCCACCAGCAAATCGCCATTCCAGCGGACGCGGTCGGTCGCGAAGGTGATGGTGCCACTGGACGCCGTGTGCGAGCCTGCCACATACGAGGCGTTGGTGAGCGGCAGGATATCCACGAACTCGTTGTGCGCCAGGTTGTAGTAATTCATGGTGCCGACGTTGGTCATCACGACCGTGTAACTCAGCACGTCGCCCGGGCGCAGAGGTGCTCCACCCGTCATGTCGCGGGCCGACTTCGTGGCGACGACAAAGGGCGCGCTGACGACGGTATCCGTAACCGCCGAGGAAACCACCCACGTCATGGCCTCGGTACAGCGCGCGGCGGCTACGTTGGTGATGACCGTGCCATTCTGCAGCGGCTTGTTCACCTTCACGTCATACCGCACGGTTACCGACCCGCCCATGCCGGGGACGGAAATCCCCGTGGCGATATTGGGCGGGGTGCCTGGCGTGCCGCCCGCCGACGCCGGCGAGATCACGACGCTGCCGGGGACAAAGGTGGTATTGGCGGGCAGCGTGTCGCTCACGACCGTGCCGGTCGCGTTGCCGTTGCCCGAGTTGGTCAGCGTGATGATGTAACGCAACGTGTCATCGGGGTTCAACGGAGGCGGGCTCTGATTTTGCGACGACTTGGTGATGGTCAGCGATGGGCTGCTGTGCACAGTCGTGTAGGCCGAAGCCGAAACCGGCGTGATGATCTGCGTGCACGTAACCGACGCGGTGTTGGTGATGGTCAGGCCGTTGGTCAAGGGGGCCTGCGACTGCACCTCAAAGGTAACGGTAACCGCCTGGCCGGGGGCCAGGGTGTGGCCGGTCAGAATCCACGGCGGCGCGCCCACGCCCGCGATCTCCACGTCGGGCGTCAGCCGCGCGCGCACCAGGCTGGAGTGCTCGGAATCCCACAGCGTGGCGCGAGGCCCAACGGAAGGCAGGCCGTCGGGCAGCAGGTCGGTCAATTGCACGCTGCCGCCCACGTAGACAGTATTCGCCGGCACGGGGTCGTAGATGGACACGTTGTTGGCCGTGGTCGTGCCGGTGTTGGTAACCCGCACAGTGTAGGTGATGCGCTCGCCCGCCTCTACTACCGCGGGAACCGCCCGCTTCGTAATGACAAGGATGGGCGCTTGCAGCACGTCCGTAACCTGGGCGGTCGCCAGGGGCACAGCCCCGCTCTTGACCGTGGCCGTGTTGGTCATCAGCGTGCCACCCGACAGCGGCTGCAACACCAACGCCGACAAGCGCACCACCTTGCTCGCGCCCGCCTCCACCACCAGGTTTGTCGTCATCACCGGAGGCGCGCCCAGCGCGGTGCCCTTGTCGTAGATTTCCACGTCGTCCACGTACATAATATCGCCGGTGCCCACCGCCGAGCCCGTGCGGAACCGAATCTTGAGGTTGGAGGCCTTGTATGGGGTCAGGTTCAGTTCCTCGGAGACGTACACATCCTGGGTGGAGCCGACGCTCCAGGACTTGACGGCGTTATGCCACGCGCCGCCATCATACACGTCCAGGTAGAACCAGTCGTTCGTTTCCACCGACCACAACTTGCGGATGAAGCGCAGCGTCGGCTGGATCATCGTGGAAGTGTTGGCGGGGCGCTCTACCGACTTGTCGGCCGCGCGGAGGCGCAGGCGGAAGCTGCCCGCATCGTCCTCAATGACGATGTCGCCGGTGTGGGGGCCGACGGCGTCGTTGGTCTCCACCCACGGGCCAGCCCAGTTGGCTGTGCCGGTGTTGTTGGACCAACTGACCACGTTGAAGTCGTCGGCATACGTCAGAGGCGAGGCCGCCACGGCGCTACCGGCGACGTATTGCACCTGCGACGGGAGGTCGTCGCGCACCTCCAGCGTTACCGGGGCCGGGTCCGTGTTCGTGATCCGAATGGTGTATTGGATGACCTGGCCCGGCACGGCCATCCCTCCGGCACTGGAGGTCTTGGTCAGCAGCACGCCGGGAGCCGCATGGGCAGGGTGAATCGCCAATCCCATCCCGACCGCCAGCGCAAGCGCTACGAGCACCACTACGCCCAACCATGTTGCCTTCCTCATGACAGGCCTCCTTGTACGCACTGGTCTGCGCATAGGCCAAAACGAAGCCGCAGCGCTTTCCGCTGGACTTCCCGCCCATGCACGAACTCGCGCCTCCGTGCCTCGGCGCCTTCTTCAGTTGTCGGTATTCGTTTCGTGGAAACAAGCGGCGGGGTGCCACCTTCTCGCCCATGCGCCAACCGCCCTTCTCGCGCTGAAAGGCGTCCGGCCCAACCGCATGGTGCGAAAAGGCCCCGGAGTATCAGACTCCTCTTTACGTTATGTATTATACAACCGTTTTCTAGCACTTGTCAATAACCTTGTCAACTTGCCTGCCAAGTGCCCGCCTCGCGCCGCCCCCACGGGTACAGACCCTGCGGCGCGGTGCCCGGCGGCATGCCCCACCGTCGGGAGGTGCACGACTCCCACATGCATCGTGCAATTTCTGTACCAGCAGCCGAGCAGATTGAAAAGCGTGGGGAGGCGGGTTACGTCATCCCAAGATCTGCGCCACACCCTGCCATGCTTCGTCTCTGGACAACCTCTTGTTCAGACACACATTCCAGAAACGCCTGGGGTACACTCACTCGCTGAACGAGTAACAAGTGCAGGGCATTGACAAGAGCAGGGACCTGGGGTACCATTGACTTGACCCAGCCATCACCCTGGTCCAGGAACCCATAGCAAGCACAGGCTTCCGGCCATCGGGGGAGTCTCCCAGATGTATGAGGAACGGAAAGCGACTTCAAACGGAAGCGGCCGGGTTCCATGGCGGTTATGCGGGAACGGCGACGCCTCCCGGCCGCAGAAGGGGCTGCGTATTGCCCTGAAACGCCTGTGCAGAAATCAGGGTCGCGACTGGCGCCCAGCCGGGGGCAAGGTGCGGCATTCGCCTTGGCGCTACCTATGTCCGCGTCTTGCAGACGTGCTTTTTTTGGCCATCTTCGCATCCGTGCTGTTGGAAGGGCCCCATCTCTTCAATGCGGATGGCGATTTGGGCAGGCACATTACTATCGGGCGCTACATCCTGTCCACCCACTCCATACCCACGCGGGATCTGTTTTCGCATACGATGGCGGGCCAGCCCCTGGCCCTTCACGAGTGGATCGCGCAGGTGATATTCGCCTGGACGCATGAGGTGCTCTCCCTTGGGGGCCCCGTTCTGGTCACTGCGCTCGTTCTGGCCGCGTGCCTGTCTTTTCTTTACTACGACAGTGTGCGCCGTAGCGGCCTGCCCCTCCTCTCCGCGTTGTTTGTGCTTTGGGCCGCAGCCGCCTCCACTCTACATTGGCTGGCACGGCCACATGTATTCACCTTCGGTATGTTGGCGGTTTGGACGTGGCTCCTGGAGCGTGTTGCGCGGAATCAGAGAACACCCGCCTGGCTATTTGGAGCCTGTATGTTGGTGTGGGCCAATACACACGGGGCTTTCCTTGCTGGCTTCGCGGTCTGGGCGATCTATCTCGCGAGCGATATTATTGAGGCACGTGGATTTAGACGGCCGGGCAGAGCCAAAGTTTTGCTCAGCGTGGGCTTGGTGGCATTCGCAGCAACGTTGGTCAATCCTGTGGGAATTGATCTGTGGCGCACCGTCTTCGGCTTCCTGAGCAGTTCCTACCTCGTCAGCCACACAGTGGAATACCAATCTCCAGACTTCCACAGTCCGAACTCATGGCCATTTCTCCTGTCCACCGTTCTGTGCATCGTGGCCCTTGCGTTTAACAGGAAGCGCGTGCCCCTCAGGTACGCGCTCCTACTGGGTGCCTGGACCGGCATGGGGTTATACAGCGCACGGAACATCCCCCTGTACGCGATCGTCGCTACACCGATCCTGGGGGACGTCACGAGTGGGTTGGTGTCATCCGAGCGTTGGAGAGCAATTGAAACCAATATTCTACGAATTGACCAGTCGGTTCGCGGCTGGGCGCTACCCGTGCTGAGCATTCTCGCTGCGGTTGTGCTATTGAGCACCCCTGCTGCACAAGCGCGGAACGTCTTTGACCCCTCCCTTTTCCCTGTCCACGCCGTGGACTGGATGCAAGAGCATCATATCAAGGGACGCATCTACAACCATTTCCCTTGGGGCGGGTACCTGCTCTACCGGCTTTGGTCCGGCCAGTTGGTTTTCATTGACGGGCAGACGGACTTCTACGGTGAAGCACTCGCACGGGAGTATCTGGAAATCGCTACTGTCTCAGCGGGTTGGGAAGAACTGCTAGCGAAATATCAGGTTGGCATTGTCCTAGTTCCCACAGATTCACCCCTCGCGTCTGCGCTCAGCCAGGCCAAAGACTGGACTAGAGTGTATCAAGACCGGACTGCGGTCATTCTCGTCAGCACAGCATACGAAAGATAGACCACGCGCCTGCTCATGATCGGCTGGCGTTCAGCCTTCTATGCTAGTCGGCGACCAGGTTCAGACCCCTCTGCGCAAAGAACTGGCAATCTGCGAGGCATAACGTTGCCCAATTGCCACTTGCCAAACGGGCATCGCGCCCGCGCCACATTGACCTCCTTGCCCCGCCTGTGCTATACTCCACGCCATCCGGGGACTTGGGGAGAAACGCATGGAATCAGCCGTCATCGCCGTTGACCTGGGAGGTACGCACCTGCGGACCGCCGTCTGCACCGCCGACGGGCGCATCCTCTTCCGCGCGAAGACCGAAACCGAAGCGCATCGGGGTGCGGAACACGTGGTGCGCCGCATGATTCACCTCATCCGCGAGGCCACCCAGCAGAATCCGACATGCTGCATCAAGGCCATCGGCATTGGCGCGCCCGGCCCGCTCCAGCCGCGCACGGGCATCATCATTGAGTGCCCCAACCTCCCAGGGTTTGAGATGTACCCCCTCCGCGACCGCATCACGGAGGCCACCGGCTTACCCACCATCGTGGAGAACGACGCCAACGCCGCCGCCGTGGGCGAGCACCGCTACGGCGCCGGACGCGGCTTCGCCAACA
>JARYMK010000120.1 GCA_029907165.1 Anaerolineae bacterium
TCTTGGAATGCTCCACGGCGCAGGCGATTTCGCAACTGTGGCAGCCCATGCAGCGGTCCAGACGCACGAAAATCTCTTTCATGGCCCACCCCCTAGATGCCCAGGGCGCGGCGCTTGGCAGCAACATGGTCAACAATCAACGCTGCGGCCTTGAACGGGTCCGGCTCCACAGCGAATTTGCCGCCCACGACGCCTTCCGCGCCTGCGGTCAGGAGTTCCACCACGCTCGTGCTGCCGAGCACCGGCGGGGCAATCCCAAGAACGGTGTAGATACCCGATGCCACCACGTAGGCGCCAATGCTCACGGCCTTTTCGCTCATCCACTCGGGCGCGGCTCCGGCCACCGGCAGGTCGCTGATGTCCACGCCCAGCGCGTTGGCGATGGCGGCGCAGGCTACCAGGATGCGGCTGATGTCCACGCACGATCCCATGTGGAGCACCGGCGGGATGCCCAGCGCCTTGCACACGGCTTTCAGCCCGTCGCCTGCCATTTCCGCGGCTTCGGGGAGCAGCAGCCCTGCTTTGGCACAGGCGATGGCGTTGCAGCCGGTGTTGACCACCAGGATGTTGTTCTTGATCAGTTCCTTGACCAGGTTGATGTGGCCGTAGTCGTGCTGGATTTTGGGGTTGTTGCAGCCGACCACCGCGACAATGCCCTGGATGGCTCCGCTCTTGATCGCTTCTAGGAGCGGGTCAAGCGTGCCGCCCAGAGCGCCCACGATCGCTTCCACGCTGAACCCGGCCATCAGCGCCGACTTCTCCTTGGGGATGTGGACCTTGTCCTTCATCCGGTTGGGGAATGCCTCAATGGCGGTGCGGACGATCTGCTTGGCGGTCTCAAAGGCGTGTTCCTCGTGGAACTCAATGTGCGTGGCTCCGGGGAACTTGGCCTTGTACGAAGTGGATATGAACTTGGTGTGGAAGCAGCCCGCCAACGGCCCGAGGGCCGGCATGATGCACTGAACGTCCACAATGACGGCTTCCACCGCGCCGGTCATGATCAGCAGTTCCTGTTGCAGGAAGTTGCCGGACGGCGGGATGCCGTGGCGCATGAGCACCTCGTTGCCGGTGCAGCAGGTGCCCACCAGTTTGATGCCTTCCGCGCCTTTGGATTTCGCCAGGGCCACCAGTTCCGGGTCCTGGCTGGCGGCGACGATCATCTCGGACAGCGTGGGCTCGTGGCCGTGGACGAGGATGTTGACCATCTTCTCATCCAGCACGCCCATGTTGGCCTCAGACCAGATAGGCTTGGGGGTGCCGAAGAGAACGTCGGAGAGTTCGGTGGCGATCATGCTGCCGCCCCAGCCGTCGCCAAGGCTGGCGCGTAGGCCATGCAGAATGAGATTGACGGCGTCGTTGTCCACGCCGATGTGGGTGCGGTGCAAGCACTCTACGATTTCGCGGTCAATGCCGCGCGGATCTATGTTCAGTTTCTCCCACAGCGCCACGCGCTTGGCGGGGGCGCGGCGCGTGAATCGGATGGGGCCTTCTTGGTTGCCGAACTCGGCGTAGGCCGCCTTGCCCAGATCAAGCGCAATCTCTTCTTTGGTGCGGCCCTCGGTGGGGATGCCGTATTCTGCGGCCAGGCGGTGCAGTTTGGCGACGTCTTTGATCTCATAGCCGCCGCCCTTGCCTTTTGCTGTGAGGACGAGAGTGTGGGCTATATCGCGGCCGTGGTCCGAGTGGGCGGCGGCGCCGGCGGCAATCATGCGCAACAAGTTGCGCGCTACGATGATGTCGGCCGTGGCGCCGCACACGCCCTTGGTGGGACCATCGCCGAAAAGGTCAATGCGGCAGGCCCCCATGCTGCAGTTGCGGCAGCAGACGCCGGTCTCACCGAATCCACACTGGGGTAGTTGCTTCTGGTAGCGGTCCCAGGCGGTTTCCAGATGGGCTGCCTCTGCAACCGCCAGCATGTCGTGCACAGTTGGATCAATGCTTTTCTTCAGAATCTCTTCCTTCATTGGAATCGCTCCTTAGATTGCGTTTTCTTCCACTCCGCACAGACGGATACGCCGGACTGGGTACGAGCGATGTAGGTACGGTATCTTCCCTGACTACACCTCCTTTCCGTGGCTGGTTCTGCGCATGGCGGCAGACGTGAAGCGTGCACGGTCAAAATAGGCCGGGCCCGCGTAGATCGGGGTCGTCGCATGGAGCGTTACTTGCCAGCGGGTGAGGCGGCGGGGCACAGCCGCCGGTTGTCAACGTTCGGGGTCGCTATCAATACTATAACAGAAATGCGAGAACCTGTCAAGAGTTTTTGGCGGGAATTTGTCGAGCATGGGCGAAGTTTTGACTGCCGGGGCGGCGACTGCGTGTGGGCTGGTCATAATCGCCGCCAGACCGCTTCAACGTCGGGCGGCGATGCCGCATGACGCCGCGCACCCCAAGCCATCCCGAATGGCGAGGGGTGCTGGCCCTCTGCGCGAAGTCTGGGGCGCGAATGGCGTTTAGCCCTGCGACGCACCTCACAGGCGCGTCGCAGGGTGGCTATCACATCTTTGACTTCCTCGTGCCGGTCTCAATCCGCTTCCAGGCCACGACGACGGCGACGGTCAGGATGGCGGCGAGCACCGCCTCGGGCAGGCCGTTGGCGATGGCAATGGGCGGGAGCGCACCCCAGGGCAGGTGGCCGAACAGCCCGATGGCGCTCAGCACCAGGACCGTGTTCGTCAGCGTGCCCAAAATGCCGGCCACGACGAGCGCCAGCGGCTCGTTCACGTTCTTCAGCGCCTTGTACCCCAGCCACGCTACGACGCCGATGAACAGCCGCGGCAACACCGAGATGACCGGATTCTGGAACCACACGTCCACCGGGCCGGTGGGGGCGAGGACAGCCTGGAGCAGGCTGAACAGGCCGAAGATGAGGCCGATGGCGGTGCCGACCACAGGTCCCTCTAGCACGGCCCCGATGATGACCGGCACGTGCATGATGGTGAGTGCCGCGCCCGCTACCCACGGGATGAACCCCAGATGGGTCCAGCCCAGGAACACGGCGAGCGCGCCCATGACGCCTGCGATGACGATTTTGCGCGCGGGGGTTGACTGTACGACGGTTTCAGTTGACATAATCGCCTCCTTCTCCCTATCTCCAGATGGTGGATATAGCCCGCCAGACGAGGGTGTCGGCGGAACCAACGCCAGCAGCGACTGCCGCCGCCAGCACGACGACAACCAGTGCGAGCAGCGCATAGTCCGCAGCGCGCGCCTGGAAATGCACCAGGTGAGTGCGCCCCTTGCCGCCGGTGTAGCAGCGCGCCTCCATGGCCAGGATGAGGTCCTCGGCGCGCTGGAGCGTCGCCAGGATGAGGGGCACGAGCAGCGGGATGAGTTTGCGGAACCTGCGGATGAAGTTCCAGCCGCGCCCTGCGCCGAAGTCCGCTCCGCGCGATGCCTGAGCCTTCATCAGACGTTCAGTCTCCTGCGCCAGGAGCGGGATGAACCGCAGCGCGACGTTCAGCGTCAGTGCGAACTCGTGCGCGGGCAACCCGATGCGCTGGAGCGGCCGCAGCAGGTGCTCGGTGCCGTGGGTCAGTTCAGTCGTCGTGGTCGTGAACGAGAGCAGGCTCAGTCCCCACACGAGGGCCGAGAACTTGGCGAATAGGAGCGCCACAGCAACCGCGTCGCGCGTGGTGAGCGTGATGAACGCCCAGCGCCAGTACACTGTCGTGTTCGCGTCGTTCTGGGGGATGGCAATCGCCTGGAAGATGCCCAGCAGGGCCAGGAACGGCAGCATGGGCTTGATGCCCGAGAGCGCGTAGCCCACGGGAATCCGCGCGATGGCGAACCCCGCGACCACGAGCGTGAGCGCCAACATCAGCCCTGCCAGGCTGGACGTGGCAGTTACGGCCAGGACAAGCAGCATCCCGGCCGCCAATTTCACGCGCGGGTCGGCGCGGTGTATCGGCGAAGCGGTTGGCAGGTATTGTCCAAGCGTTACCGTGCGCAGCAGTTCAAACTCGGACGCGCTCATCGGCAAGCCTCACAATTGCATGGGCCAGTTCTTCCAGGGTCAGCACGTTCGTTGGAATCGGGTAGCCGCGTCGGGCCAGTGCGTGCGCCAGAGCCGTCGCCACAGGAAGCCCCAGCCCGAACTCCGCGAGCAGGTCGGCGTTGGCAAACGTGTCGCGGGTTGCGCCAACATGCGCGATTTTCCCGTCCGCGACGATGTACACCCGGTCGGCCAGCAGCGCCACGTCGTCCATGTTGTGCGTTGTGAGCACAATGGTGCGGTCAGAGGTGCGCCATTGCCGGAGCAGCGCGATCAGGTCCTCGCGGCCCCTGGGGTCCAGACCTGCGGTCGGCTCGTCCAGCGCCAGAATCTGCGGCTCCAGCGCGAGCACGCCCGCCAGGGCCAGCCTGCGCCGCTCGCCGCCGCTCAAGGTTAGCGTGAGCCGGTCTTTGTACGCCTCAAAGGGAAGCCCGACGGCGTTCATCGCCCTGCGGACGCAGTCCCGCGCTCGGTCAATGGACGCCCCGAATGCCAGCGGGCCGAAAGCGACATCATCGCCCGCGTACCGCTCAAACAACTGCAATTCAGGCTGCTGGAACACCAATCCCACGCGCTTGCGCACGGCGCGGACGTCGGCCCGCGGGTCCGTGAGGTCGTGTCCCAGCACGCGGGCGCGGCCAGAGTCCGGGCGCAGCAGGCCGTTCAGGTGCTGGAGCAGCGTGGATTTGCCCGAGCCGGTCGGCCCGATAATGGCGACGGTCTCTCCTGCGTGGGCCTTCATGTGCACCCCGCGCAGGGCGTGGGTCTCCAGCGGCGTGCCCCGCATGTACGTGTAGTGCACGTCTCCCAGCGAAACCCACGGCTCTTCCGCATCTTCGCCCGACGGGGGAGCGGCTGTCGCGTTCTCGGCGCGGTTGGCTGCTGCATGCGTGCCTTGGGCGGTTGGGGGCGCGGCGAGGAATCTGTGCACCACGTCGGCAAATGCCTCCGGGTGGAGGATGTCGGTCGGGAAGTCGGGCCAGCGGCCGGCCAGCAGGCGCGCCAGGCGGGCCACGGGTGGCGGCTCTAGCCCGCACTGGTGGAGCACCTCGGCGTCGGCGAAGACCTGGGCGGGCGTCCCTTCAGCGGCGATGTGCCCCTCGGCCAGGACGACGATGCGGTCGGCTTCGGCAGCCTCGCTCATGGAGTGGGTTACCGCGACGATGGTGGTGCCGGCGTCGTGGAGCCGCCGCACGGTGCGAAGCAACTCGGCCTTGCCGGCGGGGTCCAGCATGGCCGTAGCCTCGTCCAGCACCAGGCAAAGTGGGTTCATGGCGAGGGCGGCGGCAATGGCGAGCCGCTGCTTCTGCCCCGCCGACAGCAGGTGCGAGGCGCGGTGGGCATGTTCCTCCAGCCCCACCGCTGCCAGAGCCTGGGCGACTCGCGCCGGCAGTTCCGCATCGGGCACGCCGAGGTTCTCTGGCCCGAAGGCGACGTCGTCCTCCACGATGGTGGCCACAATCTGGTTGTCCGGCACCTGGAACACCATCCCGACGGTGCGGCGGATGTCGCGGATGTGCGCGCGGTCGCGGGTGTTCCAGCCGTTCACCCACACGTCGCCATGGTCGGGGACGAGAAGGGCGTTCAGGTGACGGGCGAGCGTGGACTTACCCGATCCGTTTGCGCCGACGATGGCGATGTACTCCCCCGGGCGCACCGTCAGGCTCACCCCCGCCAGTGCGGGTTTCCCCGTCCCTGCGGGGTACGTGTAGGTTACGTTCTCCATGCGGATGAGGGGGTCTGTCATGTTCACCCCAAACAAATCGCGGGCCCCGGCAACCGGAAACCCGCGATGAAAAGACCGATCCTGCGGTCGTCTCGGTCGAGTTGGATCCAAGCGCCTGGGATCTGCGAAGGCTATTCGTTTGTGTATCAGGCTCACCCCCGTTACCGGTGGGTGGCAATATCAGTATAGCACGGATTGGCGAATTTGTCCAATGGAAGCGCCGAGGACACGTGTCCATTTCGGTGCCAACTGGCCGATGGAGAACGGATCTCGGCCTTCTCCTCAGCATCTGACGCTGACCTCGGAACGACCGGCGGCCCGCTGCTCAAAGCGACCTAGTGAGAAGGGTCCATCCAAGTATTAAAGAGCGGCGCAGGAACGCTCACAAACATAACTGTTCAACCTCTCTCACCCTGATTTGGGCAAGACAATCTTGTCTCGTGTTGGCATCGTTCCTTCGGTAACATTGTTTTTGACGAAACCATATTACACCTGGTGGCGTTTCAAGTGAAGGGATGCAATTTTTGCATCGGCGGGCAAGTTGTGCTATTATATGTGCGGTTCTGGGGGATCGTCTAGCGGCAAGACAACTGACTCTGGATCAGTCGACCCAGGTTCGAATCCTGGTCCCCCAGCCTGATGCAGTGTCCGGCTGGCAGAAGGTGATTCTGCGAGTCGGATTTTTGTTAGGGCGCAGCGACCCCGCGCCACCCCATCCACCGTCGGATGGACGCTTCGGCAGCGCCGCTTGATTGTGAGGCAACTCCGTGCTATAGTATGCGCGCACCGGTATGAGGCCGGCGCAACCCTGCGCGCAACGAGGGAGTGAATCCATGGCAACGACAAACGAGTCTCCTGTCCCATCCAATTTCATCCGAGACGCCATTGAGGAGGACCTGCGTACAGGCAGGTTCACCTACGTGCGCACGCGGTTCCCCCCAGAGCCGAACGGCTACCTCCACATCGGCCACGCCAAGGCCATCTGCATTGACTTCGGCATGGCCGAGGAGTTCGGCGGCCAGTGCAACCTCCGATTTGATGACACCAATCCGGTCAAGGAGGAATCGGAGTACGTAGAGGCCATCAAGCGGGACATCCGCTGGCTGGGGTTTGACTGGGGCGACCGCGAGTACTACGCCTCGGACTACTTTGAGCAGTTGTACCAGTGGGCCGAGCAACTCATCAGGGAGGGCAAGGCCTACGTGGACAGCCTCAGCGAGGAGGAGATCAAGGAGTACCGCGGCGCGTTTGGCATTCCGGGCAAGGAAAGCCCCTACCGGAATCGTTCCGTGGAGGAGAACCTGGACCTGTTCCGGCGGATGCGCGCGGGCGAATTCCCCGACGGCGCGCATGTGCTCCGCGCGAAGATTGATATGGCGTCGGGCAACATGAACCTGCGCGACCCCATCATGTACCGTATTCGCCACGTGTCGCACCATCGCACCGGCGACAAGTGGTGCATCTATCCCCTGTATGACTGGGCGCATGGGCAGTCCGACTCCATTGAGGGCATCACCCACTCGCTGTGCGACCTGGCCTACGAGGACCATCGGCCGCTGTACGACTGGTTCATTGAGCAACTGGGCATCTATCACCCTCGGCAGATTGAGTTCGCGCGGCTCAACCTGAGTTACACGGTATTGAGCAAGCGGCTGCTCCTGCAACTGGTGGAGGGTGGCTACGTGAGCGGCTGGGACGACCCGCGCATGCCCACCCTCGCGGGGATGCGCCGCCGCGGCTACACGCCGGAGGCCATCCGCACCTTCTGCGACCGCATCGGCGTGGCCAAGAATGAGAGCATCGTGGACATCTCGCTGCTGGAGCACTACGTGCGGGAGGATCTCAACAAGCGGGCGCAGCGCGTGATGGCGGTCCTGCATCCGGTGCGGCTGGTCATCACGAACTACCCCGAGGACAAGGTGGAGTACGTGGAGGCGGTCAATAACCCGGAGGACCCCAGCGCCGGCACACGGTTGGTGCCGTTCTCCCGCGTGCTGTACGTGGAGCGCGACGACTTCCGCGAGGACCCGCCGAAGGGGTGGTTCCGGCTTTCGCCAGGCCGCGAGGTGCGGTTGCAGCATGCGTACTATGTAACGTGCCAGGAAGTGGTGAAGGACGCATCGGGCGAGGTTGTGGAACTGCGCTGCACGTATGACCCCGAGACGCGGGGCGGGCGTTCGGCGGATGGCCGCAAGGTGCCGGGCACCCTCCACTGGGTGTCGGCGGCCCACGCCCTGGATGCCGAGGTGCGCTTGTACGACTACCTGTTCACCAAGCGCGACCCAACTGAGATGGAGGAAGGCAAGGACTTCAAGGATTACTTTAACCCCAGTTCCCTGGAGGTGGTGCAGGGCTGCAAGGTGGAGCCGAGCCTGAAGGGAGCCGCACCCGGGAGCCGCTATCAGTTTCTGCGGGTTGGGTACTTCTGCGTGGACCCCGATTCTACCGACGAACGGCTCGTGTTCAATCGCACCGTGGGCCTGCGCGATACGTGGGCGAAAGTGGAACAGTCTCTGGGCAAGGGAAAGGCCTAGCCCAGGGACCTGGGGGAGCGCCTGTTGTGATATGGACGCCACCGACTGCGGATGTCAGCCGGTGGCGTTTTCATAAGGGGCCTGACCCCCGACACGAAGATGGAGGCACACTCATGGCAAAGAGGCTCAAGAACGCATGGGTGCTTTGGCTTATCGCCCTGGCGACTGTTGGGATCACCGTGGCCGTGGAATTGACCGCGCCCGTGGCAAGCCCGCTGGGGGCAGCGATCCGCGCACTGGCGCTGACCGGCTACCAGTTGGTGTTCTGGGCCATCCTGTCGTCGGCATACGTGCCCCAACTGGTGCGCTTCTTCGGTAGGCCGTTCATCAAAATCCATCACCTTGCGTCCGTAACAGGCCTGGTGTGCATCACACTGCACCCGATCCTGGTAGCGGTGGACAGCCGAAGCGCGAGCGTGTTCCTGCCGCGGTTTGACTCGGTGCAGGTGTTTCTGCAACTGGGTGGGCGGCCAGCGTGGTACCTCATCGCCCTGGCGGTCGTGGCGGCCCTGCTGCGCCAGCGCCTCGGCACGGGGTGGCGGGCGGTGCACATGGCGAACTACGTGGCGTTCGCCCTGGCTACGGCCCACGCGAACCTGCTGGGCGGCAACTTCCAGTCGCCCGTGGTGCGCATCGGGTCGTGGGTTCTGCTGACCGTGGTGGTAGCCGCCTTCGCGCGGAGGCGGTGGCTGGCGGCGCGCGGCGCCCGCCGCAAGGCATGACGCCAAGGAAGCAAGTCCGCATGAAATTTTAAACTCCATTTTGCGCGGCGTGCTGAGCTCCGTGTCAAGTCAAATGATAATGTTACCGAGCGCAGATTGACCGCCAAATGATAATGCTACCGGAAGGTA
>JARYMK010000121.1 GCA_029907165.1 Anaerolineae bacterium
CGTGATGGACACGCGGGGCTTCACCACGCCGAACACGGACCTAGCGGCGCTCCGTGCCGCCGAGCGCCTTGTGGCCGCGGGCGCTAACATCTGGGACATCGCCCGCAAACTGCTGGTGCAGCGGTCGTTTGCCATGGCGAGATTGTGGGGCCAGGCGCTGTCGCAGGCGCACCTGGAGGATGGCGTCGTGTGGACATCCTTGCCCGCGTCCCTGATGGCCCAGTCCGATGCGTCGGCCAACGGGTTGAGCGGCCTTGTGGCCTTTCTCGCGGGCGTTGAGGAGGCGCGGGTCGCCATCCTGTTCCGCGAGCGGAATGACGGGCGCGTGGAGGTCAGCCTGCGCTCGGTTCCGGGCGTGGATGTGTCGGGCGTTGCGCTGGCGATGGGCGGCGGCGGACATCCGCAGGCGGCAGGGTTCACCCTGGCCGAGCCGCTGGCCGACGTGGAGGCCAAGACGCTGGCTGCCGTCCGCGCGCTGCTGAAGGGGAGAGGACGGGCCGATGGATAGGGCGGTCGGGTGCGGAGGCTGCGGCGGGGCGTCGTGCGGCGTGTCCGACGGGCCGCCATCGGGCATCCTGAACGTGGACAAGCCCGCCGGGATGACCTCACACGACGTGGTAAACGCCGTCCGGAGGATCGCCGGGACGCGGCGGGTCGGCCACGCCGGGACGCTAGACCCCATGGCCACGGGCGTCCTGCTCATCTGCGTGGGTCAGGCGACGCGAATTGCCGAATACGTGATGCAATCGGCCAAGACCTACATCGCGGAGGTGCGGTTCGGCCAAACCACGACCACCTACGACGCCGAGGGCGACGTGGTGGGCGAATACCCCACCGCGCATCTGACGGCCGAAGGGCTGCGGGCGTCCCTGGCGACGTTCGTGGGGCCAATCCGCCAGCGCGCCCCTGCCTTTTCTGCGGTCAAGCAGGGCGGGGAGCCGCTGTACCGTCGCGCGCGTCGGGGCGAGTCGGTGGAGCCGCCGGTGCGCGAGGTGCACATCTACCGCGCCGAGATGGTGCGGTGGGAGCCGCCGGTCGCTACGGTGGCGGTAGAATGTAGCCCAGGCACCTACATCCGCTCGCTGGCCCACGATTGGGGGCAACTCGCCGGCAGCGGCGCGCACCTGGTGTCGCTCCGGCGGGTGAGGTCGGGCCGGTTCTCGGTGGAGGACGCCGTCCCACTGGCCCGCTTGCAGGAGGCGGCGGCAGACGGCGACTGGGAGCGGTTCCTGATTCCCATGGACGAGGCGCTGTTGGACATGCCGGCGGTCATCTTGACTGGCGAGCAGGCCCAGGCGCTGGAGCACGGCCAGCCGGTGGAAGCCGCTCCGGGCGCGGACGGCCAAGTGGCGCGGGCCTACACGCTGGCGGGTGATTTTGTGGCCCTTGTCTGCTATAATGAAGCCCAGGGGAGGTGGCTTCCCGTGAAGGTCTTCCGCGCGCGGTAGCCGCCCAGGGTTCTCGCATCTCAATCCCGAGGCAAGGTTCGCAGGACAATGCTGCTGATTGACAACTGGGAACAGGCGAATCTGGACAGGGATACCGTCGCCACCATCGGCGCGTTTGACGGGGTACATCGCGGGCACCAGCACTTGATTCGTAGCCTCATCGCCAGAGCCAGGCAGACCGAGCGGCTGTCCATGGTGGTTACATTCCACCCGCACCCCGTGGCTGTCCTTCGCCCAGACCTGGAGATACGCTACCTGACGACGCCGGGCGAGAAGGCGGTGCTGATGGAGCAGTTGTCGCTGGACGTCCTGGCGATCCTGCCGTTTGACGTGCAGATGGCGCAGATGCCGGCGGCGGATTTCACCCGGGCGCTGGTGCAGCACCTGCGCCTGCGTGAGTTGTGGGTGGGGCCGGATTTCGCGCTGGGGCGCAACCGCGAGGGCGACTTCGCCGCCCTAACGGCCCTGGGCGCGGAACTGGGCTTTGCCGTGCGGAAAGTGGAGCCGTTTGTCCTGGACGGGGAGGTGGTGAGCAGCACGCGGATTCGGGCGCTGCTGGCCCAGGGCGACGTGCGCGCGGCCACGCGGCTGCTGGGGAGGTACCCCACGGTAGCGGGCGAGGTGGTACACGGGGCGCGCCGCGGGCACGCGTTGGGCTATCCCACCGCCAACCTGGAGGTGCGCCAGGAGCGGGCCGTCCCCGCCGATGGCGTGTACGCCGTATTCGCCGTGCTCGGCCCGGAACGGTATTTCGGCGTCGCCAACATCGGCGTGCGACCCAGTTTTGACAACGGCGCGCGCACGGTGGAAACCTTTATTCTGGATTTTGACCAGGACATCTACGGGTGCGACCTGGTGGTGGAATTCGTAGAGCGCCTGCGGCCCGAACAGCGTTTCGCCAGCATCGCCGACTTGGTGAAGCAAATCGGCCGCGACGTGGAGGCAGCCCGCCGCATCCTGGAAGACGACGCGAGAAATCGGCAGAACCCATGAGCGCGAGTCCGCCGTTCTTTCGTGAACTAGATCATACGGCAGACCTGGCCATTGAGGTGTGGGGCGAGGACTTCGCGAGCCTGCTGGCCCACGCCGCCGAGGCGGTGTTTGCCCTGGAGGGCCTGCCCGAAGCGGGTGGCGAGCAGGTCGTGCACGAGGTGTCTGTCCACGCGCCGGACCGGGAGACGCTGCTGGTGGACTGGCTCAACGAGTTGCTGTTCCTGTCCGAGACGCTGGGCGAGATGTACACCGCGTTTGCCGTGCGGCTCACTGGAGACTCGGCGCTGGCCGCGACGGTGGAGGGGTACAGGGGGCATCCCACCAAACGGCGCATCAAGGCAGCCACGTTCTACGACCTGCGCGTCGCCTGCGACGAGGGTCGCTGCGTGGCCCGCATCGTGTTTGACGTGTGAGGATTGGTTGGGACGCAGTATCTAGCGTTCGCACGCGACGAGGCCGTGCGAGAAAAGGAGGGGCGAAATGAAAGTCGGCGCATTTACCTTTGTCCTGCACACGCATCTTCCCTACGTTCGGAAGGCGGGGCGCTGGCCCCATGGCGAGGAGATGGTGCACGAAGCCATCGCCGAGACCTACGTGCCGCTGCTCAACGCGCTGTATGACCTCAAGGCGGCGGGGTACGAGCCGAAACTCACCATCGGCATCACGCCAATCCTCATGGAGCAATTGGCCGACCCCGACGTGCTGGCCCACTTTGAGATGTACGTGGAAGAGCGCATCGCGCTGATAGAGTCGGACCGCCGACTCTGGGACGGCAAAGATGCGCGCCGCGTGGCCCTCGCCGATTTCTACCTGGCGTTTTATCAGAGCATCCTGGATTCCTTCCGCTCCCGCTACCACCGCGACCTGCTGGGCGCGTTCCGGCGGTTGCAGGACGCGGGCAACCTGGACGTGCTGACCAGCGCCGCCACCCACGGCTATCTGCCCCTCATGGAGCGGGACTCCACCCTGTACGGCCAGATCAAGACCGGCGTGGACACCTACATCCGCCACATGGGCAGGCGGCCGCAAGGGATATGGCTGCCGGAGTGCGGATACCGACCGGGGTACATGAAAGAAGGCGCGCCCTCGTACTACAAGCCCGGAGAGGAGGAGTTTCTGGCGGCGTTCGGCCTGAAGTACTTCTTCACCGATACCCACGTGATTGAGGGCGGGCAACTGGTGGGCAAGGTGGCGGGCGACGCCGTGGGGCCGTACGGGGCCATCCCGCTGCGCAAGGTAGTGGTCAAGCCCGACACCCGCCCCGAAGCCACCCAGCGCACCACGTTCCGCCCCTACTACGTGCAGGCGGCCGAGGTCGCCGTCTTCGGGCGCGACGAGCGCACAGGCATGCAGGTCTGGTCGGCGGCACACGGCTACCCGGGCGATTTCGTGTACCGCGAGTTCCACCGCAAGGACCCCAACTCGGGCGCGCAGTACTGGCGCATCACGGGCGCGGGCGTGGATTTGGGCGACAAGGACCTGTACGACCCCGAGGCCGCCCAGCGGCAGGTGCAAGTCCACGCGGACCACTTCGTGAACATCGTGGTGGAGCGCCTGCGCGAGTGGAGCAAGCGCCACGACGAGATGGGCATCATCGTGTCGGCCTACGACACCGAACTGTTCGGCCACTGGTGGTTTGAGGGCGTGGACTGGCTCAAGGAAGTGATCCGCCAGTTGAGCGTGAACCCGGATGTGGAACTGACGACGGCCCGCGACTACCTGAACGACCACCCGCCCACCGAAGTGGTGGCCCTCCCCGAAAGTTCGTGGGGCGCGGGCGGCGGCCACTGGACCTGGAAGAACCCGGAGACCGAGTGGATGTGGCCGCTGATTCACGCCGCCGAGCGGCGCATGGAGCGGCTGGCGGCCCGATGGCCGTCGGCGGATGGAGAGCAGGCGGCGCTGCTGGCCCAGGTCGCGCGCGAACTCGTGCTGCTGGAGTCCAGCGACTGGCCGTTCCTCATCAGCACGGGCCAGGCGAAGGAGTACGCGACGGGGCGGTTCCAGCAGCACCTGGCGCGGTTCAACCACCTGGCGGCAGTGGCCGAGCGAGGCGCGCCCCTGTCGGAGGCCGACCGCCGATTCCTGGAGCAGGTGGCGGAATTGGACAACCCGTTCCCACAGATTCAATACCGTGACTTCGCAGCGAGGGAGAACACCCCGCTGAAACCGTTGGGCGAACAGGGATAGGTCATGACGCGAATCCTTCTCTTCACGGGCAAGGGCGGCGTGGGCAAAACGACCATCGCCGCCGCTACGGCGCTGCGCTGCGCCGAGCAGGGCCTGCGCACCGTCGTGGTGAGCACCGACGCCGCCCACTCGCTGGCGGACAGCCTGGACTGCCCCCTCGGACCCGAGCCGACGGAGGTGGCCCCGAACCTCTGGGGGCAGGAGATTGACCTGCTGTACCAGATGGAAAAGTACTGGGGCACGGTGCAGGAGTACCTGGCTGCGCTCCTATCCTGGCGCGGGATGGACGACCTCATCGCCGAAGAGGTGAGCGTGCTGCCGGGCATGGAGGAATTGGCCTCGCTCCTGCAAATTGTCAAGTTGCACGACGACGGCCTGTACGACGTCGTGATCATTGACGCGGCCCCGACGGGCGAAACGCTGAAATTGCTGTCCTTCCCCGAAATGGCCCGCTGGTATCTGGAGAAAATCTTCCCGGTGGAGAAGCGGGCACTGCAACTCTCGCGGCCCTTGCTCCGCTCGCTGACCGACCTGCCCCTGCCCGAGGACGAACTTTTTGACGTGATAGAGGGCCTGATCCGCGATCTGGACAGGATGCACGGCCTGCTGTCGGACCCGGAGACGTCCACGGTGCGGCTGGTGCTGAACCCGGAGAAGATGGTTATCAAGGAGGCGCAGCGCACGTACACGTACCTGAGCCTGTACGGCTATCCGGTGGATGCCGTCATCTCCAACCGTATCATCCCGCCCGCAGTGCACGACGCCTACTTTGACAACTGGAAGGCGATCCAGGAAAAGTACAGCCGCGCAGTGGAGGAGGCGTTCTCGCCGCTGCCCATCCTGCAAGTCCCGCTGATGGACAGCGAAGTGGTGGGTCTGGAGCGGCTGCGGCAGTTGGGGCAGTTGGTGTACGGCGACCGGGACCCGGCGGCAGTGTTCTACAAGGGCGCGCGGCACATGGTGCGCAAGGAGGACGGGCGCTACATCCTCATCCTGAAACTGCCCTTCGTGAACAAGGAGGCGCTGAAACTGACCCGCACGGGCGACGAACTGGTGGTGCACATCGGGAATCAGAAGCGGAACATCGTGCTGCCGCGCGTGGTGGCCGGGCTGGACGTGGAGAGCGCCAAGGCGGAGGACGGCGAGGTCCACGTGGTCTTCGGGCCGCGGGGGGAGCCGTAGGGCAAGGTTCCATACCCGCCCTCGGGCTTGACCGCGCGGGACGGATGGATATACTACGGGTGTGCCTTTGGGAAACCCGTTCGTTCCGATGCATGGGGAGGCGAGCCGTGTCCGACTTGACCCGCTTGTACGACGAGATCAACCAGTGTCAGCGCTGCCCGCTGGGCCGCACCCGCACCCGTGCCGTCCCCGGCGAAGGGCCGGAGGATGCGAAGATTGTGTTCATCGGAGAGGCCCCCGGTTTCCACGAAGACCAGCAGGGGCGGCCCTTCGTGGGGGCGGCTGGGCACTTCCTGGAGCAACTCCTGGCAAGCATCGGCATGAAGCGGCGCGACGTGTACATCTGCAACATCATCAAGTGCCGCCCGCCCGGAAACCGTGACCCTCTGCCCAATGAAATTCAGGCGTGCGCCGAGTTCCTGGACCGCCAGATCGCGCTCATCAAGCCGCGGGTCATCGTAACGCTGGGGCGCTACTCCATGGCAAAATACCTCCCGCAGGCGTCCATCAGCCGCGTCCACGGGCGCCCACAGCGCGTCGGCGACATCATCGTCCTGCCGCTCTACCATCCGGCGGCGGCCCTCCACCGGCCGCGCTACAAGGCCGACATAGAGGAAGACTTCAAGAAGATACCCGCGCTGTTGCAGGAATCCATCGCCCTGGACGAGACGCCGCCTCCCGCCGGCCCCGTGGAGGCCGAGCAGTTGCGCCTGTTTTAGCGATCCGCACATTTGTGCTATAATAGTGGCGATGGCGAAGACGGGCAAGAGCAAGAAACGAAAACCCTCCGCGCCCCTGCGTTTCCGCGGCGAGGTCGCCGGGCTGCTGCTCATCGCGCTCGCACTGGTAACCCTGTTCAGCATCCTCTCGGTGAGCCAGGGCACTATCACGGCCACGTGGCTGAATCTGCTGTTCCTCGCCTTCGGGTACGGCGCATACGTAACCCCCTTCGGGTTCGGGGCACTCGGCCTGTGGCTGATTCTGAAGAGCATCGGGCGCGAGCCGAAGATTGAGCCGGAGAAGCCCGTGGGCGTCGCCGTGCTGTTCCTGCTGGGCCTCGCCGTGCTCCATATGCTCCCCTCGTCCGTGCCCCCGCGCCAACTGGCCGCCAGCGGGAACGGAGGCGGCTATCTCGGCTGGCTCCTGAGCCAGGCGCTTGTCCGGGGCCTGGGCGGTGTGGGCGCGTGGATTGTGGCCATCGCGGGGCTACTGGTCGGCGTGCTGATGACGGCGGGCATCTCGCTGTCGGAGATGGCCGCATTTGTTCGCGGGGCGTGGGCCCGCCTTCGGAGAGGCAAGGCGCCGCCGTACATCGTTAACGAGGGGCGGGCAGTGGCCGGGCCGCCTGCGGAGCCGGTGAGCGGGCCTGCTGCGCCCCCGGCGCGGGCCGCCGAACCTGCGCCGAAGCCGGTCATCATCGGCGGCGAGCCACCGCAAGCGGCGCGACCCACAGGACCACTATTCCCGCGCATCATCAGCGGGGCGCAGAAGTGGGAACTGCCCAAGATCGCCGACATCCTGGAGCAGAACGTTGAGATTGAAATCAGCCAGTCGGAGATTCGCGAGCGTGTCCGCATCATTGAGGAGACGCTGGCGAGTTTCGGGGTCCCGGCCCGCGTGATTGAGGTGAACCAGGGGCCGACGGTTACGCAGTTCGGCGTGGAGCCGGGCTACGTAGAGCGGAAGGACGAGCGGGGGCAGGTCCGCAGGTCCAAGATCAAGGTCAGCAAGATTAGCGCGCTGGCCAACGACCTGGCGCTCGCCCTGGCCGCCAGCCCCATTCGCATTGAAGCGCCGGTGCCCGGCCGCTCCATCGTCGGCATTGAGGTCCCCAACGGCCAGTCCTCGCTGGTGGGGCTGCGGGGCGTGATGGAGTCGGAAGCGTTCCGCAGCATGACGTCCAAACTGCGCATCGCGCTGGGGCAGGATGTGTCGGGGCAGCCAGTGGTGGCCGACCTGGCCGCCATGCCCCACCTGCTCATCGCCGGGGCGACAGGCTCGGGCAAGTCGGTGTGCATCAACTCCATCATCGCGTGCCTGCTGCTGAACAACACGCCCGACGACCTGCGACTCATCCTGGTGGATCCCAAGATGGTGGAGTTGGTACCGTTCAACGGCGTGCCGCACCTGCTGTCGCCGGTGGTGGTGGACCTGGAACGGGTGGTCGGCGTGCTGAAGTGGACGACCCGCGAGATGGATCGCCGATACAAACTGTTCTCCAAGGCGGGCGCGCGGCATTTGGAGGCTTACAACCGCATGGCCGCAGCGCGCGGCGAGAAGCCGTTGCCCTACATTGTCGTCATCATTGACGAACTGGCCGACCTGATGATGGTGTCGCCCGAGGAGGTGGAGCGGTCTATCTGCCGCATCGCGCAGATGGCGCGGGCCACGGGCATCCACCTGGTCATCGCCACGCAGCGCCCGTCGGTGGATGTGGTAACAGGTCTCATCAAGGCCAACTTCCCGGCCCGCATCTCGTTCGCCGTAACGTCGCAGGTGGACTCGCGAGTCATCCTTGACACGCCCGGCGCCGAGAAACTGCTGGGGCGCGGCGATATGCTGTTCATGTCGCCCGATTCCAGCAAGTTGCAGCGGCTGCAGGGGTGCTTCGTCTCGGATGCGGAACTGACCCGCCTCGTGAACCACTGGAAGGGGATGCATGCGGTGAGCGAGCCGCCGCCCACCGAGGTGGTGCAGCCCTCCCTGTGGGGCGACATGGAGCCGGTGCAGGTCGGGCTTGGCGAAGATGCAGGCGAAGATCCCCTTCTGGAGCGGGCCATCCAGGAGGTGCGGGCGGCCAATCGGGCGTCTATCTCCCTGCTCCAGCGGCGGCTGCGGATCGGCTATTCGCGTGCCGCCAGGCTGATTGACATTTTGGAAGAAAAGGGTATCATAGGCCCAGAGGAGGGGCCGGCCCGCACCCGCCGGGTCCTGACGGGCGACGACGGGAGCGCCATCGTGTCTGTAACATAGGCGGTTGGTTGGCCGCACGGTGGGGCGAACATGGCAGTCGTCAGGCCAAGTGTGGCTCCCGAGTGGGTCGCCGAGGTCATTTCTAATGCGATACGCGTGCCTCCAGTGGGGCGCTCAAACTCGCCCACCGTGTATGTTACAGACACGCGCCATCCCGCCGCTGAGCTCGTTCAGATAGGTTAGTGACACTGGACAGGAGATGAAAGGAAGATACAATGGCTGCTCTATGAGTGTGT